>DASWRC010000292.1:0-50523 GCA_036403375.1 Pyrinomonadaceae bacterium
AGATACGGACAGAATGAAAGATGACCTTATTGCTACTCATGGTGCTGACAGGCGGCCTTCGATATTTTGTTTTGTAGACGCCATGGCCGCATGTCCGTCCACACTTCCCGTATATATTGAAAACATTCGTTCACGCTCCCATCTCCCAGAAATGCCGGATTAGCCTTAGTTAGGATGATGGCGGGAGCACTTCTAACCCCCGGACCATATTGTCAATTCCGAGAGTCACCCGATCCAATACTTCAGCCGTAAAGCAAAGACGGAAGAACCCTGGCTCTTCATTGAAGCATTCCTGTCCGCGAGTCAATAAAACACCAAGCCCGCTAACATAATTAGCGAGTCGTCGTTCTCTCGCATCATCGTATTTGTAAATTTCCGGGCACAACACGGGCTGGTCCGAAACACTCTCCGGGACACGATCCAAATAAGGCCGCAGATCGATCCAGAAAAACATTGCTCCGTGGTTTCCTGGATAATACCGGATATTCCCCTTTTCGAGATGCTGTGCTGTTTCGCTGTACTGCTTCACTAACAAACTCTTATATAAGACCATCGCATCATTAGCCAATCGCGGATCGGGCGCTCCGGAATTATCCAGAAAAAGCTTCTTCGTCAGATAGTAATTCGGAGTGACAAAAGGCGAAAACCAGCACAAGCTCGCCGCGCATTCCGCATCTTTGAGAGCCGTCTGAACCGTGTTTGATTTTGTAATGATGAAACCGGCGCGAAAACCGGCAAGTCCGAAATCCTTTGAAAGCCCCCAAGTCACGTGTATGCGGTCAGAGTATTTTTGATAAGCATCTAGACTCAGGGCGCTGACAAATTCGCTCTTGTCTTTAATCTGTGAACAAGCGTATATCTCGTCAGATATAATATGCCGGTCAGGATTTTCCAGAAAAAGCGAATATATCTCTTCCTGCTGCTGCCTGGAATAATTAGTTCCGAGAGGATTATTAGGGTTCGTCAGCACCAGCAGTTTGGCGTTCTGGTATTTGTCGAGGGCATTTTGAACATTCGCCCTGGTAAGGGTGACTCCATCATCAATCGGGAAAGATACAAACTTCAATCCCGCGGTCTGGCTAAATGACCAGTGAAATCCATACCACAACGGGGCTGGAATGAGAACTTCATCTCCGGGCTTGAAAAGCGCGAGCGCCAGAAGCTCTAAAGCCGCGACTACTCCTGAAGCCGCAAATATGTCGTCGGAACTGACTGAGACATTCCATTGATAATTAAGGAAGTTTTGTAGGCTTTCCAGATAGTCGGCACGTCCATAAACAGTCGGAAGCGGGTATTTAATGGTGTCCAGACCAACCGGTCCGAGATCGTTAAAAACTTTTTCGTTATAGAAATCCAATAGCAAAATATTTTCTGCGGTGGACAAATTAACTGCCGTGGGATCTATAAACGCTTTATAGTAGGCTGCCTTCTGGTCAGGACCAAATATTCCCGCAAGTTGTTTTATATGATGCTCTCTGCTAAGTTGCATTTTATCCTCCTGTGCCTTTCAGCTTAATCGTCCCTAGACTCCGACAGCAGCTCCTCTAAATCTTCTTCTGAAAGAGACTCCAATTCACTCAACAGAGCTTCCAGTTCGGATTGTTCTTCCTGCGCCGCCTGTTTTTGGATAATCTCCAACGCCAGAAGTTCAATCGTCGGACGTTCAAAGACCCTATACAAAGGTAATTCCAGACCGAACTCGTCCCGAATCCGCGAGACAAATTGCGTTGCCGTTAAGGAATGTCCGCCCAACTCGAAAAAATTATCGTGAATCGAAACTTTTTCGAGCTGAAGCAAGTTACACCAACAGCCTGCAAGAAACCGTTCGACCGGTGTGCGTGCCGCCACATAAGTCGGTTCGCCGTCACGCGCCAACCCCTTTTTGACCGGCTCCGGCAGCTTACGACGATCAATCTTTCCGCTGCCGGTCAACGGAAAACTGTCTAATCGAACAAAATGCGTGGGAATCATGTAGACCGGCAGCTTATCAGCCAAGTAACTACGCAGTTCCGCTTTATCCAAAACGGCATTCTCTTTAACGACCAGATAAGCCGCCAGTTGGTCGTCACCTTGTATTGACTGTAGCTTGACAACGACAGCATCCTTGATGCTGTCGTGCCTTTTCAGAACCACTTCCAGTTCTCCAAGTTCTATTCGAAATCCTCGCAGTTTAATCTGCTGGTCTGCGCGTCCGAGGAAGGTTAACGCGCCGTCATTATCGTAATGGCACACATCGCCGGTTCGATAAAGTAATCCACCATCCTTCTGAAAAGGGTTTTTGATAAATCGCCTGCCGCTTTCTTCCAGTAAATTGAGATAACCGAGCGCGACGGCGACGCCGCCGATGTAAAGCTCGCCGGCGACTTTTGGCGGCTTAGGCTCCAGGTTTTCATCGAGAATGTATAGCTGAACGTTGTCTATCGGTTTGCCTATCGACGGATTTACCGACCATTCGGCTGCCGAACCTTCCAGTGTATGTGCCGAAACGACGTGAGTTTCCGTCGGACCGTATTGGTTTATAAGGCGTGCTTCGGGCAGATTTTCAAAGAAGCGGCGAATGTTATCCGTTACCTGAAGCTTATCTCCGGCAACTATCACCTCCCGGAGTTTTTCCAATTTCACATCTTTGCTCTGCGCCGCATTAGCAAGTTGTTCAAGCGCCACCGGCGGCAAAAATAATCGGGAAACTCCCTGCTTCTTCAGAAAATCCAGCAGACGAGGGCTTTCCCGACGGACGCCTTCATCGATTAATTGCAGGCAGCCGCCTGACGTCAGCGTCGAAAATATCTCCTGGCTGGCGACGTCAAAATTCAGCGGCGCATATTGCAGAGTGATGTCGCCGGGCTTAACGCTTGAGTTACGCGCTTGCCACTCTATCAGGTTAACAATAGAGCGATGGGGCATAACAACGCCCTTCGGCTGCCCAGTCGAGCCCGATGTATGGATGACGTAAAGAGGCATCTCAGGAGCGTATGCGATGTCCAGATTGTCAGAGCTTTGTTTGTCAATCTCTTCAGCTTCCTGTTCCAGCACAATTGTCTCGACAAACTCATCCAGATTGACCCGTGTATCGACAGAAGTTATCAGTAAAGGCGCATTGACATCGCTCAAAATAAATCGCAGCCGTTCCGGCGGATACTCTTGGTCGAGCGGGACGTAGACGGCGCCTGCCTTCACAATACCCAACACAGCGGCAATCTGGTGAATGTTGCGCGGTATACAAAGGGCGATCTTGTCACCGGACTTAACTCCTCGCGCCGTCAAATAGCGGGCGATGCGATTGGCGTAGGCGTTAAGCTCGGCGTATGTCACTTGCTCTCTCACTTTATCGAAAGCGAGTGAGACGGCGATGGCGTCGGGCAATTTTCGGCATTGATTCTCAAATAAATGATGACAGCCTTTCGTTTCGGAGTAAGCGTAATCTTTTCCTCGGCTGTCCTCCAGACAACGCTGTTTTCTCTCCACGCTCATCACCGCGTAAGAGGAAATGCCAGCCTCAGGGTCTTTCACAATGCCGTCCAGCAATTTGACAAAGTAGCCGCTAATATTCTCAATGGTCTTCGTGGAAAACAAGTCGGTATTAAATTCGATAGAACACTGCAGCATATCGCCTACCTCCGAGACGAACAAAGCTAAATCGAATTTCGCTGTGCCCGTGTGCCCGTCAAGATTTTGGGACATGCCCGCGTCCGTTTCCGTAACTCCCGACAACAATTTCTGGAGCGGCGGTATATTCTGTAGCGAAAATAATATCTGTATCAACGGGCTATGACTGAGATCCCGCTTCGGATTCAATTCGAGCACTAGTTTTTCGAAGGGCATATCCTGATGTTCGAAGGCTTCGATGGTCATCTGTTTGACCTCCGAAAGCAATTGAACAAAAGGCTTCGACGGCTCCATTCGCGCTCGAAGCACTAGCGTATTAACGAAGAGACCGATGAGATTTTCCAGCTCGGCGTCTCTGCGACCCGCAATCGGCGTCCCGACCAAAACGTCTTCCTGTCCCGTCAGGCGATACAACAGGACGGCGAACGCCGAAAATAACGTCATAAAAAGCGTTGTTTCCTGGCGGTTGGTGAGCGCCTTGATGTCAGCGACCAATTCCGGCGGGAGGTCAAACAGGTGAACGTCGCCGTTGAATGTCTGCTTTAAGGGACGCTGGTAGTCGCTCGGTATTTCGAGGACAGTGGTCGCTTCGTCCAACTGATGACGCCAGTAATGCTTGAGACGGCTTAATTCCTCGCCTTCCAGCGTTTCGCGCTGCCAAATCGCATAATCGGCATATTGAACGCGCATCTCTGGCAGCGTGGCGGGTCTGCCTCCCAATTCCTCCTGATAAAGCGCCGAAAGCTCCCGCTGAAAAACACCGATTGACCAACCGTCGGAAATAATATGATGAATCGTCGTGATGATGGCGGTTTCGCGCGCCGACGCGACGAGCATTATTCGAAACAACGGAGCTTTGCTCAAATCGAATGGCGTGCTGGTGGACTCAGTGCAAATCTCCTGTAGTTTTTCCGCGCACGCGTGCGCGTCCAGACGGCTCAAATCTATCCAATCGACTTCGACCGATAGTTCCTCGTGAATGGCTTGCTTAGGCTTCCCGACAAACTCGATAAAACTGGTTCTTAGGGACTCATGCCGCGCGATTAACCGATTAACCGCTTTGTTGAACGCATTTCGATGTATCGAACCTTTTACATTAGCGATGTAGGGAATGTTGTAGATCGCTGTATTGGGCTCAAACTTCTCCAAAAACCAAAGCCGTTCCTGAGCATACGAAACCGGTGGGGCAAACACGTCCTGACTTCCCGTTTTCTCAATTGTCATAAATCATTCCTTAACTCTGAATTGCCTGTTCGCTCAACTGTCCGTCTCGGATAGCTGCACTCGATATTTTTCTCTGGACACTGCCTTGAAATCTGAGACCCGATGTCCGTTTCTGACAGTCTCCGATTCAGCCTCGATGAGTTGCGCGATCGCTCGCAAGGTGGGTTTTCTGAAAAAATTCTGCACGGACAAATCAACCGCAAATTCGTCGCTGATGCGCGTGATAAGGAGCGTCGCCATAAGCGAATTACCTCCCTGCGCAAAAAAACTCTCGTCATCATCGACATCGTCTACTTGCAGAATATCGATCCAGACGGCTTTCAGCCGTCGGCGTATATCGTCCGACTCGACGCTGCTTGCCGCAGATTTAGACTCGTGTGACGTCACAAAGTGCTTAATCAAAACTTCTCGATCAATCGCCCCGTTAGGCATAAGCGGGAATTCGTCCTGCAAAATAAGGAGATCCGGAATGAGATGGATGTCGTCGCGGAGCACCAGGAAATCTCGCGCGCTCTCGGCTGAGACCTGCTCCGGTTCGGCAATAATGAAGGCAACCACCCGGGTGTCGGCTTTCTGACCTGTCTTTATGGTGATAACTTCCGCCGCCCTGATATATTCATGCTGGCAAAGAATTGTTTCAACTTTCGTTAATTCGACGCAGCAATCATACTTCACAAAGCTATGCTCCTCGCCCCTCAGCCAGCTTAAGCGATTATCTTCCAACCGTTTCACTCTCAGCCCGGTCTTGACATCCTGCTCAGCCGCCGATTCTGAAATCTGGAGCAAGCGTCTTAAGTGCAGTTCCCCTTTAGTATAGAACGGCACCGGCTCTCCGTTTTTATTCAGAACTCGATGTTCGAAACCCGGAATGGATTGCGAAATGACGGCGTAGTCAGACTCTGCCGGGTCATCTTCGAAAGGAAAAAAAGTAGTCCAGATACCTATGGCGGAATTCGAATAGAGTCCCGTTATCCGAGTATTCGGGAAGCATTGCTTTAACTTGTCTGCCAAAATTACGCACTGCTTTTCACCACTGAGGAGAATATTACGCGGTCCCTCAGGGTTCTTTCCTTCGGCATGCAGCGCAAGAAGTTCCGCGAGCAGGTTCTGCATCAGCGGGGTAGGCAGGTCCCAGACCGTTATTCGTTCAGCCAGCAGGTCTTTTAGACTTGACGCATTCGCAATTTCAACGCTGGCGCCGGCAATCAGCATTCCTAAAGTATCGTATAGCTGTTCACTGGAACCCAGACTGGGAGACAATAAGCAGCGGTCTTGAGCGCTTACCTCGCAACGTTCGTTGAGCCACTGGAAAAGGCTCACCAGCTCGGCGTGGCTAACCGCGGACTTCACTAAACTATCATCGTCGCCGTCGATTAAGACGCAAGCCGTGCTAAAGCGCTCATCATCTTCGACCTTACTTCCCGTATTGTCTATTACGGAGGCGGATTTCCGTTTTATCGCCTCAACGCCCGCCGAAACGCTAATCTGCTGTTCCACATCCCGCGCCGGTTCAGCCGACGCAGGTTCGCCAGCCGCGGCATCCGGCGCAAAAATACTGCGGTTCGGCACGATTTCAAGCGATGAAACGCCCTTCCCGTTGGTTGACGCCGAATATTTTACGGTGACGCAGTGTTCGATGCCGGTCAGAGAATCTCGAAACTGTTGAAGCTCTGCCAAGTGCCCGTCCTGGCAAATGACGCATTCGGCATCCAGCGCTTGAAGTATCTCGTTAATCGGCTTCCTGATTGAAAGCATCTTAATCGGCGCAAAAGCCGCCCCAATCTTCATCACCGCCAGCATGCTGACAATCATCTCCGTGCCCGCATCCATCAAAATGACGATCGGCTTTCGCACGTCCAATCCCAAATTCTTAAGAGTCTCTGCCAACTGCTCCGCATGGCGATTGAGCGTTTCGTAGGTCGTGATGCGAGCGCCTTCCGTCACGGCGACATTTTTAGGATGCCGTGCTGCCTGAGTCTCTATTAGTCGATGAAGGCGTTCGGTCTCGAATCCCGCGAGGTTTGTAATGCCTGAGGTCGTCGCTACCGATGCAAAATCTTCGACTTCGTCCAGACTATCGGAACCGTCGGCATTGTCCAGCCTTAAATCCGCAAGGCGAATCGCCATCCGGCTGAGACCTTGCCGCAGAATGGAATTAAACAATTTAAAAAAGTGTCGAATCGTCGATTCATCGTATAGACCGCTGTCGAAGCGGAAGGTGACTTTGATTTTGCTTTCGACGGTTTCGAAAAGCACGACCATATCGTATTCGCCGTCCGGTATGCGTTCGTTGAATCCCGCCATTGCGACAACGATGAACAGGCGCTTTGGTCGGCGCTTCTCGGGTATGTTGAGCAGCATTCGCGAAAAAGGATACTGTTGGTTTTTGTATGCGCCGGAGAGGAGTTCTTTGGTTATCAGCAGCGCGTCTTTAAACGAAGCGTCCGCGTTCAGAGTGCTTTTAATCGGCAGTAAATTAGTAATGATGCCTTCCGAAGTCGCCGGGCTGAAAATAGTGACCTCGGGTTCGCCCGTATATTTGTATAAACAAATCTTCAGGGTCAGAACCAGCGTGGTATACAGGATAAAATGATTGCCCGCCGTCAGGCGCTGCAAAAGAATATTGACTTCTTCGTCGAGTTCCTGCTCAATCGATGAGAGCTGCTGGTTCCCGTCTTTCGGACGCGGACGGTCTAGCGCAATGTGCCCGTCAAAAAACATTGATTCGAGTCTATCGCGCCAATACTTTAGAGCCTCGTGCATCGCCTTGTCATAAATCAAAGGTACCTTTTTCACATTTCTCGCGCCTCCCACGGATTGTCAAGATAGTTGTTACTTTTTGGAGTCCGGATTCATGTTAGATTACTAACGCCGAGCCGCCCGGACATTGTCGATTGATGTCGTATTCCGGCGAAGTCCGTCGAAATTTTGCTTCGAGTCGCCGGTCGGGAAGCCGCGCGAAAAATCAGCCTTGCTCCCGGCTTTGAGAATGACACGCTCATTCAGAACTCTCTGTTCAGGTTCAAGCGAGTCGATTTTCGCGTCCCGCCAAGATCGGCAAACGGTAAACGCGCGACGCGCGGAACGAGAGAATATATCCCGGAAACGTATTCACTTAGGCGATATACAGCGCGCTCACCCCTCATCTCCGAGCGGTGAGATAATTTTGTTGTGTCTATAAGAATCCTGTCCGCCAACCAGCATCGTCGAGTATTTTTCCAGAGGAAAGACCTCGCCAAAGTGCGTGAACTGCCCGTCATGATACGGATAGACCTGGACATCCGTGGGAATGTAGCGAATAGCTAACCCCATCCGGATTTTGTCTTTCGTGATATTAGCCTCCGAGGCGTGCAAGCAGCGAGAAGTAAACATCAGAACCTGTCCCGCTCGCATCTCGAAGTGAATCGCTTCCGATTCGTCCGGTGTCCAATTCGGGTCTATTTTCAACTTTTCGAAGTCATATCCGTAGAAGCCGGCGGTTGAATTGGGGTCGTAGGGAACATTCCTCTTTTCATCGAAAAACCATGTGCGATGCGTCTTGGGAACGACTTTTAAACACGCTGTTTCCCGCATCGCGTCGGTAAAGGCGAACCAAACGGTCAGCTCCCACGAGCCGTCGTGCGGCTCGGTCGGCACGAGTTTCGAATCGCCTTCAAAGGCGACAAAACTCTCCGCCTGATGCCAGGCGGTGGCTTCACTGCCGGGATATTTGGGAAACCACTCGGTTCGCCAACAGAGAATGTTCGGACCTAAAATACTTTGGACTCTCCGGACGATGTCAGGATGGCTGACAATATCGCTCAGGATTTTGTTGTCTAGGTGACGGTCATAGTTCATCTGGTTGTTACCGTAAACAGCGTCCTTTTTGTCCAGTAACTGGACTCTTACTTTCTTCCACATCGCCTCAGTTTCCTCAGGCTCGTAAATCGTAAAAGGTCCGATGTAACCATTCTCATTGAAAAACGCCTGATCCTGGTCTGCGGCGACTGAACGGTTTGCTTCTATATTTAGCGTGGATGTTGACATTCTTACATTCTCCATTTTTTTCTCCTCAATCTAACCACCGAAAACTAGTCCCGACTTGACACGGATTCCGAAATCGACCGGAACGTCTATGTGCAGCGAAGAGCAGGTGTTGTCTCCCGTGATTGATTTGGCTTGTTCTGAAGCGATTCATCTAGTGCCTTAGCCAACTCGAGCAGCGAAGATTTCTCGTCATCGAAAAATAATGGGGCTTCGAGCGAGACACCTTTTTCCGCCTCGATTCGGTTCAATATAATATTTAGGGTTAACGAGTTGCCTCCTACATCTAGAAATTTGTGTGGCAGCTTTACCTCGTCCAAGCCGATAATCTCCGACCAGAGCGACGCGATATATTTCTCGCTGGGGGTTCTCTGTTCCTCATTGTCGGCGTCCGGGGAGTGATTTGTCAGCTGCCCTGAATTTAATACTTCCACTTCTGAATTTTGTGTCATTGTCTAACTCCAATCGAGGTAAATAATTTTTATGTCCAAAAAACGATGATTTTCCTTTGGCAAAGGAATGCGGAAACTAAAAATCTGCCAGACTTTTCGCGCCGCTTGACCTTTGCCGCACAGCTCTATTGCGTCGCGGCTCTGCTGCGAACCAGCACATAGTCTTGGGCAAGCAGCGGATTCACAATCTCCGAAGTCTTTTCTCTGCCCTGCTGGAAAGGCAATCCCGCTTCGGCGGAGTATTTGCTGACTATCGAAGCCCATGGCGTCTCGCCGTCCATCAGCTCCAATAAGCTGCATGAACTTTCATCAAGCGGCGCTACATTTCGACCCAGCAGCCAAGAACTTGTCGATGAAAAAATCGGACGTTCCCGGTCGAAGGTCACGCCGCGCAGCGGTTCCAGAGTATGACTCTCGCGGTTGATGCGCCACGTCGATTCCAATCTGCCGTTCACCAGCGGTATGTCTTCATCGTTCAATTCAGCAGCTATTTTGAATCCCTCGGTGACGAATTTCTCGATGGCCGGCGCCGGTTTTATCTCGTCCAACGGGTGGTCTATATTTTTCATAAACTGGTGAAACAGCGGAATCTGCTTTGCCAGCGCCGGATGCGGGTTGCCAGGGATTGTGTTGATGAAAAATGAAAACGCCTGCTGCGCGCCGAGATTCTCATCAAACTTGAGCATGCGGCGGGCTTCCCAGAACAAATCGTTACGATGAGCGCTGGCGTTTCCGGCGTAGAAATAATGCAGAAAGTCGCGCGTCACTTCATACATCTGGCGGTAATTATTGGAGTAAAATTTCGCCGCGGCGGCTTCCATACTCGGGTCATTCAGCACGGTGTGAATACACACGGAGGCTGAATATCCCGCCAACATCGCCAAAGAAACGCCGGTCGACAAAAGCGGATCGAGAAAAGCTGCCGCATCGCCAGCCAGATAATATCCCGGTCCTGCCGTTTCATCACACGTATAAGACCAATCCCGGATGGCGCGCATCTCATCCGTGCGCACGGCATCGGGACCGATTAATCCGTTGACGTAGGGAGCTTCCGCCAGCGCTTCTTCATAGAAGGCTTGGGCGCCTTTTGCTTTTATTTCTTCATCGAATTCACGACCGGTGACTAGCCCGAGGCTAACCTCGCCGAGCCGTTCGCTGTTCATCGGAATATACCAGAACCAGCCTTTCGGACAGCTTTCGATGATGATATGGTAACGCCGGAAATCATGTGCTCCGTGCACATTTTTGAAGTAACCATACAGGGCAATCTGTCGCATCTGCTCATCATAACGGCGCTCGGTAACGCGCCGCCCGATGATGGACGACGAGCCGCTGGCGTCAACGACGAACTTTGCCTCGACCGATTTGGTTTCGCCCGTCTCGTTGTCGCGATAAGTCAAACCGGTGATTCTATCGCCGTCTTTTATCGCATTCAGAACCGTCGCGTTCAAATTAATTTCGGCGCCGGCGCGACCGGCATGGTCAAGCAGGATTTGGTCAAACACGGAACGTTCGACGTGGAAAGCAAAACTCGACGGAAGGAAAGGTGTATCGGCGAAGCGTATATCCCAAGGTTCCCTGGTTTTTCCCCAGATAAAAGTGGCGCCGGTCTTCTCGACAAAACCCGCCTCGCGACAGGCTTCAACCAAACCGAAATCCTCAAGCACCGGCATCATACTGGGGAGTAGAGATTCACCAATCCGGTGTCTTGGAAATTGACTTCGCTCGAGAAGCAAAGTGCGGTGCCCGTGCCGGGCTAAATATCCCGCCGTCGTGCTGCCTGCGGGACCTCCTCCTACAACGATTACATCATACTGATTAACCATAACAAATCCACCAACTTTAATTAATATAGGCTGAAAAATTAAATTGTATTTGCCGGTAAGCAGAAAATTTATCGCTACTTAGACCAACTCAAACGGATAAAGTATGGTATTGACAGAAATCTAACGGTCGGGGCATAGAAGATGCCCTTCTTAATGAGTCAGGCGTAGCCTTAAATTATACCAACTTAACAAGCATTGGTATAACATGTAACAGCTGTTTTGTCAAGCGTTTTTCCGCTCCTCCGCCAACTGTCATTGCATAAAACGAAAGAACCGGCACAAGCCCGTCATTGCGATATAAATATTTCTGCTACAAAGAACTTTTCCCCTTGTCTCCGGCAAAAACGATACGTGTTTAGATTTTTGCAAAAACCGAAAAATGCTCCGAGAAGCGGCGTGCCATTGACTGCAAATCAGGGAGTTTCCAGAAGCCTGTAACAAGCCTCGAAACTCCGTATGTCGCTCCTCCTTACCAGCTCACGATTCAATGACTGATGTTCCTTTCGTTCTCAAACGACTATACCGGCAAGATGCGCGTCAATCTCATCGAGCGTCTGTGAACCGGCACGACAGAATTCGTAGTGATTGCCGTGGTCGTCAATAAACTTCTTAGCTCCTGAAATAGCTTCGCCCACCGCTTCGGAATTCTCCATACTGGAATGGACGTCCATGGGACCTGTCAGTATAAACGTGTTTTGTCGTATATCTTTAGCAATATTCAAGGCGTCAAAGTCACGATAAGCCATGTAATTTTTCGCGTATCTGAACAGGTATTCTTCCTGGCTGAACGGAAGATTGATTTGCCTGTCCAGTTCCGTCTGCGGACTCGCTTTGCTGGCTTCCGATATTTCAGCCATTTTCGAGAATATAAAGCCCGCCTGTTTCCGGCTGGTCGCCACCACGGGAAGAAAACTATCGATACTGCGCTGATAGTCCGTCGCCGTATGACCTTTTTTGAAAAGTTGATACTCGCCGTTGACCAGTATTAATTCAGTGAAAATATCCGGAAATTGCTTCGCCGCCAGCAGAGAGATTCCCGCGCCGGAGCAATAGCCGATGAGATTACAAGTGTCAATCTCCAATGTCTGCAAAATGCAGAGCATGTCGAGGACATGCTCTGTCGGCGACATCTTCTCATCACCGGAAAATTCCTGCTCCAGATTCAAAATATACCGACTCTCCCAGGTCACGACATTGAAGTTAGGCTCAAATTTCTCGAAGGCGGCGCGAGCCACGCTGACGGGAACGCCAAACGGCAGAGTGATTAAGATACTGGATTTGTCTTTGTCCAAAGCCGTATGGCAGCAATTCAGTATCGCGCCGCCGCTGCCTTGAACAGAACATTGTCGAAATTCCATAAAATATGTCACTCGATTATTGCCTCATCAGGAACTGTCACCTGAAGCTCGTCAGTCCGCATATAAACGCTGTGTTTTCAGCGTCGCGCATTCAACTCAGCTCGATAAAATGACGCAAAAGCGCTTTTCGAATCAACGTCGAGCTGCTTCGATACTCTTTCTACGGCATCTGTACTGTTTTTGATGTTGGTTTCGATTTCAGCCCAAAGGACTTGCGGCGAAAGCGTATTTCCGGATGCTATCTGATGTCCGACCAGCGCGGCACTCGCGCTGTTTGCCACAATATCGGGCACGACCCGCACGGCGTTTACATGAAGCGTGTTTCTCGCGCCCGGTAAGAGGGCGAGATTTGCTCCCTCGACGACTAAAGGCGTTTGGATGCGAGCAGCAGTAGTCTCATCGACAAGATAAGAGCCAGCCGCCAGCACCAGCACATCCGCCGGCTGCGCAAGCAATTCTTCACGCTCGACGATAACGCACGAATCAGGAAGTTTATCTGCGTCAAGCAACCCGTTATCATTCTTCGCCGCCATCAACGCCTCAAGTTCAAAACCGTTAGCATCAAGAACCGCTTTATTGCAATCGCTAACCCCGACAATTCGGGCTCCGAATTGATTCAGATGCCAGGCGACTCCGGCGCCGACCACCCCAAATCCCTGAATGAGCACCCGAGCGTCGCGCAAAGCGCCGTTGAGCGATTGCTCGATAGACCAAAAAACGCCTTTCCCCGTCATATTCTGAATATAGCCATCCAACTCGAATAGACGGTTTGGGCACTTTGTCGGCTGCCGGTGCTTCTGCGCGATTCCAAGCTGCGGCATTTTCAGAGACTTGTAAATTTCATCGAGCATCCATTGCTTCGCGCCCATGTCTTTTCCGAGAATTGTGGTGCTCGACAACAGCTCGCGGCATTCTTCGGCAAACCGGCTGAGAAATTGTTTCAGTCGTGGGTCATCGGGCGAAGCGCGCAGTCCCGCTTTAGCGCCCCCGACGGGCGAGCCGTGGACGGCGAGCTTCATTGACATATTAGTGGCAAGCTCGACAATCATGTCCTTCGTCACGCAGGTATCGATTCGCGTCCCTCCAAAGGATATAGCTTTGTCCGTAGAGTCAACTACCAGGTAGGCTTCGAATCCGGTCTCGCCGTCTTCGACTGTTATTTCTTGATAACTTCGCACAAGTCTATCTCCTTGTCGTTCTTTCAAAGGATATTTTATTTAAAGCCGACTAACGGTATTGAGCGACAAAACAGCAATAGCTGTTCGATTTCTAGAGAGTCGCGCTGGCGGAACCATCCCTGCGCGCCTGCCTCTTCGAATTTTTCCTTGATGAGCATGCCCAGATTGCGCATATCGCCAGATTCGATATTAGACAGCGCGTTTTGCAATTCGAGCACGGCTGCCGGCGCATTATCGCCGGCGAGCGATTTCCGAATTCGGCGTATGCAATCGGGGAGCAGCAGCATATAAGCTCCGACCGTCCTGATTTCCCCGCCGACCTTTAAATCTTCTTCGCCCAGATGAATGAAATTAGACCAATCCGGTAAGCGGTGGTTTGTGATGACTCGCGAAATCCGCTCATTAACCGAGCCGATATGAATACCATTCAGCGTATTTCCGAATTGTGTTCGGCAATATTCCAGCCGGTGGCGCAGTATCTGGCGGTAGAAGCCCCGCCCCCGAAAGTGCGGCATAATATAACAGCGACCAAGCACGCAAAAGCCGGGATGCGGAAAGTCTATGGTCAGCTTATCGGCGACCGCGCTCGCCGCGCACAGCTGCTGCTTATCGCCCTGCTTCAGGTAAAAAAAGAAAAGCCTGGTCGGGCGGTGATTGTTTTCCCACCGGAGAAGCTCCTCTAAAGTCCCGTCTGGACCGAAGTTTCTCCAGCTATGAACACAATCTTCACCTCTCAAACATTCGAGCAGACGGGATAAATCGTTGGGGTTGACTGACTGGCTGACAACTAATTCTTCCGCGCCGATTGTCCCCAGATTGTAGAGTTTGCCCGATTTCGCCCCCGTCATCGGGGCTCTTACATCGACGAGTTCTTTGAAGTTAGCTGACATGATTACCTCCTGACAGTTCCGTTACAATTGGAACATGAATGCCCGATAGCCAAGATAATTGCAGGCTCGGTCAGTTACTTTCCGGCAGCCGGCTCGTGTTCCCAGTTCCAGCCACGCATCTCGGCTGAGAATTTTCCCATTGCCTATCAAATGATGAATCAGAATGTTTGACTGCGAATAAAGCCAGAGCGTTTCCGGAATGCTCTCTTTGTCACTGTGAGGCAATCTCGGTTGTTCAAAAGCAATCACAGTCCAGTTCGGCAGCAAGGCTTTCAACTCGCGTAGGGTGTTTACAAAATGCTCCTCGCCGCGTTCCATCAATTCATGAAAGTGAAGCGAATAAATCACGCCGCTGCGTTTTGCGTTCACGCTTTGGCACCATCCGTCCGGCTCGAGATAATCGCCGTGAATCCAGCGAATGTTGTTTATTTTCTTCGCCTTCGCGCTTTCCGCATTTCTCTCGACAGTCAATTTGTTTTTGTCCAAACCGTAAAGCTGACGGTCGGAATAATTTTCTCCGAGCTTTTCCAGCAAACCCGTCAAGCCGACTTCGACGATGCTTTCGACGTCTAATTCATCGACCTGCTCGATTAAACTGTTCCAAAAGTTTCCAGCCAGTTTGAACACGCCGTTTTCAGCGTATTGCCCTGCGCGATTAAAGTCCTGACCGTAACGACTTTTTCCGCTCAACATCTGGCTGAGATTTTGCCAGACCGGTCCATATGCGCCAACACGCACGTCAAACATATTGATAGACGCTTGCGCGGCGTCCCCGTTCATCTTCGAAAATCTATCAACCACTTTTTTTCCGAATTCGGACAGTGAATATTTGTCTTGCCGGTCTCGGTCCAAGAGGTCGTCCACTTCAAAAACGTAGTCAAGCAGCGCGTCGGTCGCGCCGACGTCGAGATGCAGGCAATCTGCGATTTGCGTAGTGGTGTAAGAGCCTCCTTTATTCAGCAGATTGAGCACGCCCACCTGGTTTAGGTGAAACAGGATTTGAGTTTCAACATAAAATGTCGCTCTACGGTGAAACCAGCTTTCCGGTGATTCCATTTGATCTCCTTTAATCGCAAAGAACTTGTCTTTATCCACTCATTGCTTCTTCATAACAGATAAAACGCGTTGTCCCGGCACCGGCGTTGTGCAGATACTGGTCGACCTTTTGCAGAATTTGCCGCTTATCCGTCTTTCCGGAGGAAAGCTGCGGGAAACGGTTGAATAGAAAATACAGTGAAGGAATCATGTAATACGGTAACTCATGCTTAAACACAGACTGCAAATGACCGAAGATTTTCTCGTCTACCGGCTCGTCGTCAGCCCGTATAAAACAGGCGGCGATAACTTTTCCCAGCGTCGGATGGATGGCGACGACCGGATGCCCTTCCTTGACGCTTTCCGTGGCGTCCATGACCCTTTTAATCTCGCTGAGATTTATTCTAAAACCGGACAATTTAATTTCTTCATCGACTCTTCCGATGTAATCCAGATTTCCGTCGGGCAGCCACCGGCATATATCGCCGGATTTGTAATATCGCGTGCCTTCAATATTGATAATCTTGGCATTTGTCTGCCGTTCGTCATTCCAATAACCCTTCATTACCTGCCGCCCGCCAAGCAGCAATTCGCCTTTCACGCCCGGTTTGGAAACAATTCTATCTTTATCCTGAAGCAAAACCTCCGTGCCTTTCATCGGTTTGCCAATCGGATAAAATTCAGTTCTGTGCGGCTCGATTTGGTCGATAATGTATGCCGTACAAATGACGGTCGCCTCGGTCGGTCCATAGCCGTTGACCAGCGAAAGACCCGGAACTTTGCGAAGCCATTTCTGCATCGTCTCGACGTTGATTATCTCGGCTCCCGTCATTATTCTCCGCAGCGAAGACAAATCGCATTTTTCGAATAAGGTTCCCTCGGTCATTAAAGTCATCACCGGTCCGACCGCCGTGAAATGAGTGATTCGCTCGCGGGCGAGCAGTTGCAGCAGATTGTTGGCAATTAACGGCGGGCGTGTGAGATGCACGGTCGCGCCGCGAGAAAGCGGAAAGAACAAATCCATGACGTGGACGTCAAAATGCAGTTCCGACGTATTCATGCACCTTGAGCCGGCGTCTATCGTCATTACTTCGGCAAGCGCATCGTAGAAAAAATCGACGCTGCCGTGTTCAATCAGCACGCCTTTCGGTCTGCCGGTCGAACCTGACGTATAAATGCAATAAGCGACATCTTCGTCGGTAATCGGCGGCAGCGAAATGTCTTCCTGACTATATTGGAAGTGTTCCGCGAGACTCGCTTCGTCGAGCAAACTGCCTGGCGTCACGCCGTCCTCCGCCAGCGCGTCATAAAACGCACGGCTGGAGACGATAAATCGCGGAGAGACGTCCTTGAGTATGAATAACAAACGCTCCTTCGGAAGTTTGCGGTCAATGGGTACATAGGCGGCACCGCATTTCAGGCATCCCAAGATTGCGACGATGACGGAAGCGCTCTTCGGCAAGCAAAAGGCAATTCTATCGCCTTTCTGCACATCGCTGGATAACAAAAAGGTCGCAAAATTCGTGCTTAACCGTTCTAGGTCGTGGAAAGTGTAGTTTTGCCGCCCGTCCACTAGCGCGTCCTTTTCAGGATACAATTCGGTAGCCTCGCGAATTATGCTCGCCATGTTCATATGATTAGTTCTGCCGGGGTGCTTGCATTGCGTTAGCACACCAAAATGAATTATCGGAGCGCTTATCACTGTACGTTTCGGCGATTCGGAGAAAATGTGATTGCGTCCGATTTAACCAAATTCGGATATGATTCGTGCTTTAGAACATCAGTAAGCGCAGATTATATTTTAACTCGATTCAGCTTGTCAATCATTTAGCTCGAAACTGAATTTTCCTTCTTCGATAATCTGCGTTGTATCTCTCGTCACCGCCCGTTCCGCGCCCGGCTCATCGGCGGATAAGCTGACTGTTAAAGGTATATCCATCAACGGAGTCAAAGGGTCATTGACAATATTTTCAGCTATTATCCGGAAATGAGCTATCATGTTTTCGATAGTCTCGCTCTCAAACAAATCCGTATTGTATTCAATGCCGCCGCTAATCCTTGAGCCGTTTTGCGTGACGGTCAGATTCAGGTCAACTTTCGATGTGTTGGAATGCACAAAGGGAAAGTCTTCGTTATTCATCGTTTCCCCTTCCGCCAGAGGATTGGACGATTCGATTAACGAGGCATTCTGGAAATTGAATACCACCTGATACAAGGGCGGATAGCCGAGCACGCGCTCGACGTTAAGCTCATTAACGAGCTTCTCAAACGGCAAAGCCTGATGCTCGAAGGCGTCCAGCGAAATTTTCTGGACGGTTTCCACCAGCTCGGTAAAAGTCTGCGTATCCTGCAGCTTGACCCGTAAAATAAGCGTATTGACGAAAATTCCGATAATCGATTCCAGTTCCGGATGCCCGCGACCCGCGACCGGCGCGCCGACCAGAATGTCTTCCTGCCCGGTATAGCGGTAGAGCAAAGTGTAATAGCAAGCCAGCAGCAGCATAAAAAGCGTTACTTTATGCTGACGGCTCAGCGCAATCAGCGCCTCGCTCAGCTCGTCGCTGAAGACGAAGCCGGCGACCGTTCCGTTAAACGTCTGGTCTTTCGGTCGCGGATTATCGGTCGGGATTTGGATGATATGGGGCGCGCCGGCTAATTGATTAGTCCAATAATTAACCAGCTTGCTCAGGCGCAGACCACGCAGATTCGCTCTCTGCCACTGCGCATAATCCGAATATTCGACCTGGAGAGGCGCGAGCGGTATGTCCTGCCGTCCGCGCCGGTATGCTTCGTAAATTTTGTTCAATTCCGAGACGAATATGCCGAGCGACCACGCGTCGGTGATGATGTGGTGCATGGTCACGCTGAGCAGGTGATTGGCAGAATTAAGCCGAAACAGCTTGTAGCGGACACAGACGCCGCTCGCCAAATCAAACGGCGTCTGCACTTCTTCATTGAGCAATTGACCGAAGACCTCGTCCTTTTCCTGGCTCGAAAGTTTCGAAAGGTCTTCAATCGGCAGATGAACTTCGACCTCCGGTTCGACGATTTGCACCGGCTCGTCGCTGACCACGTCAAAGCGAACGCGCAGCATATCGTGCCGCCGCATTATGGTTTCGAGCGCCTTCTTCAAACTCGTGACATCTAAAGAGCCTTGAAACGGGACGTAGAGCGGGATGTTGTAAAGCGGGCTGCCGGGCTGGAGTTTGTCCATAAACCACAACTGTTCCTGCGGATACGAAAGAGGAAAAAGCCTCGGAGCCTGAAACCTGCGCTGCAGCAAAGCGCTCATAATCTGGCGTTTCTCGGCGACACTCAATTTTGTCAGTTCATTTTTCGAGAGCATTTTCTACCTCTTGTCGGGCGACCGACCGTTAAGCCGGAAAGGTTTGAATGATGCCGCTAAACCCGCCATAGTCATCAGTTGACTGCAACAATCCCTCAAATCGGCGGGCGCCATTTCCATACTTCCGTTTCCGGATAATCGCTGCTTGATTTCGCGCGTATAAATTTCAAATATCTGGTTCCCTTTATCCTGAAGTTTTTCAACCGGATCATTGGTCTCATCCGACGCGGACAAAACAGCGAACGGGTTAAACCGACGCCTATAGACGCTGTCTATTTCGGCTTTGGTGCGTGCCAGCTCGAAGTAGTATTTCAAATATATCGATTTCAGCGATTCGTGACCGTTTTCTGACGATACGTTTGCGTCAGTAGCGACGGATTTTGGCTTGGCATTATCTGAAGTCTGACAATTACGCACCCACGCCAGCAGCGATTCGACATCGTCAAAATCCTTCATAGAAGGAGCTTCGAGTTGTTCTTTCAGGAAATCGTCTATCTGGTCTTCGGTCAATTCATCCAATGTCTCAAGCAGACGGCGCTCCGAGCGCGTCAATATCGCCGAAGCCATCTTGGATTCGTCCAGCCACACTTCATCTTCGAATTCGCTCAGAGCCTTTGCCAGAGTCTGAACGGTCGGATTTTCGAAAAGCAGCCGAACCGGCACGTCCAGATGATAGTGTCGATTAATACTGTTGATGACC
The DNA here is from genome assembly GCA_036403375.1 of Pyrinomonadaceae bacterium. GTDB lineage: Bacteria > Acidobacteriota > Blastocatellia > Pyrinomonadales > Pyrinomonadaceae > JAFDVJ01. Next base: position 19,639 of record DASWRC010000292.1, read on the forward strand.
TGCGTGACTAATATCGAGTGTCCACCTAGGGCAAAAAAATCATCGTTTGTTTTCAAATCCTCGACCTTGAGAGATTTACGCCAGATAGCGAGTAATTCCTTTTCGATGTCGCTCGCCGGTTCTATCGCTTTAGAGGCTCTGGCGGCGGTCGGTTGCGGCAGTCTTTTGCGGTCGAGTTTGCCGTTCGGCGTCAGCGGCAGCTGCGCGATGGTCATTATATTGGCAGGAACCATGTAGTTCGGCAGATTCTTGCCGAGAAACGCGCTGACCGCGCCCGTGTCGAGCGCGTCTTCAGGATTCTCCAGTTCGACGTATGCTACAAGCCGCTCATCGTATTTATCAAATTGACGAATGACCACGACGGCTTCAGCAATACCCGGATACAGACTTAAAAGAGATTCGATTTCTCCCAATTCGATGCGCAATCCCCGTAGCTTAACCTGCGAATCTATGCGACCGAGATATTCGATGTTGCCGTCGCTTCGGAAACGCGCGAAGTCGCCCGTCTTATACAGCCGTGTGCCGGCGGCGAACGGGTTTTTGACAAACTGCCTTTCGGTCAATTCCGGTTTGTTCAGATAACCCTCGGCTAAATTGTGTCCGCCGATGTAAAGTTCGCCCGCGACGCCGATGGGCGCGGGCTGAAATTTTTCGTTCAGAATATAAATCTGTGTATTGGCGATAGGACGCCCGATAGGAACGCTGAGATATTGGTCGCGCCATTCGGCGCAGTCCCAGTAAGTAACGTCGACGGCGGCTTCGGTCGGTCCATACAGATTGTGCGCGCTCACGCTCGGCAAAGCTTGCAGTCGTCGGCATTGTTCCACGGTCAAAGCCTCTCCGCTGCAGATAATTCGATTCAGAGAATCACAGCCCGCGAGATTCTCATGTAGAAAAAGCTGCAGCATCGAGGGCACAAAATGCATGCAGGTGACTTGCTGTTTTTTGATGAGCTCGACTAAATAAGCGCTTTCCTTGTGTCTGTCAGGTTCGGCGACGACCAGACAAGCTCCCTCTGACAAAGTCCAGAAAAATTCCCAGACGGAGACGTCAAACGTAAACGGAGTTTTCTGCATCACGCGGTCATTTGTTTGCAGATTGTATTCCGCCTGCATCCATTGCAGACGATTATGGATTGCGCCGTGCGAAACCATTACGCCTTTCGGCTGCCCCGTCGAACCGGAGGTGAAAAGAACATAAGCGAGATTGTCGGGTTTCAAATCGACGGGCGGAGCGACATCGTCTTCCTCACCCGGCTCGAACTCAATTTCATCAAGGGCGATTACGTTGACCTCGTGCGCTGACAGCGCAGGCAGACATTCGGAGACTGTCAGGACGTAATTTACCTTCGCATCGTCTAGCATGTAAGCGACACGCGCTTCAGGATAGTCCGGCTCGAACGGCATATAAGCGGCTCCGGCTTTTAAAATGGCGAACAAACCGATGACCATTTCCAGCGAGCGGGGCAGACAGATTCCGACTATCGAACCCGCACCGACGCCGTTACTTTGCAATAATACGGCGATACGATTCGCTCGTTGGTCAAGCTGCCGGTAGGTCAGCGCGGTTTCTCGAAATATCACCGCCGGCGCGTCCGGCGTTTTTTGAACCCATCTCTCGAATCTTCGGTGAAGCGGCAAAATTTCCGACCACAGGCGGCTTGTATCGTTCCATTCTTCCAGAATCAACTGCTGCTCGCCCAGCGACAGGAAGGAAAATCCGGCGAGCGGCTCATCCGGATTTTCCAGCACGTATTCGAGAATATTTACGAAATGAGTTGCCATTCGCTCGACGGTCTCGGCTTCAAACAAATCGGTGGCATATTCGAAAACAGCCGACAATCCGTCGCCGGTTTCGGTCATTGCCAGAGTCAAATCGAATTTGGAGATTTTGACGTCGAGGCTCAACTGCTCCGCCGGCTGGTCGCTTGGCTGAGCCGTTTCCTTGACGCTCGATTTTTCCGTCGGCAGGTTTTGAAAGGTGAACATCACCTGAAACAGCGGGTTATAACTAAGACTGCGCTCAGGCTGTAATTCGGAAACTAATTTTTCAAAGGGCAACTCCTGGTGCTCGTAGGCTCCGAGCGTCGTATCGCGAACCTGTGCCAGAAATTCGCGAAAGCTCATATCCGGCGTCAGCGAGCTGCTCAGAACGAGCGTATTCGTAAAAAAGCCGATTACCGTTTCAAGCTCCGAATGACTGCGATTTGCAATCGGCGTTCCGACGACTATCATCGATTGATGCGCGTAACGGAACAACAAAATCTTGAACGAGCTCAACAACACCATGAACGGCACGACGCCGCACTCGCGGCATATTGAATTTAATTTTTGCAAAGACGAGCGCGAGATATTAAACGGATAGAGTGCACCTTTAAAAGACTGCCGGGCGGGACGCTGATGATCCAGCGGCAGCGCCAGCACGGGCGGCGCGCCGTTCAGTCGGGTTCGCCAGTAAGATAGCAGCGATTGGAGATTGTCTCCCTGGAGCAATTTGCGCTGAGAAATCGAATAATCTACATATTGCTGCGGCAGCGGCGGCAGATTCGGAGCATTGCCCCGATGCGCTGACTCATACAGAATCTGAAATTCTTTAGTAAAGATATTGATCGACCAGCCGTCCGAGATAATGTGGTGCATGACCAGCAGCAGCAGGTTTTCATTATTGGGCTGCAAAATTAGACGCGCCCGCAGCAGAGGTCCGGTCGCGAGATTAAAAGGCACCCAGATTTCACTGTTGAGCGTCTGTTCCAGCAGCCGCGGATTCGATTTCGCGTGATTGACGCATAAGTCGATAATCGAAAAATCCAGCGCTTCATTGACATTATCGACAATCTCCTGAAACGGATTATCGTCCCTGATTACGAAACGGGTTCGCAGAGCGCTGTGGCGTTCGACTATCTGACGGATGGTTTCTTCAACCAGACCCAGGTTTATCTGACCGCGCAAGGGCAGCATCGCCGGCAGGTTATAGATACAACTATCCGGGTCCATCTGCTCAAGAAACCACAAACGTTCCTGGGAAAATGACAGGGGCGCGTATTTTTGCCGAGGTTCGTTTTGAACCTCGGCTTTGGGACGCGTTTGAGGTTTGTTTTTCTTGAGTTTTTGTTCAAGTAGCGCCAATTTCGCTGGCGATAATTGAGCAATTCGCTTTTCTAAATCCATCTTCTTTGGGCAACTGTCGTTACTAACCTGCCTGCTGGCTCACGGCACTGATAGTAGACATAATATTGAACGCTATCGCATTGATTGCTTCCGGACTGAGATTTTTGGCGCCTGACCAAGCCTTTTGTAAATCCGACAAATACGCTTGATATGCGTCTTGTCGCTGACCGGCAAGCTGTCTCGGCAATCCTTCACTCTGGTCACCGGAGACTTTTTGTGCAATAGCTTGCAGCTTAGCGTCCGTATCGATGTAGATTTGTCTTACCGCTTTTTCATATTCAAACTGCTCCCGCACCTGTCCGAAATAATTTTCTTGCGGGCTGTCGGCTTTTTGCTGTCCCCCCGTATCAAGGTATTTTTTAGTTATTTTTAATATTGCCTGATACGCTTCCTGCTGCACTTCGGCGATTTCTTGCTGGGTATCGAGGTATGATTGCGCGTACTGTTTTACAGCATTCTCATGGGAAGAAAGGTTCACTTGTAAAAACTTTTCGGATGCCTCTTGAAACGGTCTCAAAATCTCTTCCGTGGTCGCGTCTGAAGATTCATCGGCAGCGGGTTTTGAAGTGGTTTCCGTTGACTTGTTTGTTGATGCCATACAATTTCTCCTTAAGGGCTAATTGCCTTGGTTAATTTTCTATAGTGTTGAACGTTGCTGGTAAATATTGCCGAAGCTGTCAATACACCCGCGCCGCCGTAGTTGTCGAATCCTCAATCTTCTATTTCGTTGAAGAAGAGTACCCTACCGATAAAATGCTCTCAGAATCATCATAGATTTTTCTGGAGTCCTCGCAATCACACCCAATCATCCGGAGATGATTGAGCGTAATCGAGTAATTGTGACCTACTCTCGAACGGAGTTGCCTCCATCGAAGTCTGCAATCTGGTTAATCAGTCCGCAACAGTTCTGCCCTAGGCAATAATCGGGATTGTTTCGAGAAGCGTTGTGTATTTTTGGAAAGCTGACATATTAGAAACCTTAAACGTAACGTAGAGAGTGCTTCAAAGAAACATCCTGTTCATATAGCCCGTGCTTTCTCCAACGGGCAAACCACAAGGGTCGCAAAGCGATTGAATTTCTTCACAAAATATCATACAAGCCGAAAGATTGCAAGAAAAAAATCGCAGAGCCGGGGCGACGGCATCTTTTCTTCAAGCGTTATACGGGATTAAGCTAAAGTTTTGAGCGGAAACTTTTTAAAACACCGCCTCTTTTATTTGCGGCAATAAAAAAATCCCGGCGTTGGCTCCCGCGTCAGCCAGATAGAACGAAAAGTGAACGGATTATGTAATTTCGTTAAAAGATGTTCGGCGCAATATGCAGCGAGAGAAGAATTACTTGGTTTGAGCAAAGCAGATTTGAAGAAATCCGCCTCAAAGCGAGTTGGGTGAAGGCTATTTGCTTGAAATTCTAAATAAGTAATGCGTTTATTTCACGGCAATTCAAAAATAATACTTGTCCTCTGCCCGTTGTTCGGATATATTATTGCCTTAAATTTCTCCAGAAGACAGAAAGCTGCAAATGGTCCACAGCAGATTTAGCCTTAGAGCAGTAACCTATACGATATTGATCAATAAGCCTCCGGCTGGACTAATGTCAATCTTGATAAAAGAAAAGTCAGAGCGAAACATTTTAAGGAAAAGTGCCATTTTATGCCAGACTTAATGCTCCTTATACTTCAAATCGCCGTCATTATAGTTGCGGCGCGTTGTATCGGATTGATCTTCCGAAAGTTTCATCAGCCTCAGGTGATAGGCGAGATGGTCGCAGGGCTTCTTCTCGGACCTTCGTTGCTTGGTCAAGTCGCGCCCTCTCTCTCAGCTCAATTATTTCCCCCCGCGAGTCTCGGCTCGCTGAATGCGCTTAGCCAGGTGGGTCTTATGCTCTTTATGTTTCTGGTCGGGCTGGAGCTCGATTTGAAGAAACTCCGCACCTTGGGAAATGCTACCGTCATCATAAGTCAGGTCAGTATCATCGTTCCGCTCCTTTTAGGCGCATTAATCGCGCTCTTTCTTTATCCCAGGCTCTCTGACAGCAGCGTACGCTTCATCGCCTTCGCGCTCTTTATGGGCGCGGCGATGAGCGTCACTGCCTTTCCTGTGTTAGCCAGAATTTTAACCGAACGCAAGCTGCTCACGACCGAAGTCGGAACCGTTACGATTGCCTGCGCCGCCGTTGACGACGTGTCGGCATGGTGCATTTTGGCGGGAATCATTGCGTTGCTGCGCTCGGAAGGCGGACAGTTCTCACTGCTTCTGACGCTCGGCGGATTGTTTTTTTACCTGATAGTTATGATTTACATCGTCAGCCCGCTGCTGCGCCGGCTGGAAACTTCTTATCTGCGCGACGGGCTGGGCTACGACACGATTGCCGTTATCATTCTTGTGCTTCTGGCTTCGGGCTTGATAACCGAATGGCTGGGCGTGCATGCGCTCTTCGGCGCCTTTTTCGCAGGCGTTATATCGCCGAAGAATAAGGAGTTTGTTCGTGAGGTTTTATCGCGGTTCGAGCCTTTGACGGTGGTCATGCTGCTTCCGCTCTTTTTTGCGCTGACCGGACTGCGCACGAACGTAAGCCTGATTAGCGGCGTCACGATGTGGTTTTACTGCATATTGATTATTGTCGTCGCGGTCGCCGGCAAATGGGGCGGCGCGATGCTGGCGGCGCGATTCAAGGGAATGCCGTGGCGCGAATCTGCCGCTATCGGTATATTGATGAACACGCGCGGTTTGGTCGAGTTGGTAATTCTCAACATTGGTTTAGATATGAGAGTGCTTTCGCCGACGCTCTTTTCGATGATGGTGTTGATGGCTTTGACGACAACCTTTATGGCGACCCCGCTTTTACATTGGATTTATCCCGACTGCCATCTCCGTTCCGAGGAGCGACTCAAAGCGAAAGATGTCACATATGAGCAGCCAAGCCTCGAAATTGACTGAAAGGAGTTTGATATGTCTCCAACCCTTACGGCGTGGACCAAGTCACCGCCTGTGCTGAGATTACCGCCCGACGAGGTTCATGTCTGGCGCGCGTCTCTGTCCCAAACGCAAAAAAACCTGCAATTTTGCTGGGAAATGCTTGCCGAAGACGAAAGACAACGCGCCGAACGCTTTCACTTCGAGCGTGACCGGCATCATTTTATCGCCGCGCGCGGAATATTGCGTCAGCTTCTTGGTCAATACCTGAATGTAGAACCGCGCCGCCTCTACTTTAAATACACTTCCTACGGGAAACCATTTCTGGCAAACACTAATGTTGGCGCGGAACTGCGCTTTAATGTCTCACATTCGGGTGAGCTCGCTCTTTATGCTTTTAGCCGCCCGCGTGAATTGGGAGTTGACATCGAAAAAATCCGTCCCGACATTGAGCATCGCAGTATTGCCAAGCGATTCTTTTCCGAACAAGAAGTCGCCACGCTTTTTACATTGCCGGTAAAACGGCAGCGGCAAGCCTTCTTTCTCTGCTGGACGCGCAAGGAAGCTTATATTAAAGCCATCGGAGAAGGATTATCGCTGCCTCTTCACACTTTCGACGTCTCGCTCGTGCCGGGCGAGCCTGCGGTTCTTCTCGCCGTGCGCGGCACAGGGCGAGAAGCCGAGCGCTGGACTTTGCGTGACCTGCAGCCGGGAGCGGACTACGAAGCGGCATTGGTTGCGGAAGGTAACGACTGGCATCTGAAATGTTGGCAGTGGACTTAATGAGAATTGCAACATATAAAAGATAGATGCACTTCCTGACACTGAGCCGCAAACACATCAATCTTTTTGTCGGGTTACAGAGCGCAGCTTGTTGTAAGCACCTCAACAGAAATAGATTTGATTATGATAAAAATTCGAAGGCGGAAACACGACCGCGAGGGAAAGTTTAAGGACGCTCTCAGACAATCAGCTTAAAATTGAGGCTGGTCATTTGAGTATCAATTTTAATGCGCTGAAGGAATTTCTGGCTGACCCGAAAGCTAATTGCGGCAAAATTTAAGGAACTTCATTGCAAAAATTTACCGATAGTAGGGCACCGGCGTCTTGGTCTGTTGGTTTTGTATCTTTTTTAGCTGGAGTTTTGTTAGCCGCTGAATATCTGAAACATTCTTCCGGGGAAATAGATCAAAGGATGTAGGGACACGAAAATATGTTCCGTTTTCAATTTTGGTTTCCCGAAAATGATAAAGCTAATGCTCTTGTAAATCTTCCTCCGGAAGCGAAATGTATTTGTCGAACAACAATTTATCAAAAAGTTATTACTTCCAAATCTCTTGTTTCCAAGTAACGATAGATACTCGCTTTTGATAATTTATACTCTTTCATTAGATCTTTTATCAAAACTCCATTGGACCGGAAGAATATCTTGCCATTCAATGGCAAGATATTGATTTTGAAAAAGGAACGGCAATCATTAGACGTGCTTTAATCACGCATCGTAAAGGTGGCTGTCGGCATTTTAGTGAACCGAAAACAAAGCAATCACGCCGGACCATCCCTTTGCCCGTTTCAACTATAAAGGTACTTCGGACGCATCGCAGAAAGAAACTTGAAGCAAAGTTAAAACTTGGCGCAGATTGGAACGATTTTGATTTGGTTTTTTCGTCGGAAATCGGAACGCCTTTGAATCCGCCAAATGTAACACGCACTTTCAAAAAGGTTCTGGAACGTGCTGAAATCCGAACGTCAATCAGGCTTTACGATTTGCGCCACACGACGGCAACCCTTTTTTCAAGCTGGAGTAAATCCGAAGGTCGTTTCCGAGCGTCTCGGACATTCGACAATCGTTTTAACCTTAGATGTTTATTCGCACGTATTACCGACTATGCAAGAAGATGCAGCAGCACAACTTGAAGGCTTAATTTTTCGCAGAAACGGCGCAAAATAATGTTTGCACAATCAAAAAGGATATTCCAAAAGATACCCTTTCATTGCTCCTATAACTATTCGTAATAAAGATTACAACTTATGTGTTGCACGGTAAGATTTTCGCCGGAGCTGTGTTTATGAGCAGTAAGGAACGACCATTTAATAATATGTGCCGTTGATTTATCAATTTGATTCAATGGCAATTCTTTATCCATTCGTTTACGTAATTTCTCAATTAATCCCTTAATACCATCTTTTTTGACATATTCAATTAATAATCCACTTCCTTCTCTTCCAGTTGTATAAAGTCCAATTAGTTGGGTTAAGCCAGATATGTGATATTTAAAACCTCTAAAAATCTTTGCCTCTCCAAGTTTTGTTCTTATCGGTGTGCAATGGTCTGCGACAATTGTTAAATCGACGTGTCCATTTGAATTGGTTTCTTGAGTAACAGTTAGTCCGATGCCTATAAAACAAGATGCAAAAACTGCTGTAAGTCCTTCTTCTTTAAGAGATGCTAAATTCTTCTTATTTTTTTCTAATTGGATAATTGCTTTTTCCAATATAGGCAAAAAAGCTGAGTCAAATTCATCTTCAGATTTAGCCCCATAAACACGTAATAAATCTGGGTTTGTTCGTTGGATTCTTTCAACTAAATCTATCAGGCTGTTTTTATCTTGGTTCATTTACAACCTCCAAAATTTCATTTGGTTTCCACTGAACTTTTATTTGCGCGGCTTTTCTTTTCCATTCATCGTCGGAAATGGTTCTATCTTTCCACCACGACCGAATTAAACTGCCAATTTCCTGTGGTGATATTTCAATTTCAAGATTTGAATGAGTGTCTATGTACTCCAGTTTCAAACTGGCGTTTGGAGCGGACAACAAGGAAAGAGCGGCTAATATATCATTTTCGTCATTTGAGGTAGCATTATTTATGCTATCAATATCGGACAAAACAAAAATATTTCGCTCATCGTTAGAAATAATCTTCCAAATATTATCATTTATGTTTTGCCATTTAATATCGTCACCTAAATTGTTTCTTAAAAAAATTGCCGACCATTGAGAATAAAAAGACAAATCTTTTGAAGTATTTTTATTTTGAGCAGTTTCTTCTGTCGGCAGACTATATTTTCCACTCTGTTCCAAAATTCTTTTAACTGTATTCTGCATTGCCTTTTTGAATCCTTCATCTTTTGAATAAAGGCGATACAAATCAAGTTCAGTCTTGCGTTGTTTTCCGATCACCTGTTCAAAAATTTTATCGAAAGCAATGTTTCTTGTGTGGGCATCTGCGTTTTCAGAATACTTTTCTTTATAGTCCGGGTGATTTTTAATGTTTTGAGCGATATTTACAAATTTAACGCGCTGTTCTTCCGGTGTAGCTTCCCAACCGTGAAACCATCGTTCGTTGAACATCTTGACGATAGCTTCAAGTTCGTCTTCTTCCTTGTCGCCGCTGTGCGTTCCTCTTGGATTCGGGTTTTGCGGATCGAGTTCGGATTCTGAATCGTCTAAGCCGATTGAAGTGTTTAATTTTACGCGCTCTAAACCGTATGTGGAAAGGTCAACCGAATCGAGTAAAGCGTTAAAGGCATCAACGGTCGGATCGGTGATAATAAGTTTTGGTATGAGGAATTTTAAGAACCAAAACAGTTTTTCCCATTTCGGCATTTCATAAGGCATTATTGAAGCCATTTGCCCGTAAATCCTGACGAATTGTTTGGCTTTGATTTTGTAGTCCGCTTTTTCGTCGTTGGTCAGTTCAAGTTGCGAATTAAATCTTTCGGCAGCAACGTCAATGATTGGGCTAAGTTCCTGCGCATTGACACCGTTAAAATACTTTTCGACGAAATCTTCGACTTCCGACCATTCGTAAACGCCGACATCATCCAGATTACCCTTTAGTTCGTGCAGAATGTTGATGTCTGTTTCTTTGCTCAAAGTGGTTGAAGTGTAGAAGGGATCAAATGATTCTTTTATGTCATCGGTTGAATTGAAGAAATCCAGCACGAACAAATCTTCTGATTTTTTTCCTAGTTTATCGGCTGAACGGTTTAGCCTTGATAAAGCCTGAACAGCCTGAACGCCTTGCAGTTTTTTATCAACATACATTGCCGTTAGCTTGGGTTGGTCAAATCCGGTCAAGTATTTGTTGGCGACAACTAAAATGCGGTAATCATCTTCATCGAACTTTTCGCGCGTGTCGCTTTCGGAAAAGCCGTTGATGCCGGGTTCGGTGTATTCGATACCGTCAACTTTTTTCTCGCCGGAAAAGGCAATTGCGATTTTGAAAGGATTGTTTTTTTCTTCAAGGCTCCTGCGAAGCGCGAAAAAGTATCGAATCGCTGTTTCGATGTTTTGCGTGGCGACCATTGCCTTTGCTTTGCCTTTTAATTTCTTGGTGTTGACGATTTTCGTTAGAAAATGGTCAAGCATTATTTCTGCTTTGGTTTCGATCGTTTTCGGATGACGTTCGACAAATGCGCGGAGTTTCTTTTGTGCTTTGGCGGTTTCAAAAAGCGGATTTTCTTCAATTGATTTTTCAATCTCGTAATAGCTTCGGTAAGTTGTATAGTTTGCCAACACGTCAAGAATAAAACCTTCTTCGATGGCTTGTTTCATCGAATAGAGATGAAACGGTTTGAAGCTGCCTTCGGGCTGACGTTCGCCGAATCTTTCGAGCGTGGCATTTTTCGGTGTCGCAGTAAAAGCAAAATATGAAGCGTTTTTGCTCATCTTGCGCGAACGCATTATTTCGAGAATTTTGTCCTGAGCGTCGGCTTCGTCGGCATCGCCGGAAATGGCGCGGTTGAGATTGTCGGCGGCTGAACCGCTTTGCGAGCTGTGCGCTTCGTCAATGATGACAGCAAAACGCTTGTCGCTCAGATCGGCGATGCCGTCAATAATGAAAGGGAATTTTTGAATCGTCGTGATAATGATGCGCTTTCCGCTTTGCAGATTGTCTTTCAAATCCTGCGAAGTGTAGGCGGGCGCGACGATGTTTTTTACTTCGGAAAAATCTTTGATATTTTCACGAAGCTGTTTATCTAATAACCGGCGGTCAGTTACAACAATTACGGAATCGAAAAGCGGATTTGTTAAGCCTTTGCTTCCAATTACCGCATCGTTTTCGGGATAAGTTTCAATAAGTTGAAATGCCGCCCAAGTGATCGAGTTTGATTTTCCCGAGCCGGCGGAATGTTGAATCAGATATGTTTTTCCGACTCCGTTGCGCCCCGCGTCGGCAATCAGTTTCCGCACTACGTCAAGCTGATGGTAGCGCGGAAAGTAAAGCGTCTTTTTCGCTAAAGGTTCGGTATCTTTGCCATCGAAGCGAACGAAATGCTGAATGATATTGGTGACGCTTTCCCGCATCAGAATTTCTTCCCAAAGATACGCGGTTTTGTGTCCGTTCGGGTTCGGCGGATTTCCTTTGCCGTGATTATTACCTTTGTTGAACGGCAGAAAAAAAGTTCCCGAGCCCGCGAGCCGCGTTGTCATATAGACTTCATCGGTATCAACAGCGAGATGCACCAGACAGCGACCGAACTCTAAAAGCGGTTGGCGATTGTCGCGTTGCAACTTGTATTGGTTTTGCCCGTGAACTTTTGCGTTTTGTCCCGTCCAATGATTTTTTAATTCCATTGTGGCGAAAGGCAAGCCGTTGACGAATAAAACCATATCAATTGATTCGTTCGTGTTTTCGAGTGAATAGTGAACTTGGCGTGTGACGCTAAACTCATTTTTGGCGAAGTTTTCTTTAACGGTTTTGCCGCTCGAAGCCATCGGCAATTGATAGAGTAAAGTAAAATGCGCGTCATCAACTTCCAAGCCTTTTTTGAGCAGACGCAAAACACCGTATTTGCGAACGAGTTTATCGAGGCGTTCTAAAATTCGCAGTTTCCAATCGCTCTGGCGTTGGAGTTTTGCCAGTTCGTCGGCTTGTGTTGTTTCAAGAAAATGCCAGAAGCGCGTTTCGTCCAAAGCGTATTTGGCGTTGAAATCGGCGGGCGATCCCGTGAGATAACCATTGTCAGTGAGATGTTTTTCGATTGCGGTTTCAAGCGCCGCTTCATTCGTTTGACTAGGCATAATTCATTTTCATTTCCGCGTTTTGGCTGTTGCCGCAGACTTCGATTTTTCCCGTTACGGCGCTGTTTATCAAAACGGCTTTGTATTCCTTCAATTTCTCGATTTCTTTTTGTTTGAAGGAAATAGCGGTTTCAATTTTTTGAGAAATTTCTCGGCAGTAGATAACAATTTCATTTTGTTCAGTTAATGATGGAACGGAGAACATTAAATTCGCAAAATCATTAAATCTAAAATCTGTTGAACGCTCTCTTATTCCTTTGGCTAACGATTCAATAAATCCATCCTTTGCTAGTTTTCTTAAAAGCAGCGCAAAGAAATAAGAATTTACTTTTTTACTATCTTTTGGAACACAAACCGAATAGACCGGGGTTGATTTTCCATCTGAATCTGATACACCTATGGCACCTGCGAAAGCGTCCATATTGTGAATTACTAAATCGCCCTTTCTGATTCCCTGATAACCGTGTTCTTGCAGAGCATTTGTAAAGCCTTCAGTTCTCCTATTCGCTCTTAACGTTACAACTCCATCTCTAAAACATGTAACAATTTCGTCTTCAGTCCTAACTGGTCTTTTCATCTGTTGAAAAAGCCATTTACCCTTTTCAACTTCCCAATGGTCAGGAATTTCGCCAAGCCAATCAACGCCGCTGTGTTTCATTTTGACGTTCGGATTTAATCCGCGCGTCACGGCGTTGTGAATGAGAATTTGCCGACGTTCCTGCAAAAGTTCAATCAGCTTTTCTTTTTGGGCAATCGCCTGGTCAATCTGCGCGGTCTTGCGGTCGAGAAATTCGGCAATTGCTGCTTGTTCTTCTTTCGGTGGCAAAACAACAGTTACTCTTTTGAAATCTTCATAGTGCATATCCCATTGTCCAATTCTTACACCGTAGGAAATTCTGTTGTATTCACCAATGTAAGAATTAGAACGCAGCAAACGATGAAGATATTCTGAATGAACTTTTTTAGCAGTAATTTTACAGGTTATGTAAGCCGGACTAACAATGCCTTTATATGAACTAATTCCCATTGAACCTTGCCAAGCCTTCATTTTGTTCACAACTAAATCGCCCGGTTCAACTGCTTTATATGTAGTGGTATCAAGTGAAGTTGCATTGTGATTATCGTCACGCGAATCTTTTTTGATAACTCCGTATTCACGGTAAACGGACAACACTTCAAACTCAGGATGATTTTTATCACTTTTCAATTCCATCAGAGAACCTAAAGAAACCGCTTCCCAATGTTCAGGAATTTTGCCGAGCCAATCAACGCCCGAATCTTTGTAGCTTTCGTATCGCGGAAAATTATTCATAATGTTTTAGCTTAAAGACAAAATCTCCCTGATTAAACCGTCGCTTTCGGCTTCGAGTTGAACAATATCGTTTGATACTTCCTCAATTGTTCGCAACGGTTTGTGACGGTAAAAATATTTGTTAAAGCTGATTTCATAACCAATTTTCGTCGCGTCGAGATTGATCCACGCCTCAGTGACGTGCGGTTTTACTTCGCAGCGAAAATATTCGTAAATGTTTTCGGCAAGCGGAACATTTTCCGTGTCGCGCAAATCGCTCTCGCTTTCATATTCGATATATTCGCCCGCGTTTTTCGTTTCGTAATAACCGAAATCGGCAAGCTGATTTTCTTCGCACCCGAGATGTTCGAGCAATCTTTCCAATCTGTCGCCGGAAAGTTTCGTCACGCTTTTTACGACCCTTTCCGCCGCCGCGTCATACCAACTGACCGCGCCCAAAATCTGATTCTTTTCCGAAGCCGACAATTTTAATTTCTGTCCTTTTATCACGTTGTTGACCTTTTCGGAAAAGATATTGAAATCGTTGTATTCAACCGTTCCGACAAAGCTCATTAAAAGATTAGCGGTTTCAAGTAATTCAAGCTGTTTCTGCCAAGTCTGCCGGCTCGTCAAAGCCTTCGATTGTTTGGCGTTCAAATTCAAATCGTGTTTTTCGCACCAATCGAGAATGTCTTTTTCATACTTTGAGAGATTGTCGTAAAGGTCAATGCCGTATTCGGCAAACGCCCAAACCATCGGCTCGCGCAAAGATTTATCAAAGCGCAGTTCGGAAATTCGTTCGGGCGTGAGCTGCGCTTTCAAACGCTTCGGGCGTTCAATCGTCACTTTGTAATAACCGAAATCGCTGTTATCAAATATCTGACTAGCAATGGCGTTTTCGCCCGTTCGCTCAATCGGCGACATTTCCATATAAGTCTTAACGATTTCGGCAATATGTTCGGGCGCAAATTCGCAGTTTTTCGCGCCTAAGTTTTTACGCAGTTTACGGAACAGCGTCGAAGCGTCAATCAATTGCACTTTGCCTTTTCGATGTGAGGGTTTGTTGTTGGAAAGAAGCCAGACGTAAGTCGTAATGCCCGTATTATAAAAAAGATTGTTCGGCATTTGAATAATCGCTTCCAGCCAATCGTTTTCGATAATATACCGCCGGATATTGCTTTCGCCGCCGCCCGCGTCGCCCGTAAAAAGGCTCGAACCGTTATGAACCGAAGCAATGCGGCTGCCAAACGATTCTTCGCGCAAAGGCTTCATTTTATCAACCATTTCCATTAGGAAAAGCAATTGACCATCAGAAGATCGCGGCGTGGCATCGGCATCTTCTTCACTTTCCCAATAATCCTTCAGCTTTACCTGAAAGCGTGGATCAATAATGTCTTTGCCGTCTTTAATGTGCTTCAAATCCCCAGCCCAAGATTTACCGTATGGCGGATTTGAAAGCATAAAGTGAAACTTATCGGTAAATTCGTTCTCCGCCAAAGTTGAACCGTTTCTAATGTTTTCAGGGTTGTTTCCCTTAATCATCATATCGGATTTACAAATGGCGTAAGTTTCATCGTTTATTTCTTTGCCGTAAAGATAAACATCACCTTTTGCCCGAACTTCGCCGTCTTCATCCTTAATAAAATTCTGCGATTCCGTCAGCATTCCGCCCGAACCGCAAGCCGGATCGTAAATTGTCATTATAGGCGGCAGCTTATCTTTGACCGGCTCAAAAATAACGTGCGTCATCAATTCAATAACTTCACGCGGCGTGAAATGTTCACCCGCTTCTTCGTTGTTTTCTTCGTTGAACTTGCGAATCAGTTCCTCGAAAACATAACCCATTCCGAGATTACTCAAAGGCGGAAGTTTGCGACCGTCTAAATCTAGTTTTTCAAAAGGCGTGAGATTGATATTCGGTGAAGTGAACTTTTGCAAGACGCTGTGCAAAACGTCTTTGTCCGCCATATGTTTGACTTGGGCTTTAAGTTTAAATTTATCAATGATCTCTTTGACGTTCGGCGAAAAGCCATTGAGATAATCTTCAAAATTTGCTTGAAGAATTTGTTGGCTATTGGTTGCCGTATCGTATAGCCGTTGCAAAGTCCATTGACTTATGTTGTAAAAAACATATCCCGAAGCCTCGCGCAAGCCGCTTTCATCCCATTCGGTAAATCCGGCTTCATCGCGTTGAAAAGCCAATTCTTCCATCACGGCATCTTTCGTCGGTTCAAGTAAAGAATCAATACGCCGCAAAACGACCATCGGTAAAATAACATCACGGTATTTGCCTCGAACGTAAACATCACGCAAAGAATCGTCGGCAATTGACCAAATAAAAGAAACAAGTTTGTTGTGAACGGCAGTATTCATATGGTAATTCGCTTAATTTTTCAAAAAATGGAAGTTAGAGTGAGTTTGGTAACCATCTGGCAACCAAAAACAAAAAGGGCATTTTGAAAAATGCCCTAATTTGTTAATTTTAATGGTGGCTTGGGACAGAATTGAACTGCCGACACGCGGATTTTCAGTCCGCTGCTCTACCAACTGAGCTACCAAGCCGGTTTTCGTGCGCGATTTAAACCTGCACGAATTTGATAGTGTAAATAAACAGAAATTTGATGTCAAATCACGTGCGCAAAAAGCAAAAAAGATCAGTAAAGCGCGGCAAATTTTTAAAAATGTATTGACAATCGCGGTTATAAGACTATAATCACATTTTAGTAGCTGCGTTGCCCATGTCGGCTACTGAAACCTTCCGAATTCCGTTTGATACCTGCCCGTGCCGGTTTGAACGCCGTCGCCGCCCTCCGGAGGCGCAACCTTCAAACCGGCACAGCTATTTTAAATTTTTTGAGGATTTTATTACTGATGAAAAAACTACTGCTTGTGACTTTTATTTTTCTTGTGGCAATTGTTTCGGCTTGCACCTCGGCAAACGCGCCGGGCGGCAACACGGTCAGCAATTCCAATTCGGCGACTAATATTCCGCCGGAGTTTTCAAATAAACCGGTCACGCCGAGCGGCAATTCGACGCCCGGCATTCCTGACCCGAGTACGGTTAACGTGAACCGTATGCCGACCGGAACAACGCCGACGCCCGGCATTCCCGACCCGAAAACCATCGGCAAAACGCCGGTTCCGAAAGGCGCGACGCCGACGCCCGGCATTCCCGACCCGGAAACCTTGAAAAAACAAATGAACCAGACGATTAAAAACGCGAACGTTATTAATCAGATTCCGAAAAATCAGCAGGAATTGGACAAAACGATTGACCAGGGTCTGAAAACCGTCCGTAAAAAGCCGTAAAACAACAGGGAAAAACTGAAAATTAAAAGCGGCGTCAGCTCAAATTTGAGCTGACGCCGCTTTTAATTTTCAGCCTAAATAAACTTAGGCAGCCTCTTCTTTCGCCGCAATCAAACCGAGCTTGACCTTAACAT
The DNA here is from genome assembly GCA_036403375.1 of Pyrinomonadaceae bacterium. Taxonomy (GTDB): domain Bacteria; phylum Acidobacteriota; class Blastocatellia; order Pyrinomonadales; family Pyrinomonadaceae; genus JAFDVJ01. The sequence goes on from DASWRC010000292.1 coordinate 36,486, forward strand.
CGTGTTCGATGCGGTCGTACATTTCGGTATTGTCTTTGAGCATATTTTTGACGTTTTCGCGTCCTTGTCCCAATCTTTCGCCCGAATAAGAGAACCACGCGCCCGACTTTTCGACGATATTATTATTCACCGCCAAATCGAGCAAATCGCCTTCGCGCGAGATGCCTTCGCCGTACATAATGTCGAATTCGCATTCGTGGAACGGCGGCGCGACCTTGTTTTTCACGACTTTTACTTTCGTGCGGTTGCCGACTATCCGGTCGCCTTCTTTAATCGAACCGATGCGGCGAATGTCGATTCTTACCGACGCGTAGAATTTCAGAGCCTTGCCGCCGGTCGTCGTTTCGGGCGAGCCGAAAAAGACGCCGATTTTATCGCGTAATTGATTGATAAAAATAAAGCAGGTGTTGGTGCTCGAAATCGTGCTCGTCAATTTTCGCAAAGCCTGCGACATCAGACGCGCCTGCAAGCCCATGTGCGAATCGCCCATTTCGCCGTCGATTTCCGCGCGCGGAACGAGCGCCGCGACCGAATCGACAACAATCACGTCGATGCTCGCCGAGCGCACGAGCGTTTCGGCAATATCGAGCGCCTGTTCGCCGGAATCGGGCTGCGAAATCAACAAATCATCAATGCTGACACCGAGTTTTTCGGCGTAATCGGGATCCATCGCGTGTTCCGCATCAATGTATGCCGCCACGCCGCCTAATTTTTGCGCCTGCGCGACAACCTGCAAAGCAAGCGTCGTTTTACCGGAGCTTTCCGGTCCGTAAACTTCAATAATCCGCCCGCGCGGAAATCCGCCGACGCCGATTGCCGCGTCCAAACTAATACAATTGGTTGAGATGGCTCCGATTTCTTCGCGAACTTGTTCGCCCATCCGCATAATCGAGCCTTTTCCGAATTTCTTTTCAATGTTTGCCAAAGCCGACTCGATTGCTTTGCCCTTTGCGTCTGTTACCATTGCTACCGCCTCTTTTGCCATGTGTGTTTCTCCTTATTTTGTGTGTTCTTTCACAACTCTAGATAAAGAGTGTAACACAAAAAGGAGCGTTTGTGAAATGCTGTTGCACGAATGAAACAAATAATTTTCCTGCAAATTTCAGGGAAAATAGATTTCGATTTACGAAAGAATAATAGTTTGTGTGATGAAAAAAAGCAATCAACAGTTTTAAGGAAAATTACAGCCGCCGGTAAACTTCCACGCCGTTTTTCATTTCGACGGCGATTTTACCCTCGCTTTCGGCGTAATCGAGATGCGCGATTGCTTCGGAAATTGCTAAAAAACGGTGAACGTCCCTTTCGACGGCTTTCGGGAAAAGCCTCTGCGCCGTTTCGAATGCCGTCGCACCGCCCGTTGAAACCAGCGAAATTATGCTGCGCTGCCGGTCATCGATCGCCCGGACGTAGCGGTTGAAAATTTCCTCGAAATCGTGAATCGGTTCGCCGTGACCGCCGTAAAGAAGCGTCGGCGAATAACTGCGGATTTTGGCTAAACTGACCAGATATTCGGCGAGCGATTTAAAGCGGCGTTCGCCGTCAACCGGGTCGGGCGAGACAATCGGGTTCGGCGTGATGCGCTTTAAAACGCAGTCGCCGCAAATCACCGTGCGGTTCGCTTCGCGGACAAACGAACACGAACCGGGCGTGTGTCCGGGCGTGTGCAGAACCTTTAAAAAGCCGCTTTCAAACTCCAAATCCTGCTCGTCGCGGAGCTCGGTAAAATCGCCGTCCGTCAGTGCGTCCGTGAGAAGCGAAATATCGGCGTAAATCGACTGCATTTCACGGAAAACCGAATCGGGGACGCCGGCTCGAATCATCAGTTTGTGATGTTCTTCGCGCGCGAGCCGCCCGAAAAGATGCCCGGTTTCCCAGCCGTGAACCAGAATCTCAGCGTTTTTCGCTTCGTCGCGCACTTGTTTGGCGAGTCCGCAATGGTCTTCGTGCGCGTGTGTCAGCACGATGCGCCGGATGTCTTTAAAGTCGACCCGCTCGCGCCGCAGTTTTTCGCGCAAAACCTTGGCGGCTTCTTCGGTTTTCGGTCCGACATCAATCAGCGTGAGCGGTTCTTCGCGGATGAGATAAACATTAACGTCGCCGACATAAAACGGCGTCGGAACTGAAATCGGAACAATCTTCATATTTTGAATTAAGTCGTCAAAATCTCGTTTTACCGGTCGTAAAAGGTTTATAATAACTTTAACGCTGACAATGAACAAACAATCGCAAATCGCAAATCGCAAATCGCAAATCGCCATCGTCGGCGCCGGTCCGGCTGGTTCGAGTCTCGCGATTCGTCTGGCGAAAATCGGTTTTGAAGTTTCGCTTATCGAGCGCGAAAAATTTCCGCGTCATAAGCTCTGCGGCGAGTTTATTTCGCCCGAATGTTTGGAGCATTTCGGCGAATTGGGCGTGTTGGATGAAATGCTCGCGGGCGGCGGTGAGCGGATTACGGAAACCGTCTTTTATGCGCCGGGCGGGCGGCACGTCTCGGTTCCGAGCGAATGGTTCGGCAATGCGCAGGAGGGCGCTTTAAGCCTCTCGCGCGCCGAGATGGATTTTCGGCTTTTGGAAAAAGCGCGCGCGGGCGGAGTTAAAGTTTTGGAAGAAACGCAAACAGTCGGCGTTTTGTTTGAAAGGGGCGAGGTCTATGGCGTCAAAGTTAAGTCGAAAAACGGCGAAACACGCGAAATCGCGGCGGATTTGACGATTGACGCGACCGGGCGCGCAAATGTTCTCGGAAAGTTCCTGCGGAAATTACAAATTACAAATTACAAGTTACAAACCGAAGACCAAAGACCGAAGACCGAAAACCGAAGCTCGAAGCTCATCGGTTTCAAAGCGCATCTCGAAAACGTCAATCTTGAAAAGGGAAGATGCGAGATTTATTTTTTTCGCGGCGGATACGGCGGTTTAAGTCACGTCGAGGGAAATCGCGCGAATCATTGTTTTCTCGTTAAGCCGGATTTGGTTAAAAAATATATTGGTCAGACCAATTCACTGGTCGAAGACGTTATTTTTGAAAACCGCCGCGCGCGCGAAACAATGCAGGACGCGCGACCCGTTTTCGATTGGCTGGCGGTTTCGGTTGACGGCTTCGGTCTGAAAGACTTAAATCCGGCGCCGCGATTGTTTGCGGTCGGCGACGCGGCGGCATTTATCGACCCGTTTACGGGCAGCGGTATGTTGATGGCTTTGGAAAGCGCGGAAATCCTGTCGAAATCAATCGCCGAAAACCGTTTTTCGCCCGCCCTGACAGCGGAAAATTATAATTTAAACTTTCAGCAAAGGTTTCAAAAAAGGCTGCGCGTTTGTGCCTTGATGCGGCGCGCGGCGTTTGTTCCAAATCTTGCAAAAACGGTGATTTTCGCGTTGAGTCTGAGTCGCGGCGTGCGGGAAATCTTAGCGCGGGCGACGCGGGGCGCAGGCGTTATAAAAAAAAGTAATGTGAAAATATAAAATTTTAACCTTATTACTTGCCTTTCAACGGTTTTTAGGATAAAAATTTCAAAGCATATCCGAAACTAATAAAAATCTGTCGGTTAAATTTTCAAAAACGGTTAGCGAGTTCGGCTTCGCGTCGGAAAATCTTTAAGCTGCGAACAAAGCTGAATTTGCCCCGAACAATATTGGTATACCGGCAGAATCACTGATAAATAGTTTTTTGTAAGGAGAAATAAAATTTTATGAAATCGAGTCCTTTTAGGATTTCAGCCGTCGCCGCACGCGTTTTGATGCTGGCGACAGTCGTGATTTTCAGCGCGAGTGCGATTTTTGCGCAGGCACAAGTCAGCACCGCCGATTTAAACGGAACTGTAACCGACCCGAACAGCGCAATCGTCTCGGGCGCGACCGTCACAGCGAAAAGCGACGCCACCGGCATCACGCGCACCGTCACGGCAAACGATTCGGGCGAATTTTCGATTATCGGTTTGCCGCCGGGCGATTATTCGGTCACGGTCGAAGCCGCAACATTCAAAAAAACAGTCATTTCGCCCGTTAAATTAACCGTCGGACAATCCGCTTCGCTCGAAGTAAAATTAGAGCTTGGCGAGCAATCGGCGATCGTCAACATTTCCGGCGATTCGGTTGAATTAATCGAAACGACGCGCACCTCGGTCGCCAACACGATTGACCAGGAGCGCATCGAAAATCTTCCCATCAACGAACGCAGCGCAACCGGTTTTGCGCTCACGCTTTCGACCGTCGGACGCGACAACGGTCGCCCGATCGGTCCCGCGCCGACTTCCGGTTTGAACATCGGGGGACAGCGCGGACGCTCGACGCAGGTTAACGTCGACGGCGCGGATTTTACGGATAACTCGGTCAACGCCTCGCGCTCGACCGTCAGCCAGGAAGCCGTCCAGGAATATCAAATCAACACCAATTCGTACACGGCGGAATTCGGACGCGCGACCGGCGGCGTCATCAACGTCGTCACGAAACGCGGGACGAACGACTGGACGGGCAACGTCTTCGGGTTTATCCGCGATAAAAGCATTCAGGCGCGAAACGCGTTTTCGCCGGTTGACAAGCCCGATTTTCGCCGCTGGCAATACGGCGCAACCCTCGGCGGGGCGATTATCAAGGACAAGATATTTTTCTTTACCGCCTTTGAACGCCGGACGCGTGACGAATCGGGATTTTTCACGAGCAACGTCCTCGGCGAAGGCGTCAACGCGCTGACCAGCTCGGTCACCGTCGGCGCGCCGATTCTGCCGTTTACGCAGACTTTTTCGCGTCTCACGGCACAGCAGGCGCAATACGCGCAGGGCTTAATCGCGACCGGCAATGCACAGCTCATCGGCGCCGCTGTCCAGTATCTTTATCTGGCTTCGAGCGGCGGCAACACGGCTTTGACCGGCGGCAATCCGCTGATCAGCGCCGGCGGCGCAATTCCGGCGGGGCAAGTGGTCGGCTCGCGATTTTTCGTGACCGGCGCGCCGGTTCCGGTCGGTACGATCGGCACGAACGGACTGCCGATTGCATTTCGCCCGCTGAATAATTTACAGCGCGTTTTTCCCGTCACCGAACGGTCAAATTACTGGTCGCTGCGCGGCGATTACAACGTTGACGCCAACAACCAGTTCACGATGCGCGTCGGTTATAACCCGAGCGAAATCACCGGCATTCAGGTCGAATCGCAGAACCAGTCGCTCGGTCAAAACGATTTTTCGCGCACCGGTATCACCACTTTGAACGACGCTTCGTTCAGCGCCGGCTTGAACTCGACTTTGAGCGCCTCGACCGCCAACGAATTTCGTTTCAGCTTCGGCAGACGCGCGACGACCTTCAAATCGCAAAACGGCGAAGCCGTCGCTTACAACATTTCGGGCACGGCATTCATCGGACGCGAGCTGTTCTCGCCGGTTGACCGTCGCGAAAATCGCTTTCAGGTTCTCGATAACTTTAACTGGGTCGTCGGCGACCACACTTTCAAATTCGGCGGCGACCTCAATCATATCGAGATTCCGGCGGCGCGGTTTGAATTAAACTTTGCCGGACTTTTCAATTTCGGCGAATTCGCCTTTTCAAATTTAGGCGCGTTTCCGACCATCGGAACGCTCAGCCCGGGCGTTTTGACGCCGGTGCAGAGCTACGGTCTCGGCTTGCCCTCGCTTTACATTCAAGGTTTCGGCGACCCCATCAGCCAAATCAAAAATAAACCGCTCGCCTTTTACGGACAGGATTCGTGGAAAATCACGCCGCGTCTGACGGTCAATTACGGCGTTCGGTACGATGTCGAGCTGACGCAGCAGATTGCGCCGGTTGCCTTCCGCGACCCGCTTTCGGGCATCAACTTGTCGGCAAACGACATTCTGGCGGCACAGGACGCCCTCGGCGTGCAGCAGGGTTTCCCGCGCGACACGAACAATTTTGCCCCGCGTTTCGGGTTTGCGTGGGATATGTTCGGAAACGGCAAAACCGTCGTCCGCGGTTCAATCGGTCTGTACTACGACCATCCGCTTTTGGCAGCCGCGTTTAACTCCGACATTGCCGACGCGGCGCAGCAGCAGCAAGCCGTTTTGACCGCCGGCAGCCCGGCGTTTACCAGCACTTCGACCTTTAACCTGATTATCGGCGGCACGCCGACGCCAAATACTTTCACGTCGCCCGTTCTGCTCAATTCCGCGCAGGTCTTTCAGGGAACGGTCTGCTCGCAGGCGACGGTTAATCCGCTCTGCCCGGCAGGATTCAGCACGCCCGGCGTTGCCTCGACCGGACAATATCAATTCGGCAGACAGCGTTTCAACGACCAGACCTTCTCGGGCTTTGGACCGGTTCTGCCGTTCACGCTGCCGGTCGCGAAAGATTTTCAATACGCTTCGGCGACGCAGGCAAATCTGGCAATCGAGCGTCAATTGACGAAAAATATGTCTCTGGCGGTTTCCTATATCTATGTCGGCGCGCATCATCTTCCGCACCCGACGGATTTGAACACGCCGAACACCGCGCTGCAAATTCAAAACTTCCAGCGTTATGCCGGTCGCCTGCCGGTGAGCACGACCGAAGCGGTCGCCAACGTCACAATTCCTTCGGGCACTTCGTCGCAGGGCGTGACGGTCGGTCCGGGAACGGCGTTTGTTAATGCTTACGGCGTGACCTGCGGGGTCGTCATTCCCGGAATGGTCGCCCAATGCCCGACCGGACGCGTCGTCAGCCCGGCAATTGCCAACTTCTTCCGTCCGAACGCGCCGAATTACTTTTTAGCGGCGGCACTCTCGGGCGGCGCGGTCAGCAAAGCCGTTCTCGATTCGCAATTAACGGGCAGTTTGAGAACGCCCGGCTTGATTTCGCCCTTCGGTTCGGTCAACGCGCAAATCTCGGACGGTAATTCGAGCTACAATGCGATGAACGCCGAGCTGAAACGCCGCTTCGCCAATAACTTTACGTTCCTGGCAAGCTATACGTGGTCACACTCGATTGACGATTCTTCGGATTTGCAGACGCTGCTTATCGCGCAGGACGTTAATCGCTTCGACCTCGAAAAAGCCGATTCATTATTCGACCAGCGCCACCGCTTCGTTTTCAGCGGCGTCGTCACGTCGCCCGACGGCTGGCGAAGCGGCAGCGGCTGGCAGAAATTCCTCGCGGATTTCACAGTCGCCCCGATTATCGAGCTTTCGAGCGGCAGACCGTTCAACATCATCACCAACGTCGATGCGAACAACGACCAGTCGACGCAGACCGACCGACCGGACGTTTTGGCGGACGGAACGCTCTGCACGCCGACGCAGCCCGTGACGGTGGTCGCGGTCGGCGGAGCCTGTTCGATGTTTGACGTTAATCAGGCGGGACAAATAATTTTCGCCAACGGAAGCCTCGGACGCAATATGGGCAGAACGCATTCGTTCGCATCGGTCGATTTACGCGTCTCGCGCGCAATTCGGTTCGGCGAACGCGTTCGTCTCGATTTGATTGCCGAAGGTTTCAACCTTCTCAATCGCTTCAACGAAGGTTCGGCGACGCCGTTCTATACGGATGTCAACGCGTTCGGGCAGCGCGCCGGCAACGGTCGCTACTACAGCCGTTCGACCGCCGCCTACGACCCGCGTCAATTCCAGTTCGGCGCGAAGCTGAGCTTTTAACATATATTGTTTTGAGTCCCGCCTTCAGGCGGCGGCGAGTCTTTCATTAGCAAAAATTGCCGCCTGAAGGCGGGACTCAAAACTTTTCCAACCTTTTTTGCCGCAGGATTTGTTCCGAAAACAAAGTTGGTCTTCGCTCTGTTTTCTACAAATTCTGTGGCAAAATTTATTTGTGGCTTCACTTTCCGCGAGAATTAAACAAAAAGCGAAAGAACTCGGTTTTCACAAAACCGGTTTCGTCCGCGCCGAAGCTCTGCCCGGACAGGAAAATAATCTGCGCCGGTGGCTCGCCGACAACTATCACGGCGAGATGCAATGGCTCGAACGTGAGCCGGAAAAACGCGCCGACCCGCGTCTGCTTTTCCCCGGCACAAAATCAATCATCACGGTTGCGCTCAATTATTTTACGCCGCACGAGCACGACGCCGGCGAAGCGTCGAAAGGCAAAGTTTCGCGTTACGCGTGGGGCGATGATTACCACGACGTTTTGAAAGAAAAACTGCGCGCGCTGCTCGACTTTATCAAATCCGAAAACGACGAGGCGGACGGGAAAATCTGCGTTGACACCGCGCCGATTATGGACAAAGTCTGGGCGGCGCGCGCCGGTTTGGGCTGGATTGGCAAACATTCGAATCTGATTACAAAAGAATACGGCTCGTGGGTTTTTTTAGGCGAAATTCTGCTTAATCTGGAACTCGAATACGAGATGGAAACGGTTGCCGACCATTGCGGAACCTGCACGGCTTGTCTCGATGCGTGTCCGACGGATGCGATTGTCGCGGCGCGCGTGGTTGATTCTCGAAAATGTTTGTCTTATGCTACAATCGAACTTCGCGCTCCGGAATTCCCCGAAGAAATTGTCAAAGACTTAAACGGCTGGCTTTACGGCTGCGATATTTGTCAGGACGTATGTCCCTGGAATCGTTTTGAAAAGCCGACCGAAGAACAAAGATTTGAACCGCGCGCGGGAAACGTGAGCGCGGATTTAGACGAAATCCTTTCACTTTCGCCCGAAAGATACGCCGAAAAATTCCGGAAAAGTGCAATGAAAAGAACCAAACTTTCAGGCTTGCAGCGCAACGCTCGGGCACTGAAAAAAAGCAGTAAAAAATAACGGAGAGAAAAATGTTTTTAAGATTTACCAAAAAATTTTCGCGCCCCGTACGTGGATTTATCATCGCTCTTTTAATGCTCGTCGCGCCCGCCTTAATCGCCGTCACGGTCGAGAGCGCGCCGCAGAAAAATAAAGCCAGGACAGCGCCGACGCCGAAAAAGGCGTCGTCCGACAAGAAGGCGCAGGCGAAAAGCAAGCCGACGCCGAAACCGACTCCGGCAAAATCGAAAACGAACGCGAAAAACACTAAAGAAGCCGCGTCGAGAAATAAAAAAGAAGCCGCGTCGAGAAATAAAACCGCCGCGAAACGCAGCGACCAGCGAAATGAGAAAAACAGCGCGTCGAAAAATGAACGGAAAACCGCCGATAAAAACAAAAATTCAAAGACGGCGGATAAGCGAAATTCTAAACAGACTTTAGCGTCGAACAACAAGATTCCGTCGAAAACGTCAAAGAGCGACCGGAATGCGAAGAACGAACGCAGTTCTAAAAATAACGACCGCAGCGCCAGAACACCGGACAAAAACAAAAACTCTTCGGTCACCAGGCAATCGAACGCCGATAAAAACAGAACAAAGCCGGTGGTCGCGAAAACAGCGACGACCCGCCGGACGCCGAAATCGAGAACGACCGAAACAAAATCGATAACGACGGATTCGAATAAAAATACTGACCAAACGGTTGATAAAACGCCCGAAAAAACAATCGAAACGACGACCGCCGAGCTTCCCGAAATTATCGTCGCGGCGTATTCCGTGCCTGTCAGAAGTCAGGCTTCCGCGACCGCGCCGCTGCTTTCAAACGTCCGGCTCGGAAGCGTTTTGCGCGTCGCCGAAAAAAAACCGGAATGGTATAAAGTGCAGTATTGGGCAGACGGAAAAAACACGAGCGGCTGGATTCCGGCAAGCGCCGTGAGCGATTTGAATGCTTCGGGCAGAAGCGAGGTCTATCGTCAAATCGTTGATAAAAACTATAAACCGCAGATGGATTTTGAAACGGCGACCGAGTTTTACGAATTCACTTCAAAAGTCGGCGGCGAACTCGACGGTTCTGAAAAGTCCGGTGAAATCGAATTAAAACGCCTGCTCGCCCTGCGCTCGGCACTCAAAACCGTTCCGGCAGACCAACGCGAAACAGCGCCCTACAGTGATTTCCTGAAAGCGCAGGAAAAGGCAATCGTCTATAACGAACCCGCCGGGCAATGGCTGGTGGTTTCAAACGAATTCTGGGATTTGCACAATAAATATAAAAAATTGCCGGTTGCCGACACGATTGCGTGGGAAGCCGCGAACAATCCGCTGCCGGGCGAGTGCGAAGGTTACGTCAACTGTTATCTTTTCGATATGCGGATGCGTTTCGGCGAATATCTGAACCTGCATCCGAACGGCAAAAATTCGGCGGAAGCCTTGAAAAATATGACCGATTACCTGGCGCCGATTGTTTCGGACGCGCCGTCGAAAACGGTTTACAACGGTCCGACGGACGTCACCGACCGCGCCGAATTTAACAATTTGATTGCCGAGCTTCGCACTATCGTCGCGCGCTTGCCGTTCGTCGAAAAGGAAAAAACGCTCCAGCAATTAAGAGCGATTGCCGAAGCTTACAGATAACGGAAAACGGAAATCGGAAAACGGAAAATCGAGGAGCAAAAGCACATTTTGCATTTTCAATTTTCCGATTTCCGTTTTCCGGGCTTTTCAATCCAAAATCTAAAATCTAAAATCTAAAATATGCTGACAGATTCTTACGGCAGACAGATTAAGGATTTGCGCGTCAGTTTGACCGACCGCTGTAATTTCCGTTGTTTTTACTGCCTGCCGAACGGCGAACCGCCGCTTGCCAGAAAGGAAACAATCCTGACTTTTGAGGAAATCGTCGAAATCTCCGAGATTTTCGTCTCTCTCGGAATCGAAAAAATTCGCCTCACCGGCGGCGAGCCGCTGCTCAGAAAAGACGTTGAAAGCCTGGTCGAAAAAATCGCCGAGCTAAAAAATCCGGAATCCGAAATCAACAATCCGCGATTAAAGGATTTAGCCTTGACGACCAACGGTTTTTCGCTCGAACGGCGCGCCGAAAATCTGAAAAAAGCCGGACTCGACCGCGTGACGATTTCGCTCGACTCGTTAAAACAGGAAAATTTTCAAAAGATAACGGGCGTCGATAAATTGGCGGAAGTTTTAGCGGCAATCGACGCGGCGAAAAGTGCCGGACTCGAACCGCTTCGCATCAACGCCGTCGTCGTGCGCGGCTGGAACGATGATGAAATCGTCGATTTGGCGGCGTTCGCGCGCGAATCGGCACTTTCGATGCGGTTCATCGAATATATGCCGCTCGATTCGGCGCACGAATGGGACCGCAAAACGGTCGTTTCGGGCAGGGAAATTTATAAAAAAATCAATGCGCGTTTCCCGCTCCGTTTAAAGACGAGCTCGCGCGGCAGCGAAACTGCCTGGAAATATTCTTTCGCCGACGACGCGCCGGGCGAAATCGGCATCATCGCGCCCGTCACGGAAATGTTCTGCGGCGCGTGTTCCCGGATTCGTTTGACGGCTGACGGGCAAATCCGCACCTGTCTTTTTTCGACCAAAGAACATAATTTGCGCGACTGTCTGCGGAGCGGCGCGAGCCGCGCGGAAATTGTCGAATTTATTCGCGCCGTCGTCAATCAAAAAGAGCCGCGCCACTTTATCAACGACCCGCAATTCGCGCCCGCGTCGCGTTCGATGAGCTTCATCGGCGGTTAATTTTCCCGCATCCGATTAACAATCCTTTCAATTTGCTTTCGCGCTTTCCAGTTGGTTAGACTTTTATTGATGAACTTTAAAGAACTCTCGGAAAATCTCTCGCTCGCCGGTTATGAATTTTACCGGCGCGGCTGGGTGATGGGAACGAGCGGAAATTTCAGCGCGAAAATGTCCGACGCGCCGCTTCTTTTATGCATTACGGCGAGCGGCAACGACAAAGGCGCGCTCGACGAAACGCATTTTCTCGAAATCGACGACAACTCGGACGTGCTGCAGGGCTTCGGGCGACCGTCCGCCGAGACGATGATTCACCTGACGATTTACCGGATGCGAAAAAACGCCGGCTCGATTCTGCACACGCATTCGGTCTGGGGCACGATTCTCTCGGACGTGCATTTCGAAAACGGCGCAATCGAAATCGAAGGCTACGAGATGCTGAAAGGCTTGGCGGGCGTGAAAACGCACGAGCATAAAGAGATTGTTCCGATTGTCGAAAACTCGCAGGATTACATCGCTCTCTCGCACGTGATTGACAACGTTTTGCGCGAAAATCCGAAATGTCACGGAATTTATCTGCGCCGTCACGGGCTTTATACCTGGGGCAAAGACGTCATGGAAGCGCGGCGGCAAATCGAGATTTTCGAGTTTTTGTTTGAAGTTTTGGGCAGAAGTTTGCGGTAAATTATGGCGGAAGAAGCGTGGCTCAGCGGAAAATTGGACGGCTTTGCGCCGGTCATGATGCCTGCCGCGCACGCTCTTGTTCAAGCAATTGCGGATTTGGAAACGTCGGCGGCGCATTTACTGTACGAAGAATTAACGGCGAAACCGAACGGCGCGGCGTCCGTCGCGTTCCACCTTCGTCACATTGCCGGAAGCTGTGAACGGCTTTTAACGTATGCAAAGGGCGCGGAGTTAAGCGAAGCGCAGTTTGAGTTTTTGAAAAGGGAAGCCGCCGAAGATTCTGATTTGACTGCGGAAGAATTGGTCAAAGAAGCGGTTTCGGCAATCGAACGGGTGCTCGAATTCTGCCGGACGGTTTCGCCGGAAATCTTATTTGAGGAGCGCGCCGTCGGTCGCCGGAAACTTTCGACCAACGTTTTCGGTCTGCTTTTTCATGTCGCCGAGCACACGGCGCGGCACGTCGGGCAAGTTACGACGACCGCGCGAATTGTGCGAAAATAAAAAGAATTATGGCAGTTGTAACAGTTCCCGATAAAAATTTAACTTTGACCCAAACGAGCGAAATCAAAAACTATCTTTCGTCAATCGGCATCGATTATGAGCGTTGGGATGCGGACGAAATGCGAATTTCGCCGGATGCTTCAGCGGAAGAGATTTTAGCGGCTTACGGCGCGGAAATCGAAGAGCTGAAACGAAGCGGCGGCTACGTGACGGCGGACGTGATTGATATCAAAGCCGATATTCCGAATCTCGAAACAATGCTCGAACGCTTTCGTCCCGAACACTGGCACGACGAGGACGAAGTGCGATTCATCGTCAAAGGCTGCGGCATTTTTCATATCGCGCCCGAAGACGGCGGCGACGTAACGGCGGTGAAAATGACGGCAGGCGATTTGATTCGCGTGCCGCGCGGCACGCGTCACTGGTTCGATTTGGACGAGACGCGAACCGTCCGCGCGATTCGGCTTTTTCAGGACACGGCGGGATGGACGCCGCATTACACCGAAAGCGGACGCGAGAAAAATTACCGATTTAGCCACCGAAGAACACAGGGTTCACCGGGAAAAATTTAACAAAACACTGTGTTCTCTGTGCGCTCTGCGGCGAAATATGAAAGCTATTCTTCTGGACATCGAAGGGACGACAACGCCGATTGATTTTGTGCATAAAACGCTCTTTCCGTTTGCAAAGGCGAGAACCGGCGAGTTTGTCCGGCAGAACTTCGACAAAATAAAGCCGGAAATCGAGCAGCTCGAAATCGAATATCGCGCAGATTTTACCAATCAGATTTACGGCAGAGATTTTCGTGCCGATTCGGCGGAATCAGTCGTGAATTATCTGAAATTTTTAATTGACGTTGACCGCAAATCGACGCCGCTTAAATCTTTGCAGGGCGAAATCTGGCGTGCCGGCTATGAATCGGGCGAGCTTGAAAGCGAAATATTCCCGGACGTGCCGCGCGCCTTCGAGCGTTGGAAGGAACAGGGAAAACGAATCGCGATTTTTTCTTCGGGCAGTGTTCTGGCGCAGAAACTCATCTTCAAATATTCAAATTTCGGCGATTTAAGCGGCTTTATCGTCGATTATTTCGACACCGCGAACGGAGGCGCGAAAAAAGAAGCGGAAAGTTACCGGCGGATTGCGGAGAAATTGGATTTTGAGGCGGGCGAAGTTCTGTTCGTGTCGGACGTGCTTGCCGAATTAGACGCCGCGCGCGATGCCGGAATGCAGACGGCGCTTTGCATTCGCGCGGGCAACGGGCAAATCACCGAAGATTTTACGCATCGCAGCCTCAATAGTTTTGATGAATTAGAATCTTAGTTTCCGACAGTTTCCCGGTTGGCTTTGTTTTAAGCCGGAAACTTCGGAAACTCGATATATTTTGGAGCAATTATGGAAAACAATAATTT
>DASWRC010000293.1:0-84561 GCA_036403375.1 Pyrinomonadaceae bacterium
GTAAAAGAAAGACAATTTCCCGCTTGAGGAGCAAAGCCGCATAAGAAAACAAAAACGCTGCCTCTTTGCTCCTTTGCGCCTTTGCTCCTCAAGCGGGAAACTTTCTTGTAATTTATTCACTCAAGATTTGCTCTAATCAGCAAAAATCTTCGGTTTTGCGCCGAGCGGAAATTCCTTTTCGTAAACGTTGGCGAGGTTGAGCAAAATGTCTTCCGACCAGAAATTGCCGACTAATTGCGTGCCGATGGGCAAACCTTCCGACGATAACCCGCACGGGACGCTGATTCCGGGCGTGCCCGCCAGATTTGCCGAAACCGTGTAAATGTCGCTCAGGTACATCGCTAAGGGGTCGTCGCTCTTTTCGCCGATTTTGAAGGCGACCGACGGCGAGGTCGGCGTCAGAATCGCGTCGCACGTCGCAAAAGCCTTTTCATAATCGCGCTTGACGAGCGCGCGTACCTTTTGCGCTTTGGCGTAGTAGGCGTCGTAATAGCCGGACGATAAAACATAAGTTCCGAGCATAATGCGGCGTTTGACCTCAGCGCCGAAACCTTCTTCGCGCGTCTTGCGGTACATTTCGCGCAGCTCGTGCGAGCCTTCGGCGCGAAAACCGTAACGCACGCCGTCGAATCGTGCCAGGTTTGAAGAGGCTTCGGCGGTCGCGATGATGTAATAAACCGCGATTCCGTATTTCGCGTAAGGCAATTCGACATCGACGATTTCCGCGCCGAGCCGGCGATAATTTTCAATCGAATTTTCAACCGCGTCGCGGATTTCGTCGTCCAAACCTTCGCCGAAAAGCGCGCGCGGAACGCCGATTTTTCTGCCGCGAATATCATTGTCCAAAGTTTTCGAATAATCCGGAACGGCAACGCCGGCGGTCGTCGAATCGTTCGGGTCGCGCCCCGATATGACGCCGAGAACGTCCGCGACATCTTTTGAAGTCGCGCCGAAAACGCCGATTTGGTCGAGCGATGAAGCAAACGCCACGAGTCCGAAACGCGAAATTCTGCCGTACGTCGGCTTTAATCCGACAATCCCGCACAGCGAAGCCGGTTGGCGCACCGAGCCGCCGGTTTCAGAACCGAGGCTCGCGCGGACGACGCCCGAAGCGACCGCGACCGCCGAACCGCCCGAGCTGCCGCCGGGAACGCGCGACGTGTCCCACGGATTTTTGACCGCGCCGAATGCCGAAGATTCATTTGACGAACCCATCGCAAATTCGTCCATGTTGGTTTTGCCGACGATAATCGCGCCCGCGTCCAGCAGCTTGCGCGCGGCGGTCGCGTCGTAATGAGCCTTATAGTTGTGCAGAATGTAAGAGCCGCAGGTCGTCTGCAAATCCTTTGTGCAGATATTGTCCTTGAGCGCGATTGCCAAGCCTCGAAGCGGCTTTTCGCCGCCGTCTTTTTCGACTTCGGCGGCGCGCCGCGTTGCGTATTCGCGCTCGACGGACAGAAAAGAGTTGAGTTCGCCGTTCAGCGTTTCGGCGTTGGTTAAAGTCGTTTCGATTTGTTCTCGAATTGTCATAGATTAGTTCAAAATTTTATTTATCAGCCATTTGTCGCCTTGTTTGACGACCTCGACGTTGATCGCTTTCTGCTCGCTGCGCGTGTCGGTTTTCCAGAAAAGCAGAACTTCGACGTTCGTTTTCGACGGCTCGACAACCTTGCATCCGCCGACGCGAAACGCCTTTGCAAAATCCGAGTTGCCGGTCGTAAAAACATCGGATTCCGTCTGCAAGCCCTGCAAAGACTTAAAATATTCGGGCGTCAAATATTTCTCGCGCCGCTTTAGATTTTCCTCGGAAAACTTCATGTCGTTGCCGAAATGATACGAGTAAAATTCTTTTACAGTGCCGCGCGATTCGGTGCATTCCGGCGCTTCGAGATTCGGAACGCTGCAGGCAATGGAAAATGCAAAATTAAAAATGCAAAGCGCCAAAAGCAAATTTTTAAGTTTTAACTTCGAATTTTGCATTTTGCTAGAGAACTTTCGGAACCTGAAAATGTCCTTCCGTTGCCGACGGCGCTTCGCGAAGCGCGGCTTTTTGTCCCAGGGATTCGTGCGGCACATCGGCGCGCCGCGTATCGGTCGCCGCGCCTTCCGAGGTCAATCCGCCGAGCATCGGCTCGATGTTTTCCGTGTCAAGCTCGTTCAGCTGCTCGACGTAAGCGACGATGCTCGCCATCTGCGGCGTGTAAAGCGCGACTTCTTCGTCCGTAATTTCGAGATGTGCCAGTTTGGCTACTTGTCTAACGTCCATAATAGGTAATAGGTAACTGGTAACTGGTAATCGGTAAAATAAAACTAATTACCAATTACCAGTTACCAATTACAGCTTCATTTTTTTCTTGCGCGCCAGACAGCCTCCGGCTGCCAGCAGAAATTGATAGCGCAGGTTGTCGTCCTTTATCGCGTCCGCCGCGCGGCGCATTTGCGGCGTGACTTCTTCGAGCGCGAGTTCTTCCAGTTCTTCGTCGGAAAGCGTCTGTTTTGTCTCTTTATAATTTTCCTTTTCAACCGCCCGTTCGTCGACGCGAAATTCGATAAACGTTACAACGGCTTGCCCGAGCGCGGAATTTAATTTAAAAATCATCTGTCCCGAAAGATGTTCGAGATGCTTGCGCCATGTTTCGCTTTTGACGGCAATGGTCAGACGTTTCTGATTGAGCGCAAACGGCACGGTGTGCTGGCGCAGCGATTCGCCCGCAATCTTGCGCCAGGCGGCAAACGTCACGGCTTCGCGCACGGTTTCGTTATCGTCAAATTCTTTCAGCAGCGCCGGCAGAGCGCGAAACAACTCATTCATTTACGATTTACCATTTATCATTTATCATAAAACAGAAATTAAATGTTAAATGTTAAATGATAAATGTTCAATGTTAACGCTTCCAAAATTGATTCTCGCTTCCGGCAGCCCGCGCCGCGCCGAAATCCTGACTTCGGTCGGCTGGGGATTTACGAAAGACTCCGCCGATATTGACGAAACCGAGCAGGCGGGCGAATCGCCCGAAGATTATGTCCGGCGACTTGCGCTCGAAAAGGCGGAAGCGGTCGCCCAAAAATACGTCGAAGCCATCATTTTGGGCGCGGATACAACGGTCGTTATTAACCATCAAATCATCGGCAAGCCCGTCGATTTTGAGGACGCGAAACGAATGCTGAAAATGCTTTCCGGCAAATGGCACGAGGTTTTGACCGGCGTGGCTTTGGTAAAAACAAATCCGCAATCGGCAACCGGCAATCGGCAATCAATTGTCGGAATCGAGAGAACGCGTGTGAAATTCGCTGAAATGTCCGGAGCGGAAATCGAGTTTCTGGCGGAAAAAGGCGAGCCGTTAGATAAAGCCGGTGCTTATGCCGTGCAGGCGCAGGCGGCGCTTTTTATCGAAGGAATCGAGGGCGATTACTGGAACGTGGTCGGGCTGCCGGTAAATTTGGTTTACAATTTAATACGAGATTTGGCGCGTCATGACTAAACCGACGCTTTTCCATTCGCCGTTCGTTTTTATAAAGTCGTAAGCCAATCCTTCGCGGCAATTGCCGAACGCGACGGAAACGAATTTGTCGATGAATTCGAATCTGCCGAATTCGTAAACGCAAAGTCCGGAACTGTTGGGCGTTTCGGCTGAAACAAGCCGGACTTTTATGTTTTTAAGACGCGGGAAGGTTTTTTGAATCTCTTTCGGAAGATTCGCGGTCGAGATGTAAATCGTTTTTTCCGTTGAGCGTTCAAATTTATTGGCTAACAAAATCTCAATCACCCGGCGCTGGTCAGCCGTTGAAAGCTGCGGGGCGGTGTTTTGCCCAAAAGCCGCCGTCGTCAGACAAAACAGTATTACAAAAATGCCCGGAAGCATGTTGCGCTTCATAAAGTTTACGCTCATGTCTTGTTTATACGACAAAGCGCGGCTTTTTTCCACAAAAATAGCGCGCCCTTGCAGAAAAGGCGCGCTATTTTCAGTTGATTAAAGGTTTATAAAATCGCGTCAATCTTTTTCGACAGAATCGCGGAAATGTCCGTGTCCGGGTCGATGCCGCCGAACGGCGCGCCCGATAATTTTCCTTCACGGTCAAGAATCACGAACGCCGGCATCTGGTCGATTTTGTACTGCTTGATGCTGGTTGCGCCGTCCGCGTCGCGCAAAATCGAAATTGTCAGTTTGTTTGTCTGGCTGAATTTGCGAATATCGTCGTCGCTCGCGTAGTTTTTAGATTTCGCGCTCGTTGAATCGGTCGCGATAAAGTAAAATGCAACATCACGTCCAGCGTATTTTTTCGATAATTTGTTAATCGCAACCGCCTGGTCTTTCGAGAGCGGCAGCCAGCTCGCGCCGATGCCGAGCACGACGACTTTGCCTTTCTGCGAAGCCAAATCGACCTTCGCGCCTTCAATCGAAGTGAACGTAATATTCTGGGCTTGAATAGCGAAAGAGAAAACAATCAACAATCCGAAAATCGCTAAAATAGATTTAATGTTTTTCATACTTTTGGAGAAATGCGTTTCCTGTCGGGCATTTCATAAAACTTAGATGCAAGTTTAAGTCCAATTACTGCTTTCGGTTCAAAATCGTATTGTCTATCAGCCGGACATTCGCGAAACGCACGGCAACCGCAACAAGCGCGGGACTTTCGCCGACTTTTTCAATCGGCTCAAGGGTTTCGTTATCGACGACGGCGACGTAGTCAATCTGTGCGAGCGGTTCCGATTCGATGGTGTTGCGCACGATTTCAGCGAGAATCGCCGCATTTCGTTCGCCGTCTCGGGCGGCGAGCTTGGCTTCGCGCAAACCATTGTAAATAACCGCCGCGCGTGCTCGTTCGTCGTCCGACAAAAGCCGGTTGCGCGACGACATTGCCAAGCCCGATTCCTCGCGAACAATCGGGACGACGACGATTTCGGTATCGAAGCCCAAATCCGCCGCCAGGCGTTTGATGACCGCGACCTGCTGTGCGTCCTTCTGACCGAAAAATGCGAAATCCGGGCGAATCGTGTTAAAAAGAATCGTCACGACCGTCGCGACGCCCCTGAAATGACCGGGACGCGACGCGCCTTCCAGGGTTTCCGTTAAATTTTCGACGAAAACGTAAGTCGAAAACCCGTGCGGGTAAATTTCCTGCTCGTCGGGCGTGAAAATGTAATCAATCTGATACTGCGTTAAAAGCGCGGCGTCCGTCGTTAGATCGCGCGGGTATTTCTCCAAATCTTTTTTGTCGTTAAACTGTGTCGGGTTAACGAAAATCGAAACAATCACGATGTCGCACATCTGCCGCGCTTCTTCGACGAGCCGCAGATGACCTTCGTGCAAAGCGCCCATCGTCGGCACAAAGCCGATTGTCTTATTCTCGCGCCGGAGTTTCCGCGCTAAGGACGCCATTCTTTGTTTGCGGTGGATGATTTCCATAATCGCTATGATTGAAATTTACTTCTTAACACTATTACAGAAAATTTCGCTGACAATGAAATACAGAACGAATTCATCTTCGTTGCTACTGCTTTTACTAAACGTGCCGCGAACTGTCACGAAGCCCGTGAAATTAGAAGATTGATACGAAATGTTCAGATACTCGCGCCAAACCGATTTTACTTTGGCTTGAATTTTTAGGCGGTCGAACATTTTCTGCAAATCCTTTGCGAGCCTTGGAAGTAATTCAGCGCCGTCTGAATATTCGATTTTGCCGATTTCTAAATCCTGCGTGTAAACGTTTAAGGTGCAGCCGTTAAGTCGTGATTGCTCATTACTCCATGATCCGAAAATCCCATCAATCTCTTTTTCCCCAGCCTTGATAATTAAGTTGTCCAGAGTTTGTGAGTCACTGATTTCAGTGAGAAAAGCACTTCGGGAAGGCTTTTCCTGAGCCGCCGCCGTCAGCACAAAAAATAAAAGCAACACGATTGTGTAAAAGACGGATTTCATATATTTAGCTCTTTCTTCGTTTCCTCGGTCAAACCGTATGATTCTTTGTCGTTCGGGTATGCGCCCGATTTCACGTCCGCCGACCAATTATGAATCGCTTCTGTCATCACCCCGCGCAAGTCGGCGTATTGCCGGACGAAGCGCGGCAGGCGTCCGAAACTCATTCCGACGAGGTCGTGCAGAACCAGAACCTGAATGTCGCACTGCGCGCCCGCGCCGATGCCGATGGTCGAGATTTCTAACTCTTTGGTAATAATTTCGGCGACTTCGCGCGGCACTAATTCGAGAACAATCGCAAACGCGCCGGCTTTTTCCAGCAGTTTCGCGTCTTCGATTAATCGTTTGGCTTCGTCGGCAGTTCTGCCCTGCACGCGGTAGCCGCCCATTTTGTAAACCGACTGCGGCGTCAATCCGATATGCGCGACGACCGGAATTTCTTCGTCCACCAGGCGTTTGACCAAATCGACGCGGTTGCGTCCGCCTTCGAGCTTGACGGCTTCCGCGCCGCCGTATTTCATCAGTTTCAGCGCGTTGCGAACCGTCTCGTCCGGGTTGATGTGATAAGTTCCGTAAGGCAGATCGGCGATGACCATCGCGCGTTCGGTCGCGCGTTTGACGGCGATGCAGGCGGAACATATTTCTTCCAGGCTGACCGGAATCGTGTTGCCGTAGCCGTGAATGACGTTGCCCATGCTGTCGCCGACGAGAATCATATCGACGCCCGCTTCATCGACAATCCGCGCCGTCGGGTAATCGTACGCCGTCAAACAAACCAGTTTTTCGCCTTTTTCCTTCGCCGTTCTGATAGCGGGCAGATAAACTTTTTCGGGTTTATCGGGTTGTAAATATGCCATATTTGTCAGTGGTCGGTGGTCGGTGGTCGGTTTTTTTCTGACCACCGACCACCGACCCCTCTAAAGTGTCTTCAAATAAATTTTCAGGTCATCCGTTTCAATCTTCTGTTCCGCGTTCGGGTTCCAGCGTTTGACGACCGCGAAATCGCCGGTTTCCGCTAAAAGCTGCGCGATGTTTTTGCCGGAAACCGGATAAACGACGTGCGGCGCGATTTCCGCGAGCGGCGTGAGCACAAATCGCCGGTCAATCATGCGCGGATGCGGCAGCGTTAAGAATTCGGTTTCCGTCACAACGTCGCCGAACAATAATAAATCCAAATCGACGGTGCGCGGCTTTTTCAGAAATTTGTCCTTGCGCCCTAAAAGATATTCTATCCGCAGCATCCGCGCCATCATCTGCGACGGCGTGATGCCCGAAAGATGAATCTCGGCGACCATGTTCAGAAACTTCTGCGGGTTTTCAGCCGCCACGCCGACCGGCTCGGTTTCGTAAACGGCAGACAATTTATGCACGACGAAGCTCGCCTCCATCAGCCCGCGCACCGCCAATAAAAGATTGCCCGCGCGGTCGCCGAGGTTTGAACCTAAGCTGACGTAAGCTGTGATTATATCGGTTTCCACTGGTTACAAGAAATTTGACTGAAAATGAAAAAACAAACTAAGTTTGCGAAAATTTTCGTCAAAGCGCAAATCCAATCAAAGTGAAAAAGTGAAAAAAGCTAAAAGTGAAAAAGTTTACGGCGCAAGTTCAGACAAACTATTTCGCATTTTCACATTTCCGCTTTTTCATTTTCAAATCTTTTTACTTTTCGGCGGCGAAATGTTTCAATATAAACAGTTGATAATTAATTCCAGTAATGTTTTCTCCGAAAGCATTCGGGCGGTTTTTAAGCGTGTACCGTCCTGACAAAAATTTTCACGCTCCGATGCAATGCCGCGAAGAAAATTTCGTAACAGTCAACGGTTTGAATCCCCAACCGAGCGTTCTTTTCAGGAATATATACTGAACACTCCGGCGCCTATCACGACGCGTTCGGAGCTGCTGCGCCTGATTCGCGGCGGCGAAGACACATTTCTCGAACTCAAAGTAAAACTTTCAAATCCCGAACGCATCACGCAGGGAATTGTGGCGCTTGCCAATACGGCGGGCGGGACGATAATTTTCGGCGTTTCCGACCAGCTTCGCGTCGAAGGCGTCGTCAATTCCGAGTTCGTGCAGGAAGAACTCGTGCGCATCTGCCGCGAAGAAATCGTCCCGCCGCTCGTCCCTTTGATTGACGTGATTGCGTTCGATAACGGCAGGCGTCTGGTGGTGCTCGACATCGACCCGAAACGCCGCCCGTATCGAACGCGCGACGGGCGATTTTATATCCGCATCGGCGCGGAAAAACGCGAAATCAGCCGCACCGAGCTTTCCACGTGGCTCGACGAAATCCGCCCGCTCGCCTATGAAAATATTCCGCTCCCGGAAGTCCGGGAAAACGATTTCGACGACTCGCTTTTGTGGAGCTTTGCCGACGCCTTCGAGACCGACAGTTTAGGCAAAAATCTATATCAAACCGCCGATTTTCTGAAAAAGGATTTACTGCTCGCCATCGGCAGCACGGACGAGTTTTTGCCGACCGTGGCGGGCGTTTTATTGTTCGGAAAAAGCGAAAGGGTGGCGGAGGTCATCCCGCGCGCGCGGGTTCGTATGGCGCGTTATTCGGGCGACAACGGCAGCGCGCAGATGGTCGAATCGGTCGAGCTGAACGGCAATCTGCTGACGCTTTACGAAGAAATTTTGAAATTCCTGAGCCGTTACTGCGATTTGGACAAAACGAAGCCGAAAAAGGCAAAGGAAAATGCGCCCGTGCAGGCGCGTGCCAATTACCCGCTCTACGCGGTTCGCGAGGCGGTCGCCAATGTCCTGATGCACCGCGATTTGGCGATTCGCGACATTCCGACGCGGATTTCGATTTACGACAACGCGATTGAATTCATCAATCCGCGCCGCACCAGCGGTTTTTCGCCGCCCGCGTCGCGCGCCATTCGCTACGGCATCACGCAGCGGCTTAATCCGCAAATCGCCTCGATTTTCGAAAAACGCGAGTACGGCACGACCATTCCGCGCGGCGGTCTGCCGATGCTGCTCCGAGATTCGCACCGCTTTTCCGGCAGGCGCTCGGAAATTTACACGACCAACGACGAGTTTAAGCTGAAGATTTACGGTGCGTGAGAAAGTAATAGGTAAAAGGTAATAGGTAATAAGTAATAGGTAATTGGTAAAAGCGATGAGGTTTTGATTTACAAGACCATCATCGCTTTTGAGCTTTTGACTAATTACCTATTACTTTTTGTTACTTTTTGCTTTTTTCCTTTTCGGTCTGGTAGAACGGGCGATGCTGGACGATGAGTTGTTTGTCGCTTTCGTATATGCCGTCGCCGTTGAGGTCAACTTTGACTTCGAGTTTATATTTTTTACCGTCTTTCGGTTTTTCGCCCGCGTCGTACGCCAGACTGTACTGGTTGCGGAGCAGCGCGTTAATCGAATTCAACGCGCTCGGAATTTCGCCTTCGAAAGTTATCGGAAAATGCGCGCCGCCGGATTCTTTGGCAAATGTGTTCATCGCGTTCTGCGCCTGCAAAAACGTCAGCCTGCCCGGAAAACCGTTGATGCCGTCGGTCGCCGGCAGCTCGCTTTCGACTAATTTGTAAAACAGGTTTCCGGTGCTCAAAATGTAAATCGGAACGCCCGCTGCCTGAATGACTTTGCGAACGTCGTCGTAGCTGATTTTGCTGAACGTATTGATGCCCGAAGCGACGAGGATAATCGCGCGGCGTTTCGCTTTAACGTCAACCATGCCGCCGTACTGCGCGTATTCTTCCTTTGAATTTTCAAGCACGACCGCATCACCTTTGCCGCCGACGAGCGCGAATTTCAGCGAATCGAAAAGATTGTTTTCGCGAAACGCCGGATTGTTTCTGAGCAGCAAATCAACCGTCTGGCGCAGCCGCTGCGGGTCGTTCGTAAAATCGGTAATCGGCGTCGGGCGAATGTCGAAAGCAATGAGCGAGGCGTAATCGTCGGGCGGTTTGATGAATTTGAGAAGAAACTGCGCCGCCGGGCGAATTACTTCGTACTTTCCGGACTCAAACCCGCGACTGGCATAAGAGCCGAAAAGTTCCGACCACTTGCTGTATTCGACGACCATCGTAACGGTAATCGGCGCTTCGGGCGTCGCGAACTGCGCGATTTCCTGTTTGACGCCGTTCTCGAAAATCGCAAAATTTTCCTTTTTCAGACCGGTGATGATTTGACCCGATTTTTTGTCGTAAACAACCGCGTCGACATTGACGATGTTGGTTTTGATAGAGAGCACTTCGTCGTCTTTTTCCGCCGTTTTCGCGTCCTCTTCGAGCTTGCGCTGTTCTTCTTCTTTTTTCTGCTCTTCCTCGGTTTTCGCCGTCGGGCGCTGATTTTTCTTCTGGTTGCCCGGCACGGTCGTGGTCGGCTTTTGCGGCTTCGACTGCGCGAAGGCGAACGCGCCCAAGACAAATAACAAAACTATAACGAATAAAGGACGAAACGATAAAACGGATTTCATATTATTTTCCCCGGAGGTCTACTGCTTTAGATACCGATTGTGCGCTTTTGGTTGTTTTTTTACAAGCTTTTGAAAGGCGAAAAGGAAAGAAAGGAAGGAAGAAAGGTTAAAGGGGAAAAAGGGGAAAAGGGAAAAAGTTTTGTTTTCTATTTTCGACAAACTTTTTCCCCTTTAACCTTTTCCTCTTTTTCCCCTTTCTTCCTTTCTTTAGTTCGGTAGAATCTCGATGGTCACGTCGAACGCGCCGGAGTTGTCGGTCAGATTGCCTTCGTTGATGCCCAGAAACAGCGCGCCGTCGCGGGCGGCGACAAATTCGCGGAATGCGCCGATAAAGATAAAATCGTTGTTGTCGTCGCCGATGACGGCAATCAATCCGCCGGTCGCTTCCGGCTTGACGAGCTTATCGGTATCAGGCAGCGAGCTGATGCCGGCGGCGGACGAGTAGCGCCCGTTGCCCAAACTGACCTGACCTTTGGCGCTGATGCGGATTTTCTGTCCTTTTTTGACAACCCAGCCGGAATTTGACCAGCCGTTTGCCGTGTTGTCCGCCAGCACCCGCATATTCACCGAGACGGGTTTTGTCTGCGTGTCGGTTTTCAGCGGCGTCGGTTGGGGGTAAACGGGATTGTTCGTCGGCTGCGTTTGTGTCGAATTATTCGTCGTGGTCGTCGTCGGCTGCGTCGTTTTATCGGTGATAATTACGTTTTTTGAAACGTTCGGCTGCGGCGTCGGTTTTGTTTCCGGGTCTTTTTTGATTGCCGTATTCGCATAGGTCGGCAAAGTGGTTTTGTTCGAATTCGACGGCTGCAGCATCGTCGCATCAAACTCGATGGAGTCGATCTCGTCGGCAAAAAAGCTCATCTGCCGCTGGCGCGCGCCGTCGCCGATGACGATGGTGAATTTTCCTTCGCCGAAGCTGACGATTTTACCTTTGATGATGCTTCCGTCTTTGAGCCGAATCGTATCGGCAAAGACCATCGAGAATATTGACAGAACCAGAAAACAGGCAAGCGCAACGCGATAAATTTTGGATTTTAAAAACATACTACCTCCACGGGATAAATTTTCACTGATTGGTTTGCGCCCTTCGCGCAATCGGACAAGCGACACATCGGACTTTTATATCGGGAAAAGCGGCGTTTCGAGTCAATTTACTGATGCTGAAAACGCCCGGATGAGTTGCAATATCTGCGAACGTTAAATTCAATTCCAAATTATACATAAATTAGCAGGGGTTGTTAATCAAGTGGAGGCTTTTATCGCCTCGAAAAAGCGACCGGCGGCGGCGATTGCGGCGTAACTTCGCGGTTTACAAAACTTTACAGTGAAACGCTGCAAGTCGGCTGTTTTGGCGGCGTTCTCGAAAAGACGGCGGGTGAAATAAAAATTCAGCCGCCGGTAAAATATAATATTCAAAGGGGGAAATATTATGAAACGAAATTACCTGATGTCAGGACTAAAATTATTGGCAATCATAAGTTTGTTAAGCGCCGGCGCGCTCGCGCAAAATAGAGGGCTCGGCGATTTAAGCGGAAAACGCTGGGAACTCGTGGAAATAGGCGGCAAACGCGTTTACGGCTCAAAGGCATTTTTGGAAATCGCATCGTCGCAAACCCGTTTTAGCGGCAACGCCGGCTGCAACCGGATGTTCGGCAGCGTTACGCTGAGCGGCAGAAATATCAGCTTCGGCAATGTCGGTACGACCAGAATGTTCTGTAATGAAAGCGGCGCGATGAAGCTCGAAGCCGACTTTACGCGCGCGCTCGAACGCGTCACGCGGTTTGAAAAGTCGGGCAATAACTTGAGTTTCTTCGCGCGAAATCGTTTGGTATTAAAATTCAAGGGAACGCCGCCGGCGGCTCCCGACGACGATTCGGCAATTAAGTTGGAGAATAAAAAATGGGTCCTGGAATCAATCAAAAACCGCCGTTTGCCGGAGGTCGAAACCGAGGCTTTTATCAATTTCGATAAAGCAAAAGGCGGCGCGGGCGGCAACACGAGCTGCAACGTGTTCGGCGGAAATTACACGACCCGGGGCGATACGTTCAGCTTTACGCAAGGCATATCGACGATGCGCGCCTGTATCGAAGACGAGCGGATGACAATCGAAAGAAGCTTTCTCGACGGTTTAGGTGACGCCAATCGCGTTGAAATTGTCGGCGGAAAATTGAATCTTTACCGCAACAAAACTCTGCTTCTGACTTTCAGAGCGGAAAACAAATAATTTTCGCCGCCAGACGATTTCCGGCGAATTATTAAATAAAATAAGGTGTGAAAATGTTTTCACACCTTATTTTTATCGGCAAAATGCGCGCTCGATTAGAAATTGTAACGAACGCCGAATTGCAGTTGTCTGGCGGCGGCGGCGGCGGTAAAGCCGAGCGGCGCGGTCGGCGAGACGTTCTTTAATCCGCGCGCGTTAATCGGAATCACGTTCGTTGCGCCGATGCAGTTCGGATTCGTCGCTAAACCCGCCACGCAAGCTGTCCCGACGACGTTGTTGATGCCGTTGTAATTGGTGTGATTGAACAGATTGAAGGCTTCGAACGTTAATTCCAGAAAGCGCTGTTCACGCACGAAGAAACGACGTGCGAGACGCATGTCGAAGGTGTAATAAGCCTCGCCGCGTCCCGTGTTTCTGCCCGCGCCCGCCGGTCGGTCGTTGTAAAGGCGGCTGTCGTTGTTCGTATCCGTGCCGATTAAAAGATTGAACGGGCGTCCGCTGCCGGCGGTGAAAATCGGCGAGAAGACGAAATTCTTCAAAAACGCGTTTTCAAACGGGCTCATAAAGACGCCGCTCAGAACGAGGCGATGCCGCTGGTCGAATGCCGAAAGGCTGCGGTCGGCGCGCACGTTAAGCGGGTTTTGCGCGAGATAATCGGTGTTGAAATCGGTCGCTTCGTCAATCGTTTTCGAGAGCGTGTAGTTGGCGTTGACGCTGTAATTGCGCGAAAAACGCTTGGTAATTTGCAGTGTTCCGGCGTGGTAGAAGCTGTTGGCGACCGATTGATATTCGGCATCGAGCGCAAATCGGGGCAGAAAATTGCCGGTTAAGGTCGAGCCGTTACTCGAACAGTTATAAGCCGCCGGCGGCACGCCCGGAACCGTGTAACAGCCAAGCTCGGTGGCGTTGACAATCGGCTGACCGGTAAACGCGCTCGTTCCGATGACCGAATATTTGCGAACATCGACGGGACGCACCAGATGAATGCCGCGCGAAAACAGGTAACTGACTTCTGCCGAAAAACCTCTGCCCAAATCCTGCTGAACTGCGCCGCTGACCTGGTAGGTTTCCGGGTTCTGGAAGTTTTGCCCGATGCGAATGCGCGCTTCGAGCGGTCTGCCCGGCGCGGTGTTGAGACCGAACTGCGTCAGGTCGGACGCGACGATTTGACGGCTTCCGATAACGCCCTGCGCGAGTAAAGTCTGGTAAATAAACGCCGAGCTGTACGTGCCGGGCAGCGTGATTGCCGCCACGACGATATTGATGTTGAACGGTTCCGAACCCGAAGCGAGCGTGTTGACGACATTCGTGATTTGGTTGTCAATCTGACCTGTAAAAATTCCCGCACCGGCGCGAATGACGGTTTTCGCATTGTTGAAAACGTCCCACGAAAAACCGACGCGCGGCTGGAAATTGTTTTTGTCGGTCGGAACCGGCGCGGCTTCGTTCTGCACAAAATAGCGCAAACCGTAATTAAAGGTTAAATTCGGACGGATTTTCCAGGTGTCCTGTCCGAAAAGCGAAAAACGCTGGCTGCTGCTGTAAAATCCCGGCAGCCCGAAACCCTGCTGGTAAACCTGCGGCGCGTTGATATTGTAAGACTGAAGCGCGTTAATCGTGTTGTTGGCGTTGCACAGCGAATTCCGAAGCGCCGCGCCCTGCGCCGCCGTGATAAACCCGGAAGCGATATCAGCGCCGATTTGTCCGCCGATCGGAGCCGCGAGACAAGCCGCGCCGGTCGCGGTCGTGCCGACAATCGCGGTCCGCTGGGCGGCGGAAAAAACGGACGAAAACGGCAGCGCGCCGAAGCGGAACGTGCCGGGCAGGTAAGTTTCCGAATTTGAGCCGATGCGGTTGTACTGGAAAACGACGCCGGTCTTTATCGTGTGCCTTCCGCGGACGAATGAAACGGTATCGGCGAAATCCGCCGCGCGCGTGATGCTGTCGGACGGCAGGAAAATATCGCGCCCGAAGTTGCCGTAACCCAGAATATTGATTTCCGGTCCGAACGGGTCATTCGGCGTCACGGTCAATTGATAATACGAAAATTGCGCGCGAAATTCGTTGACGGTCGTCGGGTCGAAAATATGCGTTTCCGACACAAGAATGCCGCCGCTCGGCGATTCGACCTTGCGACCGCGCGAAACGGCGTTCAAAGCCCCGGTCGCCTGATTTTCGCCGCTCATCCATGCGTAATTGAGCCGCACGAAACCGCTGTCCTTTTCGCTGAAAGTGTGGTCGATGCGCCCCGAGACGAGCGCGCTGTTGTCGCTGGCGGGAAACTGCCCGTTGGTGGTCGCGTAAAGATTGGCGGTGCGCGCGCTCGGCACGGTCAAAACGCCGCGCACGCCGGTCGCGAGCGGCGCGAAAGGCGGACGCGAAGCCAGATAATTTAAAAATGCGTTCTGGTCGCCGGCGGCAGTCGCCGGAGCAATCTGCAAGCCGCTCTGCAAAGAACCGTTAAGCGTCACGAAGGAAGTCAGATTTTGCCGCAAGCCTTCGGCGGAAGCGAAAAAGAAGGTTTTATTTTCGATGATGCGACCGCCGACCGAGCCGCCGAACTGCTGGCGGTTGTAGGGCGATTTGCCGTCCGGGTTGAAGTCGAAAGCGTTACGGGCGTCGAAAGTTTTGTCGCGAAAATAACCGAACGCGCTGCCGTGAAAATCGTTGCTGCCGGTTTTCGAAACGATATTAACGACGCCGCCCGACGCGCCGCCGAACTCGGCGTTGTAGCTGTTGCGGTCAACCTGAAATTCCTGCACGGCTTCCTGGCTGACGACGTTGCGCGCGCCGCCGGACGCCGTGTCGGCGGTCGAGCCGTCAACGTTAATCGAGTTGCCGCGACCATTGTTGCCGCCGAAGCTCAAACCCGACTGCGGCGTCTGCGCGACGCGAAAATCGGTTGAATCGTTGATGTTGTCGGCATCGTTAACGCCCGGCGTAAGAAGCGCAAAATCCAGAAAATTGCGACGGTTAATCGGCAGATTGTTCAATTGCCGCGCGCTGATGACGGTCGATTGCTGCGTTCTTTCGGTATCGACAATCTGCTGTTCGTCCTGCAGAACGTCAACCACCGCATCGACGTTGCCGATTGTTAAATTAACATCGAGCGCCGATTGCTGTCCGACTTCGAGCGTGACGTTGTTAACCGTTTTAGAGGCAAACCCGTTTGCTGAAATCTTGACCGTGTAAGTGCTTGGCGGAAGCGAGAGAATGACGTAATTCCCTTGCGCGTCGGTCACCGCCGTCCGCGTCACGCCTTTATTATTGTCGGTCGCCGTGACACTCGCGCCGGCGAGTGCCGAACCGTTCGGGTCGCTGACCTGTCCGCGAAGCTCGGCGGTGGCGGTTGCCTGCCCAAAAGCAGCGGCGGCGCTCGCGCCCAACAGCATCAAAATTCCAAAAATCGTTTTCATCTTTTTCATTGAAATTGCCTCCATCAGTCAAAATAATCAGAACCAGTTCGTATGGAAAATATCAATCGCGCAGCAAGCCCTTCAGAGCCATATTGCAAACGTCCTCGCAAACCTTTTCGACCGGTAGTTTTCCGCCCGGAAGATACCAGCGCGACAGCCACAAAATCATACCGAACAGCGTAAAAGTTGCGGTCGTCATGTCAATCTCGTTAAGCTTTCCGCCCGTTTGGATTTCGACGAGCGTGTCGCGAACGAATTCAAAATACTCGCGCCGCCGCTTCATGACGGCTTCGCGCTGCGCGAACGAGAGCGAGTTCATCTCGTGCGAAACAATGATGACGGCGTGATTGCCTTCCGCCGCGAGCCGCGCATGATTGAAAATAATAAAACGCAGGCGCTCTTCGGCATCCGTGATTTCGCGCGCCGGGTCTAAAACTTCGTTTTTGACGTTGTCCAGACCGAGCTCGACAATCCGGTAAAGCAGCTCCTGCTTGCTTTCAAAATAATAATAAAGACCGGCTTTCGTGATATTCAGCGCGTTCGCAATGTCGGCAAGCGACGTTGACCCGACGCCGCGCTCGACAAAGAGCTGCGCGGCGAGCAGGTAAATTTCCTGCGCGCGGTCGAGGCTTTTTTGCGATCCGTTTCTCGGCATAGCTGGCGGCTTGCGGAAAACTTGCTGATTAGCCCGCTTTTATTGACAGCGGCGCTAATAATTTAATTGCTTCGGTTGATAAATTATGTTAGTTTTTTACTTACCGTTCGGTAGAATTTAACTAAAGTTAATCGACATTTCCAAAATTGTCAAGATATTGCAGCCTAAAAACTCAAATTCTTAAAAGTTAATTGGTATTACCAATTTTATCGAATTGTCTTTAGGAATTCGCTTTCAACAAAAGGATTTAAATTATGACAAGTTCAGCCATCAAACCAAGCGTTACGAAACCAATCGAGACAAGCGAGGATTATATAAATTCCTTACGCGGGCGACGCCTGAAGGTTTATCTTTTCGGCGAGCTGGTCGAAAACCTCGTCGAGCATCCAATGATTCGCCCGAGTATTAACGCCGTTGCCGAAACTTACGATTTAGCCGAAAAAGAACCGGCGCTGGCGAGCGCCGTCTCGCAGCTGACGGGCGAACGGGTGAATCGCTTCCTGAATATCGCCATGAATCGCGACGACGTTGTTTTGCAAAACAAAATGCAGCGCCGTTTGGGGCAGCTGACGGGAACCTGTTTTCAGCGTTGCGTCGGCATGGACGCGCTCAATTCGCTCTATTCGGTGACGTTCGAGATCGACGAAAAATATCAAACCGCGTATCACGAACGGCTCAAAAACTTTATCGTTGAAGTTCAAAAACAAAACCTCGTCATCGGCGGCGCGATGACCGATGTGAAAGGCGACCGCAGCCGCGCGCCGCACGAGCAAGCCGACCCGGATTTGTTTGTTCATATTTCAAAGCGCACGGACGAAGGCGTTTTTATCACCGGCGCGAAAGCGCATCAGACGGGCTGCCTTAATTCGCACTGGCTTATCGTGATGCCGACGATGCGGCTCACGGAAAACGATAAAGATTACGCGATTGTCGGCGCAATTCCGGTCGAAG
This sequence comes from Pyrinomonadaceae bacterium, assembly GCA_036403375.1. Taxonomy (GTDB): domain Bacteria; phylum Acidobacteriota; class Blastocatellia; order Pyrinomonadales; family Pyrinomonadaceae; genus JAFDVJ01. Next base: position 17,609 of record DASWRC010000293.1, read on the forward strand.
CCGAGGGAATTACATATATTTACGGTCGTCAATCGTGCGACACGCGGGCGATGGAAAACGGCGCGATCGACACGGGAAACGCCAATTTCGGCGGTCAGGAAGCGATGGTCATTTTCGAGAATGTCTTTATCCCGAACGAGCTGATTTTTATGGACGGCGAGACGGAATTCGCGTCGATGCTGGTCGAAAGATTCACCTGTTATCATCGCCGCAGCTACGTCTGCAAAAGCGGCGTCGGCGACGTTCTGATCGGCGCGGCGGCGCAGATTGCCGAGTATAACGGCGTCGAAAAAGTCTCGCATATCAAAGATAAATTAGTCGAAATGACGCACCTCAACGAAACGATTTACGCAACCGGAATCGCTTCGAGCTATCAATCGAAACCGACCAAATCCGGCGCCTACCTGAACGACGATATGATTGCCAACGTCTGCAAGCATCACGTGACAAAGATGCCGTACGAAATCGCGCGGCTGGCGCAGGATTTGGCGGGCGGTGCGGTCGTCACGATGCCGTCGGAGCGGGATTTCAAAAGCGAGGAAATCGGTCATCTGCTCGAAAAATATTTAAAGGGACGCGCCGACGTTCCGACCGAAAATCGCGTCCGGATTCTGCGGCTGATTGAAAATATGACCTTGGGCAGAAACGCCGTCGGTTACCTGACCGAATCGATGCACGGCGCGGGTTCGCCGCAGGCGCAGCGAATCCAAATCGCGCGGCAGATGCAGATTGAATTTAAGAAAAATCTGGCGAAAGAATTAGCCGGAATCGAAGCAAGAACGCGCGAGCAATTAACAGGCGAAATTGCGGATTATTTCGGTAAAGTTTTTGATACGAAAGTTTAATTAACCTAAAACACTCAATTATAAATAGTAAATTTCGGTGTCTGCGTCCTTGTGCCTTTTTGCTTTTGCGTTAAGAATGATTTTGAGAAATCTATTTAACGCATCAAACAAAGGAGAATTTATGTTTAAGAAAGGGTTATTAATCGCTCTTGCCGGTTTGTTAGCGCTGAGCGCCAATACATCGTTTATTTTTGCCCAGACAAAGACGGTTGATAAAAACGTTTCCAACGCCGAAAAGGTTAAAGCCGGTGTTTTGAAACGCGGCACGAACGAGAAAAAAACGGTTCGCGTTAAAATGTTGAACGGGACGAAGCTAAAAGGCTCTATCAGTCAAATCGGAGACGATTCGTTTACTCTTACGGATTCCAAAACTAAACAGCCGGTTGTTATTGCTTACCGCGACACTGCGCGGGTTGAAGGCAGAGGTCTTTCCGGCGGCGCGCGAATCGGCATTTTCGTCGTTGCCGGGCTCGCCGTAACCGTTACCGTTTTATATTTCGCTATCCGGAATTCGCTTAATCATATTTTATAAGCCGGCTTCCACAATTTAATTTTCTATGAATCAAAAACAAGCAGCGTGGTATGCGCTCGCGGTGTTGTTTTTAATCAACGCGCTGAATTTTTTCGACCGCCAGATTATCGGCGCGGTCGGTGAGCCGATTCGTAAGGAATTCGGACTTGGCGATACGGCGCTCGGCGCTCTGAATGTCGCTTTTACGTTAATTTACGCCTTTGTCGGGCTGCCGCTCGGAAAATTGGCGGACTCTTTCCGGCGTAAAAAGATTTTGTCGGTCGGCGTTTTTGTCTGGAGCCTGTTTACCGCCGCTTCCGGATTGGCGCAGAATTTCTGGCAGATTTTCGCGCTGCGTCTCGGCGTCGGCATCGGCGAAGCGTCGTGCGCGCCGGCGGCGAATTCTTTGATTGGCGATTATTTCCCGTCCGAACGCCGCGCCAAAGCGACTTCCGTATTTATGCTCGGGCTGCCCGTCGGCTTGGCTTTGAGCTTTGCCGTTTCGGGCGCGGTCGCGAAAAATTACGGCTGGCGCTGGGCTTTTCTGGTCGCCGGACTTCCCGGACTGGTGTGCGTCGCGCTCGCCGCTTTTATCCGCGAACCGGTGCGCGGCGCGGTCGAGAAAGTCAACGTCGGCGCGCGAAAGAGGGAAGGCTCAGCCTTTAAAAACGTGCTCGCGACGCCGACGATGCGCTGGATAATTTTGTCGGGCGTGCTTCACAATTTCAATATGTATGCAATCAGCGCGTTTATCAATTCATATTTGATTCGTTTTCACGGGTTAGATATTCAAAACGCGAGCTTTGTTTCGACGATTATTTATGGTTTTTTGAGTTTGCCCGGACTTTTAGGCGGCGGCGCATTGGGCGATTGGGCGAACCGGCGGCGCGCCGACGGCTCCATGCTGGTTGTTTCGATTGCAGTTTTGCTTTCGATTCCGTTTTTCTTTTTCGCGCTCGGCGCAGAAGCCGGAAACGTTGCGGAATTTTTGGTTTTGATGGGCGTCAGCGTCGCTTTGATGTATTTTTATTACTCGAATATTTATGCAACGATTGCTGAAGTTACCGAACCTGCCGCGCGCGGGACGGCGATGGCGGTTTATTTTTTTGCATTTTATCTTCTCGGCGCTTCGTTTGGTCCGTATGTGGTCGGTGCGATAAGCGACTATTTTACACATCAGGCGGCGGCGGCTGCCGGGATAAATGATTTTACCGACCCTCGGGTGCTTGAGCCGTTCAGCGCCGCCGGATTGCGCTCGGCGATGTACATCGTGCCGGTTTTGAGCGTTTTTCTGACGCTCGTTATTTTCGCCGCCTCGCGCACGGTCAAAAATGATGTCGAAAAAATCCAGAACTGGATGCGCGAAAATTCGGAAACAGAAAATTGATATGAAAACAAAAATTGTCTTTCTTTCGATTATTTTATTAATGCTGCCGGCGAATGTCTTTGCTCAAAAGACAACACCAATCGCGACGGTTCGTGAATTTTACCAATTTCATTTTGCGCACGAAGACATTTTTAACGAACGGGAAGTTGCGCGGCGCCGACGGTTTTTTACGCCGCGACTCGCACAGTTTTTCGCCGCCGAACTCAAACGTCAGAGACTTTATTTAAAGAAATATCCCGACAATAAGCCTTATTTTGAAGGACTGTCGTTTCAGCCGATTGAGTTTTGTCCGAACAATTACACCATCGGCATGTCGCAAACAGAGCGGCAAACAGCAACCGTCAGAGTTAATTTCGTTTACGGCAAATCGTCGTGCAAGGCAAAGGACGGCACAAAAATTTTCTATAAAATCGCGCTCCGCCAAATCGGCGGCAAATGGCTGATTGACGATGTGGTTTACGACAACGGTAAGCGGCTCACAGACGCGTTTAACGAAGCGAAAAAGATAAAATAAATGAGCGCAAAAATTCCGCGAAACAAAGAAAACGATTACACGCGCGAAGCCGCCGCCGAAAGGCGCATTTTCGCGAAAGAACAGCGAAACGTCGATTTAAAGCACGTCGGCGGATTTTCGTTCGACCCGTCGATTTTACCGGGCAATATCGAAAATTTTATCGGCGTCGCGCAGGTTCCGATTGGACTTGCGGGACCGCTGCTCGTCAACGGCGAATACGCGGCGGGCGAATTTTTCGTGCCGCTCGCGACGACCGAGGGAACTTTGGTCGCCAGCTACAATCGAGGGATGAAATTACTGCGCGAATCGGGCGGGGTGACCACGACGGTCGTCGACGACGCGATGCAGCGCGCGCCCGTTTTTGTTTTCAAATCGGCGCGCGAAGCCCGCGATTTCGGCGCGTGGATAAAGGAAAATTTCGCTGAAATCAAGCAGTGCACGGACGCGACTTCAAGCGTCGGACGGCTGCGCGATATTCAGCAGTTTCCCGCAAGCCGTTTTTTGTACCTGCGGTTTAACTACACGACGGGCGATGCGGCGGGGCAAAATATGGTCGGCAAGGCGACAAAAGCCGCCTGCGATTGGATTCAAACGGTTTATCCGGGCATCGAGCGTTATCAATTAGAGGGAAGCCTGGCAACCGACAAAAAGACTTCGTTCGTCAATACTTTGAATACGCGCGGCAAAAAGGTCGTCGCCGAAGCCGTCATTCCGGCGGCGAAGCTCGAAGAAATAATGCACGTTTCGGTCGAGAAGATTTTCGAAGCGCGGCTCGCCTCGCAGCTCGGCGGATATATCGCGGGCGTCAACAACAACGGCGCGCATTCGGCAAACGGCATCACGGCAATGTTTATCGCCTGCGGGCAGGATGTGGCGAACGTTGCCGAATCGTCTGCGGCGGCGGTTTACGCCGAAATCACGCGCGCCGGCGATTATTATTTCTCCGTCACGATTCCGTCTTTAATCGTCGCCACTCACGGCGGCGGAACCGCTCTTGCGACGCAGCGCGAATGTTTGGAATTGCTGGATTGTTACGGCAAAGACAAGGCGAAGAAATTCGCCGAAATCGTCGCCGCAGCCGTTTTGTGCGGCGAACTGTCGCTGGGAACCGCCGTCATTGCCGATGAATGGGTTTCGTCGCACGAACAGCTCGGGCGCAATCGTTAATTAGAGGTTTGTTTTAAATTTAGCCGCGAATAATTTTTAACAAAAATAAAAGGCACGGAAACCTACATCCGTGCCTTTCTCAACCGCTCAATTAATAAAAAGACTATTCTGACATTTCATTCAATCTCGCGGGTTGAAGATTAAGCTTGTTTTCGCCGCCGATGATGCTGACGGGCGAACTCCAAATCGCAAAGCCGCTTTTGGATTTGGTAATGCCGAAAAGATAATAGCTGTCGGGTTTCACGTCTTTCATCGCCGCTTTGCCGCTCGCATCGGTCGTCACGCTGTATTTGATGTGTTTTTTGATGGCGTTGAGCGCGTCGCGCTGAAAATCGCCGTAGCGGTCGGGATACATTACCGCCAGACCGAAACTGTCGGAAAGGCTGTTGCCCTCAATCGGTTCGAGATTGGCGTCGCTCAAAATCTCGTCCAAATCTTTGTCGAGAAGATAAAACTTCTCGTTTCTGACCGATTGCACCGCGCCCGAGCGCGTCGAAACTTTCGCGTCGATTTCGACCAGTCCTTTATCAGCCGGAATGTTTGTCACGCTCGTCGATTGCGACGGAACGGAAGTCGATGTCGACGGGTAGCTCGGCGCGGTCGTCGAAGGCGGCGGATTGATGGTCGTCGAGCTTGACGGGACTTCTACCTGATTCGGCGGACTGTCGGTGCGCACGCTCTCGCGCGAGTCAGCCGAACGGCGCTGCGTCGCCACATTGACGTTGACGGTGCGCGTGTTGGCGTCTTCTTCGTTATTGCGTGTGATGGCGATAAGCAGAAAAATTACAATCAGCGCGAGAATAATAATCGGCGCGATAATCCATTTCGGAAAACCTTCGTCGGTCGGTTCAGCCGCGACGACGACCCGGCGCTGGATAACCGGCGTCGGCGTCGACAGCGGGCGACCGCAATTCGGGCAGGCAACCGCTTCGTTCGATACTTCGTGCCCGCATTCGGGGCAATTTACCATTGACATTTGAGTAAACCCTCCATTGTTTCGATAATCTTTCAAATATAAATTCGTATTAAAACCGGACAGTTTTTGCTGCCCGTACAATAAACTGCAAGCGTTGTGCCGAAAATAAAAATAGAAATAAAAGAGCCGAAGTCTGGAGCCGGTTTCGGCTCTTTTGCCGGTCAATTCCGAAATCCGGATAAAACCGGCGCGCCGCCTTTTACATTCTAAATTTTTAACTTTATTGTCATAAATATTTGCCAGCCCGGAACAGGTCAGATTCCCGTGCAATGCTCCGGCAAAACAAAATTAACTAAATCAAATGAGAAAACTTTTTCTAACATTATCGACCATTCTGTTTTTCGTTTTTTCAATTCAGGCGCAAACCCCTGACCCGAACGTCGAAAAACGCGTCGAGTCTTTGCTCGCGCAGATGACGCTCGAAGAGAAGATTGAGCTTCTCGGGGGCGTCAATTTCTTTCAGGTCAAAGGCGCTCCGCGCGTCGGCTTGCCGCTGATGACGACCGCCGACAGCCCGTTCGGAATCCGGTTTAATTCGCGTTCGACCCTTTACGCCGGCGGCATTAATCTGGCGGCGACGTGGAACACGGCGCTGGCGCGGCAAATCGGCACGCAAATCGGGCGCGATGCCCGCGCGCGCGGCGTTCATTTTAATCTCGGTCCGGGCGTCAATATTTATCGTTCGCCGCTTAACGGGCGAAACTTCGAGTATTTCGGCGAAGACCCTTTTCTCGCTTCGCGCCTCGCGGTCGGCTATATCGACGGTGTCCAGAGCCAGGGCGTCTCGGCGACCGTCAAGCATTTTCTCGGCAATAATTCAGAGTTTGACCGCCACGATTCCGATTCCGTGATTGACGAGCGCGCCTTGCGCGAAATTTACCTGCCCGCGTTTGAAGCCGCCGTCAAAGAGGCGAAAACGGGCGCGATTATGGATTCATACAATCTCGTCAACGGCACGCACCTGACCGCGAACAGCCGCTTTAATACTGAGCTTTTACGCGGCGAGTGGGGTTTTACCGGCGTCGTCATGTCGGATTGGGACGCGACCTACGACACGCTCGGCGCGGCGAACGGCGGTTTAGACCTCGAAATGCCGTTCGGGAAGTTTCTTAACCAGCGCGCTTTAAAGCCGCTGCTCGAATCAGGGCAAGTCAAGCAGGCGACGATTGATGAAAAAGTGCGGCGGATTCTGCGGCTCGCCGCGCGAATGGGCTGGCTCGACCGTGGGCAGAAAGATTCCGCCATTGCGATGTTCAACGCGCAGGGACAGGCGGCGACCTTGCAGGCGTCGCGCGAAGGCATGGTTTTGCTCAAAAATGAAAATTCGATTCTGCCGTTCGACAAGACGAAAATCAAGTCGGTCGCCGTCATCGGACCGAACGCCTATCCGACGGCGAAGCTCGGCGGCGGCAGCGCGACCATTGTGCCGTACAATTCGGTCAGTTTTCTCGAAGGCATCAGCGAGCAGATGGGCGCGGCGGGCAGCGTCGTTCACGCCGACGGCATAACGAGCGTTCTCAAAGCAATCAACGACACGAAATTTACGAGCGACGCCGGCGGCAACTCGCCGGGATTAAAATTCGAGCGTTTCGATAACGCGAATCTCGAAGGCGCGCCGAAATCGTCCGGGACCGAAAGAAATATCAAAACCGGCGCGCCGTTCGACCTCGGCGCGCTCGCGCTCGGAGAGTTTCAGATAGAATTCGTGTCCGCATTTTCGACGCGCTGGACCGGTTACTACACGCCGCGGGCGGCTGGAAAACACGACCTTTTCGTTCAGCAGTCGGGCTTTTCGCCAGCCGGTTTCCGGCTCTACGTGGACGACCGTCTGGTTGCCGACCGCTGGAAACTGACAAACGCCGTCCTCGAACCGTACGAGCTGGATTTCTCCGCCCAGCCGCACAAAATCGTCGTCGAATTTCACGCTGCGACCGGCTTCGGCAATCCGATGCTGCGAGCCGGCATCGTCGCGCAGGGAAGCTGGGTCGACGGTGAAGCCGTCGAAATGGCGAAAAAATCAGACGCGGTCGTTTTAGCGGTCGGGTTTGACGCGCTCACCGAATCCGAAGGTTTCGATAGAACTTTCGCGCTGCCGCCGGGACAAACCGAATTAATCAAGGCGATTACGGCAGTCAATAAAAACACGGTCGTCGTTATCACATCGGGCGGCGGCGTCGATATGACGCCGTGGCTCGATGGGACGCGCGGCGTTTTGCAAGCGTGGTATTCCGGTCAGGAAGGCGGCACGGCACTCGGCGAAATTCTGTTCGGGAAAGTCAATCCGTCGGGACACCTGCCGGCAACGTTTGAACGACGCGCGGAAGACAATCCGACTTTTAACAATTATTACGAAACGCCCGGCACGAACAAAATAGAATACCGGGAAGGAATTTTTGTCGGCTATCGCGGCTATGAAAAAAATAATGTAAAGCCGCTTTTCCCCTTCGGCTACGGATTGTCGTATACGACCTTCAAATACGAAAATTTCGCGGCTCAATCGCTTGGCGGCGAGAGATACGAAGTTTCGTTCGATGTCACGAATACCGGTAAACTCGACGGCGCGGCGGTTCCGCAGCTTTACGTCGCCGAACGCGCGCCGACGCTGCCGCGTCCCGTTAAGGAGCTGAAAGGATTTTCCAAAATAAACCTCAAAGCCGGTCAAACCGGGCGCGTCACGATTCCGCTGGATTTTCGCTCGTTTGCTTTCTATGACGCGGCTGCCAGACAGTGGCGGGCGAATCCCGGCAAATACGATATTTTAATCGGCAGCTCGTCGGCAAATATCGAATTGAAGGGCGAAATTACAAGATAATATAAAAACCCGACCGCGAAACGGCGCGCGATTCATGCGATGCAGGGCAATCCGACCGGCGCGCGCACGCGCCGATTCACGGCACGGTCTTTTACCTCTTCCCGCACTTGACAATATTTTTGCTTATTACATATAATTCGTATCGCGAACAAAATAAAATCCCCGCTTTCGAACAGAGTTTGAGAAAAATAGATTTAAATAGTTTTAATATCGCGACGAGCGAAACGGCACGCAACATTAACCGGCGGATTATTCTCGATTTAATCCGGACGCGCCAGCCGATTTCACGTGCTGATTTGGCGCGGCTGTCGGGCTTGCAGCGCAGTACGATTTCGGTGATTACCGAGCAATTAATGCAGGAACAGTGGATTACGCAGGGCGCTTTCGGGCATCTGCCGCGCGGACGCAAACCGCGCTTTCTGCATTTAAATGTCGAGCGCGTCGGAATTATCGGCGTCAATGTCCAGCCGCATCAAACGACGATTGCGCTTTCCGATATCAATGCTCATTTTCTCGCTCATGAAACTTTTTCGACCGCCGCCGAGCCGCAGGCTTTTGTCGCGGATTTAGCTGAAAGAATCAGAAAATTTATCGATTCGAACCCGCAGATTTCTTTCGAAGGAGTCGGCGTGAGCTTGCCCGGTCGCGTTGACCTGAAAACTAAAAACTTGCTTTTTGCGCCGAATCTGGGCTGGCGCGACGTTGATTTAAAGACGCCTCTGGAGGAATCCACCGGGTTGCCGGTCGAAGTTGAAAATGCCGCTAACGCGTGTGCCTTAGCGGAAATCTGGTTTGAAAAACGCGCCGAGGGCGTGCGTGATTTGATTGCCGTGACGGTTTCCGAAGGCATCGGGACGGGAATTATCTCGAACGGACAGCTCATTCAGGGAATTAACGGCGCGGCGGGCGAATTCGGTCACATTTCGATTGAGCAAAACGGGCTTTTATGCAAGTGCGGCAATCGCGGCTGCTGGGAAATGTACGCTTCCAACACGGCGGCGATTAATAACTACGTGCAGGCGACGAAAAGCAGCCGGAGCACGCGCGAAAATACCGGCGATGTTGAAAAGCCGGCATTCGAAGACGTTCTGTTTTTAGCCGAACAGGGCGATGCCAAAGCTTCGGAAGCGCTCGATACGATGGGCGAATCGCTCGGAATAGGGCTCGCCATGCTGATTGCCGGACTCGCGCCCGAGTTGATTGTCATCATCGGCGAAATTACGCGGGCGTGGGACAAAATCGAGCCGGCTTTGAAACGAGTTATTGATTTACACCTGCCGGCGGCGCAAAACAAAACACGCATCGTCGCGGCGGAAGATATTATGCAGCCGCGCCTGCGCGGCAGCGCGTCGCTTATTTTGCAGAAACACTTCGGCGCGCCGGTTTTCGCTTAATAGCCAGCCGCTATATTTGATTTTTGATTGGTTTATGTATTTTGTTGTCGTCACGAACAAAATGTAATTTTATTTATTTTTGGAGAAATTAATTTATGTCTGAATGGTCAGTTTTCAAAACAATACTTATCGGTTTACTACTCTGCGCGACAATGTTTCTGGCGGTTTCCGCACAGACCGTGACCGGCTCGCTGGTCGGGCACGTCGAGGACACGAACGGCAGCGTTATTCCCGGCGCGCGGGTCGTCGTCACCGACATCGACCGCGGCACGACGCGTGAAGTCGTGACGAACGAGGAAGGGAATTATTCAATCGGCAGCGTTGACCCGGGCGCTTACCGCGTCGAAATCGAGCAGGCGAATTTCAAGAAATTTGTCCGCCAGCGCATCGATGTCGCAATTAACACGACGGTGCGCGCCGACGCCCGTCTGGAAGCGGGCGCCATTTCGGAAGTCGTCCAGATTTCGGGCGAACAGGTGCAGCTCAAAACCGACCGCGCCGATGTCAGCGGGCAGGTGACGAATGAACAGACGGCAAACCTGCCGCTCTCGGCTGACCGCAATTATCAGAGCGCGCTCGAAACGATTCCGGGCGTCTCCGAACCCGTAACGGTCGGGTCGAGCTTCGGTAATCCGAACGGCTCGCTCATCAGCCGCGTCAACGGTCAGAACGAGCGGTACAACAATTTTCAGCTCGACGGCACGATTAACAATCAAACGAATGTTATCTCGCAAACCGCGATTGTGCCGCCGGCGGACGCGATTGAGGTGGTTGACGTTTCGACCAACTCTTACGACGCCGAGCAGGGACGCGCCGCCGGCGGCGTGGTCAACGTGCAGATCAAGAGCGGCACGAACAACCTGCGCGGGACGGCTTTTATTTACAATACGAACAGCGCGTTCAAGGCGAGAAATACGCTTTCGACCATCGAGACGCCGAACACGAACCTGACGCAGTGGGGTTTTACCGTCGGCGGACCGATTATCAAGGACAAAACGTTTTTCTTCGGCGACTACCAGCGCGGAACCGACCGGCGCGGGCAGAACACTCTGCTTTCCGTGCCGGTTGCCGCTTACCGTAACGGCGATTTCAGTTCGGTTCTGGGAAGTTATCTATGCGTCAACGGCACGACGACCGTCCGCAGCGCGACACCGGGCTGCCCGGCAGGCGCGACGCCCGTCAACGATACGAACAATCTCGGACAGGCGCAGCAGCGCCGCGACAATCAGATTTATCGCCCGTCGCTCGCGAGCGCGACGACGCGCATCGCCTACGCCAACAACATTATTCCGGCGGGTGAGTTTAACCCGGCGGCGCGGGCGCTTTTCGCGCTTTTACCGCTGCCGAATCTCGCGGGCACGACGAATAATTACGAGGCGACCGGCTCGTTTATCCAGGACCGCGACTCTTTCGACATCAAGGTCAATCATAATTTCTCCGACAAGACGACCGCTTTTGTCCGTTATAGTTTCTTCAAATCTCTGACTTCGGACTTGCCGGTTTTCGGCGACCTCGGCGGACCGAACAGCAACGGCGGCGCGACCGCTTCGACCGGTCCCGGACAAAACCACAGCCTCTCGGCGAACGTGACGCATATTTTTTCGCCGAAATGGATTACGGAATTTCGCTTCGGTTACGTCCGCGTACACATCACGGGCGAAAATCCTTCATCGGAAGGCTTGGGCAATTCGCTCGGCATTCCGAATACGAACATCGATGATTTTTTCAGCGCGACCGGCATCCCGCAGATTACCGTCAGCGGTTACGATTCTATCGGCAGCGCGACGACTCTGCCGTTCGACATCACGGAGAACAGTTACAATATCGTCAACAACTGGACGCGGATTATCGGCAATCACACGATTCGTTTCGGCGGCGACATCCGCAATCTAAAGCTCGATAAATCGCAGGCGACGAGCAGCAACCCGCGCGGTCTATATACTTTCACGACCGGCGTCACCGCCGTCACGGCGGCGACCGGGCGACCCGCACCGGCGACGACGAACGCCAACGCGGTCGCTGCTTTTCTGCTCGGCGTTCCGCAATCGGTGCGGCGCACGACCGTTGCGCAGCTCGGCGGTTACATCACGCCGCAGTATTTCTTTTTCGCGCAGGACCGCTGGCAGGTCAATCCCAAGCTGACGCTTAACTACGGTTTACGATACGAAATTTACCCGTACCCGTCGGGCACGAACGCGGGCGACCAATCGCGCTACGACCCGCTCACAAACACGGCGTTAATCAGCGGCTACGGCTCGGTGAACAGTCGCGTGAACGTTAAGACCGAATACGGGAATTTTGCGCCTCGGCTCGGCGTCGCCTATCGCTTCGACGATAAAACGGTGCTGCGCGCCGGTTACGGCATCAGCTACGTGCCGATTAGCTTAAACACGCTGGCGAACCAAAATTACGGCAGCCAGATTGACGTGCAGACCGCCGGCACGAGCGCTTCGTTCGGACCGCGCGACGCGAGCGGCAACCTGATTACGCTCTCGACCGGAATCCCTTCGCCCGCGATTATCGATTTGACGAGCGGCGTCGTCGTGCCGCCGAACAACGTCGTGCTCGGCGTCGTTAACCCGGACGCGAGACGCGGCTATATCCAGTCGTACAATTTTACGGTCGAGCGCGAATTGTTCGGCTTTGTCACGTCGGTCGGCTATGTCGGCTCGCGCGGCTCGCGCCTGCCCGGAACATTAAACATCAACGCCGCCGGTCCGGGCGCGGTCACCGCCGACCGCCCGTACAACAGACTTTACGGGCGCACGGCTGATATTCTGCTCTCCGACTTTATGTTGAGCAACGCCTATCATTCGCTTCAGGTTCAATCGACGAAGCGTTTTACAAAGCTCGGCAAATTGACCGTCGCTTACACGTTGAGCCGCTCGACCGACTACACGGACGCCTTCGCGCTCGACAACGACATCGACATCGACGCCAATCGCGGACCGTCGCCGTTCGACCGCAAGCATAATCTGGTTATCAGCCACGTTTTCAAATTACCGTTCGGCGACGGCGGAAAATTGTTCGACGACAACGGCTTTCGCTGGCAGGGACTGGTTGGAGGCTTTACGCTGAGCGGCACGTTCATCGCCCGTTCGGGCACGCCGGTCGATGTTTCCGGCACGCTCGGCAACACGAACACGACGACGCAGGGCAGCGCGAATCGACCCGACCAGACCGGAGAGGCGCGAATTTTGGGCGGTTTCGGACCCGGACAGCTATATTTCGATACGAGCGTTTTTACGAACCCCGCGCCGTTCACCTTCGGCAACGTCGGGCGCAACAGCCTGCGCGGTCCGCACTATATCAATTACAACGCGACGCTCGGGCGCACGTTCAGCCTCACCGAACGCTTTAAGCTCGAAGCGCAGATGACGGTTTTCAACGTCACCAATTCGCCGCATTTCAGCAATCCGGTCGGAACTTTCACGTCCGGCAACTTCGGTCAGTCAATCAGCACTTTCGGCGAGCGGCAGATTCGTTTCGGTCTGCGGTTCATATTCTAAAAAGACGAGCTGCGCCCTGAAATTTCAGGGCGCAGCTCGAAATTAAAGTTTGAAAGAATTAGTAATGAAAAGGTTTATCAGGCAAAAAAAATTAGACCGGGGAAGTTCGAGCAGGGGGATTTTATTTAAATGGTTTTTCGGCGCGCTGCTGGCGGTTTTGATTTGTCCGCAGGCATTTCCGGCGCAGACGATTAAAATCGTCAATAATCAGCCGTTTCCGGTGCGGCTGCCGGTCGTCGTCAAAGGCGCGAATTTGCAGGGCGAAAAGTGGCGCGCGGCGGGCGGCGGCGGCGCGGCGGTGCAGAAGGACGGCGAAGATTTGATTTTTGTCGCCGATTTACCCGCCTCGCAGGCGGAAAGCTTAAAGCTCGAAAAAGCACCGGCGAAGGGCGTCAACAAACCGTTTGTTTTAAGTCCGTCGAACGGCGGCGCGGCGCTCAAATTCGCGGGCGCGGAGCTCGGACAGCTTTCGTGGGACATAATTTTTCGCGATTCAAAGCCCGAAGAATTAAAGGGCGAGCCGGTTTCGACGAAAGAAGATTTTTCCGCTCGCTTTGAGCCGCTCAGCCTCCGGTTTGAAAAAGTTTCGGCGGGCGCGGTTTTTGATTTATGGCGCGCCCGCGGCGAAGAAAAAGGCTTGCAGCTGACCGTCGAACTGCGCGCCTATCACGACGGTTTTCTCGACATTGACGCGGAGCTGAAAAACACGAGCGCAGAAAAAACAAGGGGCGTTTACGCGGCGGTTCTGACCCGCTGGCGGCAGGCGAATCAGGCGGCGCGCGCCGTTTGCTACGATAACCGGATTGCCGCTTTCGGCGAAAACGACTGGACGCTCTTTCGCGCCGGCGAAAGCCGCAACTGGTACGTGCAGCACGGCGTCGATTGGCTGAAAACCGATTTCGGCGGCAAAGTTTCCGCCACCTGGATGAACGATTTTTCACAAAGCTTTACGGTTCACCAGGACGCGAACGCGAAACGCCGGGGGCGCTTTGTCGGCGCGAATATTCCGCAAATCGGTTTTGAAGCGCAAAGCAAAGCGGCGGACTTGTTTTTGCTGACCGAAATCGCGCGCTCGAATCTTAAATCTTACGCCGAACGGCTCGAAGATAATCGACTGATGGAGCGCGGCGAAAGCGTTGTGTTCCGTTCACGCCTCGCGTTTAATCAAAATTTACAGACGGACGAACAGGCGGATAACGCTTTTGTCGCTTACACTTCGTACGCCGAGCAAAAAATCTCGGGTGACGAGCTGCAGTATTCAATCGGCGTCGCGGACACGCGGTTCGGGACGAATTATTTTCCGTATTCGACCTTGGGCGAAAATTTCGATTTGCAGAAACTGCCCGGCATGGACCGCGACGGTTACTGGGCTTTAGCCGCCGACACGGTCAATAAATGGCAGCTTTTTGCCGACGATATTCGGCGCGACCTGCGCATTGCCAAAACGCTCGGCTATGAATTGATTCGCCTGCATCATCTTGAGATTATCTACGCGGACACGATTTCAAAGGAAAAACGCTTCGAATATCTCGATTTTCTGTTCGGCGAGCTGCGGAAATTAAAATTTAAGGTTCTGATTGACGCGCGTCTTTCGGCTGACGAAACCGCCGAGCTTGTGCGCCGCTACCGCGCCGACCTTGACGGCGTCGAAATCGATAACGAAGTCCTGATTTTCGGCGTCAACGACGACGCGCCCGAATACTGGAAACGCGTCTACCGGGCGGTCAAACAGGCAGCGCCGGAAATTCCGGTGCATCTGACGGCGCATACCAACACGGGCATCTTCGACCGTTTGCAAAAATTGGGCGTACCGTTCGATAAAATCGGACAGCACGCCTATTCGGACGGGCTTGATTCGCAGCCCAACATGCGCGGTTTTTCGCTCGCGGCGGCGAGCTACGGTCGGCGCGCCGGCAAACCGCCGATAATTACCGAATGGAACTGGCGTTTTCTGACGCGTCTCACCGAAGACGACCGGGCGCGCATTTACGCGCCGATTTTCGAGAACGTTTTGCGGACGCGCTCGATGCCCGTGATGTACCAGTTTCAGTTTAACGAGACACTGGCGATGAACCCTCGGGTTCTCAAAGGGATCCGCCATTACGAGCAAATCTGGTTATCGCGCCGACCGAAACCGGAAGCTTTTGTGATGGCGGATTTAATTAAAAAATACTCCGCGCCCGAACATCCGAACCGGCTCTTGAATATCGAGCACGAGACGGTCGAGCTGGATAAAAGGGGTCGCGGAATGGTGAATTTCAAAATCACGAACACCGGCAATCGCGAGCTGAATTTAAAAAGCTCCGTCGAAACGCCCGCTAATCTGTTCGCCGATTCGGCGATGCCGAAAGAGTCCGTTTTACGTCTCAGACCGAACGAAACCAAAACGATTTCGGTTTCGATTGAAGCCGCTTTAAGCGAAGATTTCGACGCGCCTGTGCCCGGATTTTACCACGTTTTCCTGCGGCTCGAAGACGGCGCGCTGCTTCGTTACGGCTGGGCGGAAGCGCGGCTGGCGGGCGCGCCGAAATTCGACGCGGCGACCAAAACGAACGTCGTTTACGGCGACGGCGCGCTCGATTTTTCTCTCAATCGCCCGCTCGCGGTCGTGTACGGCGACAAGTCTCCGATTCAGGATGTCGAAACGGCGTATGCGGTCGTCAACGCGCTCGAAAGCGCGACGGGACGCGTCGTAAAAATCTACGCGCTGAAAGATTTGCCGAAAGACGACCGGGCGGCGCTGATTTTAATCGGCACGGCGAAAACCAACCCGCTGATTGCGGATGTTGCGAAGAATCTCGCCGCAAGCGTTTTATCCGCCAAACAATTCGTCGCGACGGCGGCAGATAAAAACCGCCTGATTTTAAGCGGCGCGGATAATTTGGAAGCCGAGCGCGCGGCGATGGACTGGACGCTTCGTTTCTGGAAATACGCGAAAGATTCGGCGGCGCGGCGCGTCGGTCTGGCGGAAAAGGAACTGCCGCTCGGCGCTGACCCGGCGCAGCTGCCCTGAAAATTTTATGAAGCGTTTATTTTTGAGCCTCGGTTTATTTTTCCTATTGCTCACGGCGGCGAGCGGGCAGGAGGAGTTCGTCGCGTTGTGGGAAAAAGGGAAAATGCCGAATTCAAAAGGCTTGGCGATAAAAGACGACATTCGCAACGAGCGCGTTTACGAGGTCGGAACGCCCGGTTTTTACGCCTTTTTTCCGTCGCAGCAGGAAAATAAAGGCGCGGCGGTTTTGATTTGTCCGGGCGGCGGTTACGAGCGGCTCGCCTACCGGATTTCGGGCGCGCAATTGGCAAAATGGTTCAACACGCTCGGCGTCAGCGCGTTTGTCTTAAACTATCGTCTGCCGAATTCAGCCGACCTCAGGCAGCGTGAAACCGGACCGCTCGCGGACGCCGAACGAGCGATGCGCGTTATCAGGGCAAATGCCGCGAAATGGCAGATAAACGCAGCAAAAATCGGCGTGATGGGAACTTCTGCGGGCGGGCATCTGGCGGCAAACTTGGGCGTCGCGACCGAAGACGCGGCAAAAATCGGCGATGATTTGGATAAATTTCCGTTCGCGCCGAATTTCGTGATTCTGGTTTCGCCCGTGATTTCGATGGGCGAATACGCGCACGCGACGAGCCGGAAAAATCTGCTCGGCAATAGTCCGTCGGCTGAATTGATTGAAAAATTCTCGCTCGAAAAACAGGTCACCGCCGCCACGCCGCCGGTTTTTATCGTCGATGCGGCGGATGACAAAGTGGTTAACCCGCGCAACAGCCTTTTATTTTATAATGCCCTGTTGGAGAAAAATATTCCGGCTTCGCTGCATGTTTTTCCGCACGGCGGTCACGCCATCGCGCTTCGCAATAATCCGGGCTCGACCGAAACATGGACGAATCTTTGCGAAATGTGGCTGATTGAGATGGATTTTATTCGGCGGGTCAAAAAGTAGCGAATTGATATATTAAAGTGAAGTTTATGAAAATTACGGATATTAAAGCGACGACCGTGACGGTGCCGCTCGAAGCGCCGCTGCGGCACGCGGCGGGCGCGCACTGGGGCAGATTCGTGCGCACGATTGTCGAGGTCGAAACGGACGAGGGAATCGTCGGCTTGGGCGAAATGGGCGGCGGCGGCGAATCGGCGGAAGCTGCTTTCCGAGCGATGAAAGATTATCTTGTCGGGCATAATCCCGCGAATTTAGAGGAAATGCGTTTCAAAATCGCCAACCCGACCGCTTCGCTCTATAACAACCGGACGCAGATTTTAGCGGCGCTCGAATTCGCCTGTCTCGACATCATCGGGCAAAAGTGGAACGTTCCGGTTTACGAGATTTTAGGCGGCGCGCTGCAGTCGGAGGTTCCGTTCGCCTCGTATCTTTTCTTTCGTTACGCCAACCCGAAAGACGGCACGGGCGAAGTCCGCACGCCTGAGCAATTGGTTTCTCACGCGAAAGAACTGAAACAGAAATACGGTTTTACGTCGCACAAATTAAAGGGCGGAGTTTTCCGTCCCGAGTACGAGCTTGAGTGTTTTCGCGCCGTCGCCGAAGCGCTCGGCGACCGCGACGCGGACGGAAAGCTTAATAAACGAAGCGGCGATTCGTTTCGGTTCGACCCGAATGCTTCGTGGTCTGCGGAACAGGCAATCTGGTTCGGGCAGCAGATTGAAGACATTCGCAACGATTATCTGGAAGACCCGGTTTTTGGGCTTCACGGAATGCGAAGAACGCGCGAGAAAGTGCGGATGCCGCTGGCGACCAACACGGTCGTCGTAAATTTTGAGCAGCTGGCGGCGAATGTTCTGGATACGGCGGTGGACGTGATTTTGCTCGACACGACGTTTTGGGGCGGGATTCGCCCGTGCATCAAGGCTGCCGCCATTTGTGAAACATTTCAATTGGGCGTGGCGGTTCATTCGTCGGGCGAACTCGGCATTCAGCTCGCGACGATGCTGCATCTCGGCGCGGTGATTCCGAACCTGACGTTTGCGGCGGACGCGCATTATCATCATTTGCAGGACGACGTTATCGAAGGCGGCAAGTTTGAGTACCGCGACGGAAAGATAAAAGTTCCGACCGGTGCAGGCTTGGGCGTGAGGCTCAACCGCGATAAATTAGCGGAATATTCCGAAAATTACAAACGGCTCGGCGGCTATAATTACGACAAAGACCCGCTTCGCCCCGGTTGGTCGCCGATTGTGCCGAACACGCGCTGGGCGGATGAACGCAATCCGCAAACGCCGGAAATCCCTTTTTAAGTCCCGGATTATAACAATATGAATAATTTAACAGTCAAAGAATTTGAAAATCGAACGGGCGCGGACGGCGCGGGCGCGGCGCGGAATGAAAGCGAATTGCGGCGCATGGTCGATGAAGCCGTCAAAACAGCGCCGGTCGTCGATATGCACACGCATCTGTTCGCGCCGCAGTTCGGCGATTTGAATTTATACGGCATCGACGAGCTTTTAAATTATCACTATTTAATCGCCGAATTTTTTCGTTACTCGCATTGCACGTTCGACGAATTTTGGCGGCTCGAAACCGGCGCGCAGGCTGATTTAATCTGGCGCACGCTGTTTGTCGAAAACACGCCGCTGTCCGAAGCCACGCGCGGCGTCGTCAATGTTCTCTCGGCGCTCGGGCTCGACCCGCAGGCTCAGGATTTGCGCGAGGCGCGCGCGTTTTTCGCCGCGCAGAAACCGGCAGATTATCTCGCAAGAGTTTTGAAAATCGCCAACGTTTCCGCCGTCGTGATGACCAACGACCCGCTCGACGAAGACGAGCTGACAATATGGAACGGCGGTGAAGAAATCGACGAACGGTTTTACGCCGCGCTGCGGCTCGACCGCCTTCTGAACGGCTGGGAGCAAGCCGCGCCATTGATGGAAAAGCAGGGATACGCCGTTTCTGCCGCGCTCGATAAACGCTCGATTAACGAAACGCGGCGGTTTCTCGCGGATTGGATAAAGCGGATGAAACCGCTCTATTTAGGCGTTTCATTGCCCGACGATTTTACATACCCGGAAGAATCTCTGCGCGGAAAATTGATTAAGGAAGCCGTTTTGCCGGCGTGCCGCGAGCATAATGTTTCGCTCGCTTTGATGGTCGGCGTGCGGCGGCGCGTTAATCCGGCGCTGAAGCTCGCCGGCGACGGGCTTGGACGCGCCGACGTTTCAGCCGTCGCGCGAATCGCGGTGGAAAACCCGGACGTTAAATTTCTCGTCACCTTTTTGTCGCGCGAAAATCAGCACGAGCTTTGCGTCGCAGCGCGAAAATTTTCCAATCTGATGCCGTTCGGCTGCTGGTGGTTTTTGAATAATAACTCGATTATTTCGGAAATAACCAGAGAACGTTTCGAGATGCTCGGCACGAGCTTTATCCCGCAGCATTCGGACGCGCGCGTTTTAGACCAGTTGATTTATAAATGGAACCATTCGCGCCGCGCGGTTTCGGACGCGCTTTTTGATTCTTACAACGGACTCATGCACGACGGTCGGCTCGTCAGGCGCGAGGAAATCGAGCGCGACGCGGCAAAACTCTTCGCGGGAAATTTTCGCCGGTGGGTCGGACTCGAATAGTTAAAAATCTCTTTTTTTAGAAGTTAAAAAATAATGCAAGCGGAAAACATCACGGATTTATCAAACAAAACGGCGGTCGTCGCGGGCGGAACTTCCGGTTTGGGGCGCGCCATCGCGACGGCGCTCGCACGCTCGGGCGCAAACGTCGTGGCGGCAGGGCGGCGCGAAGAATTAGCGGCGGAAGTTTGCGCAGAAATTGAAAAACTCGGGCGCGCGAGCCTGCGGCGAACGGTTGACGTTTCGAGCCGCGCCTCAATCGACGCGCTGCGCGACGCGGTTCTGGAAAAATTCGGCGCGGTGGATATTTTAATCAACGCTGCCGGAAGAACGGCGCGCAAACCGACCGCCGAAGTGACCGAAACGGAATGGACGGAGATTTTCGATACGAACCTGCACGGAATGCTGCGGGCGTGCCAGTCTTTTTACGAACCGTTAAAAAAATCCGGCAGCGGAAAAATCATTAATATCGCGTCGCTTTCTTCGTTCATCGCGTTTCACGAAGTCGCGGCTTACGGCGCTTCGAAAGCCGGCGTGCTGGCGCTGACGAAAAGTTTGGGCGCCGAATGGGCGAAAGACGGAATCAACGTCAACGCGCTCGTGCCGGGCGTTTTCCCGACCGAGCTTAACGCCGGATTGCTGAACGGAACAGAGCGCGGGCGCGAAATTCTGACGCGCACGCCGATGCGTCGATTCGGCAGACCGGAAGAAATAACCGGCGCGGCGGTTTTTCTGGCTTCGGATGCCGCGTCGTTTATTACCGGGCAATCAATCGCCGTCGACGGCGGCTATCTCGCTTCGGGCGTGAACTCGTAATCAGAAAGTTGGTACTGTAGAACTAAAACCGGGCAGTTTATGATGAACAGAAGGGAAGTTTTCTTTGCCGTGATAATTTCGCTGATTATCGCGGCGCAAATTTCGGCGCAAAACATCACGCGCGGCGAAATCCGAATCGACGCGGGGAAATGGGCGGCGGGCACGAGTCTCGATTTGAGCGGAGATTGGTTTTACCGACCGGATTATGCAGTCCGGACGGACGAAAAAATCGAATCATCGGCTATTTCGAAGGACGATTTTCCGGTCGGCGTGCCGCAATTTTTAAATCGCGTCCGGTGGTGGCTCGACGATTCCGAGGAATTCAAAAAATGGGAAGACACGCGGCTCAAAAAGCTCGGATTCGATACCGAAAAGGCGGAAGAAGGCTGGTATAAGCTCGTCATCGACGCGCGGCAGATACCGGCTGACAAACGGGTGTTTATCGAATTTGACGGCGTCGCCATGAAATCGAAAGTCTTTTTGAACGGCGTCGAGCTCGGGCAGCATACGGGAATGTTCAGCCGCTTTGCGTTCGATTTGACGCCGCAGCTCAAGGCGGGAAAAAATCTGCTCGCCGTCTGGGTTTCGATGGAAAAGATTCCGGTTTCGACCGTTTCGCTCGGAACATCCGTGACGGTCAATTTAACCGCGTCGAAAGTTTTGTCACTGAGCAAGGGAATGTTCGGACCGCTGACGCCGGTGGACGACAATCGCGCGTATGATTTGCACGGCATCTGGCAGCCGGTGCGCTTAACGATTCGCGGGACGGCGCGGCTCGCCGACGTTTATTTTGCGCCCAACTTGAACGGCGCGCGCATTACGACCGAATGCCAATCTTTCGGCGGCGCGCAAACCGCCCGCCTCAAAGTCAGATTGACGGAAGCGAAAACGAATAAAATCCTCGTCGAAAAAGAATCGTCCCCGGTTGAACTGAATTCCGTTCAAACGACCGGCGAATTAGAAGTCGCCAACCTCAACCCGAAGCTCTGGACGCCGGCGGAGCCGAATCTTTACCGGCTCGGCGTGACGTTAACGGGCGCGGACGGGAAAGTTCTCGACCGCTTCACGCAAAAGGTCGGTTTTCGCACGTTCGAAGCGCGCGGCAATCAGCTTTATCTAAACGGCAAGCCGTATTGGCTGCGCGGGACAAATCAACTGCCGTACGGAAAAAATCCGTGGGACGCGCGGCTCGCGCGAAAGCTTATTCAATATCTGCACGACAATAATCAGCGCATCACGCGCACGCACGCGACGCCCTGGAACGAAGCGTGGCTCGATGCGGCGGACGAAATCGGTCTGGGCGTCAGCATCGAAGGCATTCGCCCGTGGGCTTTTGTCGGAAAAATCGGCGCGACGCCGCCCGCGCTTTTCGAGCACTGGCTCGCGGAAAACGCCGACGTCGTGCGAAGAATCCGCAATCATCCGAGCGTTTTGATTTGGACAATCGGCAACGAAATGCTGCTGCGCGACAATGAAAACGTCGAGAAATGGAAACAGCTCTCGGCGGTCGTCAAACAAACCCGCGCGCTCGACCCGACGCGCCCGACCGTCGTTTCGTCGTCTTACGTCCGCGAAAACGAGCTTTATAACAAAATCATCAAGCCCAATAATATCGACGACGGCGACGCGGACGATATTCACAGCTATCGCGGCTGGTACGCCGATTCGCCGTTTGTCAGCGATTCGCTTTTTACAAAGGAACGCCGAAACGCGGATTTCAATCGCCCGTTTATCGGTCAGGAAATTTCGACCGGCTATCCGAATCTGGACGACGGGCTGCCGACGCTCACATACACGAAAAATCAGCGTTCACCGCAGGCTTGGGTCGGCGTTTACGCGTATCCGGGCAGCGACCCGAAATATTTTCTCGAACATCAAAAACAAGTGACCAAAAGGCTCGCCGAACAGCTTCGTTTCCAGCGCGGCGACAATACTTCGGGGTTTTTGCTGTTTTCCGCCGAATGCTGGTTCGCTCATTCCTTCGACGCCGGAACGGTCAAGCCGTACCCGGTTTTGGACTACACGAAATATGCGTTCGCGCCGGTCGGTCTGGCGCTCGAAACCGGACAGCGAAAGTTTTTTGCGGGCAGCGACGTGCAAACAAACGTCTTTGTCACCAACGACGACGAGCGGTTTCGCGATTACAAAAATCTGGCGCTCGAAATATCTTTCGTTAATGAAAAGGGCGGGCAGGTTTCTTCGTTCAAAGCGGGCAATTTAGCGAGCTTGAAATATTACGAATCCGCAAAAATTCCCGCCGCGTTTAAAGTTCCGCCCGCCGTTAAAACGCGGACGAAAATGAATCTCGTTTTAAGATTATTGGACGGCAAAACCGAAGTCAGCCGCACGATTGACGAGATTGAAGTTTTTCCGCAAGCGGCGAATCCGAAAATTCAAACCGCTGCCGCCGCAATTTCTTTGGGCGCGCAAATGTCTGATTTAGCGAGCGGGAAATTCCAGGCGCTCGGCACGGATTTATCGAAAAGTCGGGTCGTTTTGCTCGGCAAAAACGCGCCGCTCGATGAATTGAAAAAAGGCGGAAAGCTTTACAACGCGGCAGCGCGCGGCGCGACGGTCGTCGTTTTTTCGCCCGGAAAACGGATTCAGGATTTATTTCCCGAAGACGTGGCGGGCGTCAAAACCGTCAACGGTGAATTTGCCGATTGGACGCCCGCGAGCGGCACGCGGCTGGTCGAAAATCTTCAGCCGATGGATTTGAAATGGTGGGCGCGCGCGGGCGACTGGCGCGTGATGGTGGCGAGCGAATCGCACAAATTGAATTCGAAAGGCGCGGCGCGCGAGTTAATCCGGTTTATCCCGTCGCACGGCTACATCGCGCTCGACCGCGTGGAAGATTTTATGCAGACGGTTTTGTTTGAAATTCCTGTCGGGAAAGGTCGTCTCTGGGTTTGCGATTTGGATTTGGAAGAATCTGTTTCGGTTGACCCGGCGGCGCGAATCTTTGCCGAAAATCTTTTGACGGCGGCGGCAGACCCTGATTCGACGCGCAATTTAATCAAAATGCCGACGCACGAGGAAATGCTCGCCGGAAGACGTCCGCCGGCAAAATAGGCGGCTCGTTAAGCGGGTTTGATGGTCGAACAAACTTTGCGTCGCTTCCGCAGCGGGAGAAAAAGAAAGTTTCCCGCCCTGGTAGCGGCAAAGCCGCACAGCTAAATCAAAAAATTTTTATGTCCGGAAATTTTCGTTGTCGCGCTTTTCTTATAATCGTTCTCACGGTTTTCTCTGCCTTGAGTATTTTGGCGCAGGGTAAATCGAAAACGTTCTGCAACCCGCTCAACTTGAATTACCGGTTTTCAATCGAAAATCCGTCGAGTCACCGGACGGCGGCAGACCCTCTGATTGTGCTTTACAGGGACGTTTATTATCTTTTCGCGTCAAAATCCGGCGGTTACTGGTATTCCGATGATATGCGCGAATGGACTTTTGTTCAGCCGACGGGCTTGCCGCTCGAAGATTACGCGCCGAGCATGCTGGTTTTGGACGGCAAAATGTATTACACGGCGCACCGCGATAAGCTGCTTTTTGAAACGGACGACCCGAAAAAAGGCGTCTGGACGAAGACGGCGGACATCGGCGAGTACGCCGACCCGATGCTTTTTCTTGACGATGACCGGCGAGTTTATATGTATTTCGGCTCGTCGCTCGACGGCGGAATTTCGGTCGTCGAGCTTGACCCGCGGCAGAATTTCAAGGAAGTTTCGCCGCGCACCCAATTGATGAAAGCCGATTCGGCGAATCACGGCTGGGAAGGTTCGGGCGCGGATAATCTGGGCTACGTTCGCAGCGGCGTGAATCGCGTCGAACCCTATATCGAAGGCTCGTGGATGACGAAACACGACGGCGTTTATTATTTGCAGTACGCCGCGCCGGGCACGATTTGGAACACATACGCCGACGGCATATATACTTCAAAATACCCGGATAAAGAGTTTATTTACCAGCCTTACAGCCCGTTTTCCTACAAACCCGGCGGATTCGCGGGCGGCGCCGGGCACAGCGGAACTTTTCGCGACCGGGCGGGAAATTACTGGCGCGTCGTGACGATGATTATCTCGGTCAAACATAAATTCGAGCGCCGTCTGGGACTTTTCCCCGCCGGGTTCGAGCCGGACGGCGAATTTCGCATGAATACATATTTCGGCGATTATCCGCAATTCATTCCCGGCGTAAAACAAAATCCGGTCGAAAACAATTCGCCCGGCTGGATGCTGCTCTCGTTCAATAAAAAAGCAGAGGCTTCTTCGACGCTTGACGAGAGCGCGGTCGAAAACGCTTTTGACGAAGACATTCGCACCGTCTGGAGCGCGAAAAGCGGCGCGAAAGGCGAGTTTTTAGCGGTCGATTTGGGCGGCGCGCGTAAAATTAATGCCGTCCAAATCAACTTTGCCGAACAGGACACAACGGCGAAAGGTCGCGCTGCCGGTATTTATCAGCAATACACTCTTGAAACGTCGAGAGACGGCAAACAGTGGAAAATGCTGATTGATAAAAGCCAAAATAAACGGGACGCGCCGCACGATTACATAGAATTTTCCAAAACCGTTACCGCACGCTTCGTCAAAATCACCAATTACAAAACCGCCGACGGAAAGTTTGCAGTCCGCGATTTGCGCGTCTTCGGCAGCGCTTCGGGCGCAAAGCCCGAAACGGTCGGAAACTTTACCGTCCGGCGCAACCCGGCGGACGCAAGAAAGGTCTCTCTCGAATGGCAGCCGGCGGCGCGTGCCGCCGGCCACAATATTCGATACGGGACCGCGCCGCAGAAAATGTTTGCGGTCTATCAGCTAAACAAAGGCAGCGCGCTTGTTCTGAACGCTTTGAACAAAGGCGTGACGTATTATTTTGCGGTCGAAGCTTTTAACGAAAACGGCATCGGTCGCCCGAGCGAAACCGTTATGGCGGCGGATAAATAAGTGGATTTTTTAAGGCAATCGGTGCAAAGTCGCGCCAAGCCTTAAAAAATGCTTTCCATTACTGACCTTGCGCCCAAAAGTATTCCGGTGATGTGTCGGGCAGCATACAAACTGTGACGGCGAAATAAATATAATATTCAAAAGCGTCGCTTTTAAGAAATGGTTCACTATTTTGAACCATTTACAAGATTTTCATGAAAATATTGACAAAAAATTTTGAATTTGTTAATTCTTGAGCTATTCTTAGGTAAACGTTTACGTAAAGGCTTAACTGGTTATTTAATTTCTAATTTGAGTGATTGAAACGGATAGGATTTTTGTTCTTATCAAACTGTCGCGAGCGGGAATTATGACGGAATTATTAATAGACGAAAAAGACGTGGTTTAAGAAGGAATGTCGTTAATTGGTCTTACCAATTAACGACATTCTTTTTACCGCGTCGATTTAAGTTTTTACCGGAACGTCTTGTTTGAAATTAAGCGATAAACGAGGTTACTCCCAATTTTTGCGCAGTTCGAGAGGTTTGCGTCAAAACATTTTCAGGCGTTACGGCTTTCGACTGCATTTACTATTTTTCAGTCAGTAATTGTTACAAATGGGAGAGTTAAAATTATGAAATCTCTGAGACTATTCGCAGTCCTATTGATTTTAATTACCGGATGTTTGACAACTGTTTTAGCGCAAAGCGACCGCGGCTCGATTCGCGGTTCCGTCACCGACCCGAGCGGGTCAGTGGTTCCCGATGCGACCGTCATTCTCAATGGCGTCGAAACCGGTGAAACCAGAACCGCCAAAACCGGTGACGAGGGAATTTATACTTTTCCGGAAGTTGCCGCCGGTTTATATACCGTCAGTGTCGAAGCCGCCGGTTTTCAGCGGACGACCGTTCAGGACATCAAGGTTGCCGTGCAGGTGACGCATACCGTCAACATTCAGCTAACGGTCGGTGTCGCGACCAACCAGGTCACGGTTCAAGCCGAAGGCGAAACGCTCAATGCCGATACGCCTGTCAGGCAGACGAACGTTTCCGAGCGCCAGGTGCGCGAGCTGCCGTTAATTGTCGGTAATGAAACCGCCGGTCGAACGCCGCTCGCTTTTATCTTTTTAGACAGCAACGTCGGTTCGACCGAAGCCGGCGGCGCAACCAGCGCTTCGCGTTTCAGAGTCAGCGGCGGGCAGGGGTCGGGCACGGAAATTCTGATTGACGGCGCGAGCACGCGCCGCACGCAGAACGGCACGTTTTTTACCGAAGTCGCGCCGGGACCGAACGCCTACCGCGAATTTACGCTTTCGACGAGCAGCTATTCGGCGGAATTCGGCAATTCTTCGGGCGGGATTGTCAACTTCTCACTTAAATCCGGGACGAATGAATACCACGGCGAAGTTTACGACCTCGTCCAAAATGAAGCGCTCAATGCGAACTCGATTTATAACATCGCGAACGTGACCGGTCTGAAAGAACGCAGCCGCGATAACCAGAATAACTACGGTTTCAACATCGGCGGTCCGATTGCCTTCCTGAACTTCGGCGAAGGCGGTCCGTTCGCCAAGGTTTTCCGCGACCGCGCGTTTTTCTTTTTCAATTACGAGGGTTACAGAACACGTCGGAGCGCGAACACGACGGTCACCGTGCCGACGCTGCGAATGCGAACCGGCGATTTTAGCGAGCTGCTCACAGACCCCTACGTTTTGCAGTTTTTCGGCGGTCCGGTCAGAATCTACAACCCGCGCATTCCGTCGAGTCAGCGCACGACGCCGCTTCCGGGCAACATCGTGCCGGCGAACTTGATTGACCCTGCCGGTTTCGCAATTCTGCAAAAGTACCCGGCACCGACCCGCGCGGGCGTTTTCAACAACTACGATTCAAACATCGTGACGCCGAACGATGCCAACCAATTTACGGTCAAGCCGGATTTCGTTATTTCCGACAAAAATCGTCTGAGCGGCAGTTTTTCATGGCGTAAAAACACACGTATCGCGGGCAACGCGCCCGTTCTGCCGTTTCCTTTCACGAGTCAGGATACGTGGGAACAGGGATTCAAATCGTATTTCACGAGAATTCAGGACGACCACAATTTCAGCGCGACGGTGCTTAATCACCTGAATATCGGTTATACCTACTACGACGTGACCAATCGCAACACGACCGACCCGTTTAATACGGCTTCGCTCGGTTTTCCGGCTTCGGCGACCCAGAACGCCGCCTTTCCGCGCATCGCTTTTCCCGGCTACGGCGTCAACGACCCGCGCAACGTGCAAAACATCGGGTCTTCGTTCTTTACCGACCGAATCAAGGACAAGGCTCTCGAAATAAGCGATTTCGTGACTTTAGTCAGCGGTCGGCATTCGTTTAAATTCGGCACTTCGTGGCGCTGGGGAAAATTCGACGTGCGGCAGAAAATCGATCCCGGCGGCTCGTTCAATTTCCGTAACGACCAGACGGCTTCGGACATTGACGGAAACGGCGGCTATCCGGTGGCGAGCCTGATTACCGGCGCGACCGAGTTTGCTTTTAACTCGAACAACTCGATTGACCCGTCTTTCCGACAGATGACGCAAAGCTACTTTGCGCAGGACGATTTCAAGATCACGCGCAAACTGACGCTCAATCTCGGGCTGCGCTACGATTTGCCGGGACTCCGCACGGAAGCGGAAAACCGGTATCGCACATTCGACCCGGACGTCGCCAATCCGCAAGCCGGCGGCAGACTCGGCGCGCTGGTCGGCGCCGGCGGTCAGGGCGGACTTCAGTCTGAGTTTCGCTCGCTTGCGCCGCAAGACCGCTCGAACATCGGTCCGCGTCTCGGTGCCGCCTACGCTTTGAACAACCGAACGGTCATCCGCGTCGGCATCGGACTTTACTACGCGCCGGTTCTATACGGCACCGAAGGCGGCGGCGACATCAACACCGGCACCATCGGCTATAACACGACCGGGCAATTGTTTACGCCGGACGGTCGCAATGCGCGATTCTTTTTGTCGAGCTTTCCAAGTATTCCGGCAGTTGACCCGAACGGTCAGTTCGTCAACAACACGGGTGTTGCGATTACATATTTCGGGCAAAACTTCCGAACCGGTCGGACATTGCAGTATAGTGCCGACGTGCAGCGCGAGCTGCCGTTCAATCTGGTGGCTTCGGTCGGCTACATCGGTCACCGGGCAGACCGGCTGCGTTCAAACTTCAGTCGTTTAAATGGGTTGCCGCTGAACACTCTCAGGCTCGGTAACGAAATTCTGCGAACCAATATCAACGCCGTGACCGCGCAGCAGCGGGCTTATGCGACAAGTGTCGGCGTGACGATTCCGGCAAACGGCAACGCCGTCTATCCGGGATTTAACGATTCGGTCGCGCAGGCGCTGCGACCCTATCCGCAATACGGTCGCATCACGGACATTCTGGAAAGCGAAGGGCGCAGCGACTACAACGCCTTGCAGCTCAAGCTCGAACGCCGTTTCGCGCAAGGGTTCCAGTTCGGCGCTTCTTACACGTATTCGCGGCTCGTCACCGATGCTGCCGAAGACATCCTCGGCGGCGGACCGCTGAGCGGCGTTTTGCAGAACCCGTTCGACCGTTCGGGGCTGAAAACAATCTCGCCGACCAACGCGCCGCAGGTCTTTGTCGTCAACTTTTTGGCGGAGCTGCCGATTGGCAAAGGAAAGCGATTTCTCAACCACGGCGGCATCGTCAATGCACTTCTCGGCGGATTTCAGGTTTCGGGAATCCTGCGTTATCAGCAGGGAACGCCGCTCGTGTATTCGCTGCCGATTCAAAACGACAGTTTCCTCGAGCTTGCCGGTTACTACGGAAATCTGCGCCCGAATCTGACCGGTCAGCCATTAACCCTAACGCGAACGCCGGTTCCGGGCGTTCCGGGCAGATTTTACGTTATTAATCCGGCGGCATTCTCCGCACCGCCGAGCTTTACCGGCGCGCCGGCGTTTCTGCTGCCGAATGGACAGATAAATCCGGCATACACGGCTTATTATTCGGACCCGAACAGATTTTTCGGCACGGCGCCGGTCGTTAATACGGACGCTCGCTCGCCGCTCTTCTTTGACGAAAATCTGAGCGTCCTGAAGAAAACGCGCATTACCGAAACTATCACTTTTGAGGTCGGCGCGGAATTCTTTAACCTCTTTAACCGTGTTCGATACCTTGCGCCGGACGTTAATCTCGGTGCCGATTTGACTCCGCGAAACGGCGGCGGAACTAACGGAAACTCGAACTTCGGCGCGGTCGGCGCGGCTGACACGCCGCGCATTATCCAACTGCGGGCGCGAGTTATTTTCTAGTCGCACCGCAAGTTGTTACCAGACGATATGCGGGCTGTTTACCGGACAGCCCGCATATCGTCAACTCGATTAAAGTTAAGTTAATGCGTTTTAACCGCCAAAAAATTACGGGACACCTGCTGCTGATTGTTTTTTTATGGTTATTTGTCGGCGTCGATTTCGGCACGGCGCAAACTCGACCAAACCGACCGGTGAAAACGGGCGCGTCCGAAAAACTTCTGGCGGAAGCCGCCGCCGCATTATCCCGTGAAGACGTCAACGGCGCGGACGCGATAGTACAGAAAGTTCTCGCCGCCGCGCCGAACAATCCGACCGCGCAAACCCTGGCGGGCATCGTCGCCGAGAAACAAAACGACCTTCCGCGCGCGGAAAAATATTTCGCGCGGGCGGCGCGGCTTTCGCCCGCAAGCGCCGAAACCCGCAACAATTACGGCGTTATTCTGCTCAAACAAAATAAAAAAACGGAAGCCGCGCGCGAGTTTGCCGCTTCGCTGAAAATCAATCCCGCGCAAAAGAGCGCGCTTCTGAATCTGGCGCAGATACGCTTTGCGGAAAACAATTTTTCAGCCGCCGGCGAGCTATTTGAAAAAGCCGTGGCGATTGCCCCCGAAACGGAAATCGCCCGCGCGCTCGTCGTCATTGCCCTGCATGCGAAGGATGCGGCGCGGGCGGCGGAAAAATACCGGCAATACGCGGAACTAGCAAAAGAAAACGCGCCAAATCCTTCAGCCCGCGCCGAGCTTGGCACGGGGCTTCTCGAAAGCGGTTTAACCGCCGAAGCCGTGACCGAGCTCGAAGCGGCGCTCGCGGCGGACGCCGGTAACGTCGAAGTTTTAACGGCTCTCGCACGCGCGTATCTGAAACAAAAAAACATCAAACAAGCCGGGCGGCTGCTCGAATCGGCGGTCGCGCGCGGGCTTGACGACGCCCGGATTTATGCGGCTTTGACGGACGTTTACGAGGCGGGCGGCTATCTCGAAAACGCGATTCCGGCGATGCGGCGGGCAATCGAAAAAGAGCCGCGAAACGAATTTTACCGCGTCCGGTACGGGCTGCTTCTGATTGATTCGAAAGCCCCGGCGGCGGCGGTCATAAGGCTCGGCGAAGCGGCGCGGGATTTTCCGAATTCGGCAAAAATTCTGCTCGCGCTCGGCATCGCCGAGCAGGCGGACGGCAAACCCGTCGATGCCCAAAATTCGTTCGAGAAGGCTTTGAAAATTGAACCGAATTCCGTTCCTATCCTTGCGTATCTCGCGCTCATCATGGACGAAAAAGGTCAGTTTGACGAAACCGTCTCGGTCACCGAGCGCGCGTTGACGGTCGAGGAAACCAACCCGGTTTTGCATTATTTACTGGCGGACACGCTTTTGAAAATGCCTGACGGCGACCCGGCGCAAGCCGAAAAACATTTCAGGCGCGCGATTCAGCTCGATGGTAATTTGACTCAGGCGCATCTTTCGCTCGGGCGTCTTCTCGCGCGGCAGAATCGATGGGCGGAAGCCGTCGCCGAATTTGAAACCTCCGTGCGGCTCGCGCCCGATTTAGCCGAAGCGCAATATCAACTCGGTCGGGCGCTGGCACGCGTCAAGCGCGCGGAAGATTCCAACAAGGCGTTCGAGAAATTCAAAAAACTAAACGAAACGCAAACCGCCGAGCGCGAAACGACGCGTAAGGAACTCGTTCAGCGGCTCGCGAACACGCGGTTTTAACGGTTTGGCAAAGGGAAAAATGAAGCAGCATAAAATTTTTATAATCACCGCGATTTTATTTCTCGTCGCCGGCGCGGCAGCGCAAAAACCGACGCCCGTGCCCGTGCCCGCGCCGCAGGTCGAAGTTTGGACGGACGATTTTTCGGGCGGCAGCCTCGACGAAACGAAGTGGGAAAAATTTACATTCGAAGGCGCTTCGGGCGGCAAGCTCGAAGTCCGGGACGGCGAAGTTCGCATCCGCAGCGCCGCCAAAACGCGCGCCGGAATTCGTTCCAAACAAACGTTTTCGGGCGACCGGTGGATTGTCGAAGCCGCGCTGGCAAAAGTCGGCGCGGGATTTCCCGAACCGGGTTCAAACGGTCCGACGCTCGGATTCGCCTCCGTCACGATTCTTTTTGACGGTTCTGGACGCAACCGGATTGAATGGATTCTGACGAGCGAAGGAACTTTCGAAGCGTGGGCGATAACCGACGGGCAGGGCGAAAGACTGGATAACCGCAAATTGGGCACGAAGATGAAAAATCCGGTTCTCTCGGTCGTCCGGCGCGGCGACGAATTCCTGTTCGTCATCAACAGCGCCGACGGTAAGCCGGAAGACGCTCAGGTCGGGCTCAAAACAGTCGTCAAAAATATGCCGAAATCGTTTCATTTAATGCTTTACGGCTACGGCTCGTCGGAAAATAACTGGGATTCGGCAAGAGTCACAATCGCCAAATAGACGCGTTTCGCGAAAGCGGATTCCAAAGCGCGAATTTCTGTGGGCGAAATGCCGCCGTCAGGAGCGCGAATGAAAATTAAAAGGTTAAATTGTAAAATAAATAAATCGGTATTCTGAAGTCTATTATTTACAATAAATTATGCCGAGTATCAAAGACGTTGCCCGCGAAGCCGGGGTTTCAACGGCAACCGTGTCGCACGTCATCAACAATACGCGATTCGTTTCGGACGAAGTCCGCGCGCGCGTGCGGCGTGCCATCGAAGAATGTCGTTATTACCCGAACGCGCACGCTCGCTCGCTCGCCTCGGGACGCAGTCAGATTATCGGCTTGGTGATTTCCGACATTACGAACCCGTTTTTCCCGGAGCTTGTGAAAAGCATCGAAGCGGCGGCGTTCGAGCACCGTTTCGACGTCGTTTTATCGAATACCAATTACGATTCGGAACGCACATCGCATTATGTTCGCCGCTATATCGAGCGCAAAGTGACGGGCGTCGCCGTGATGACTTCGGAATTGAACCAGGAGCTGGTCGAAGAGCTTGCCCAGTGCAAGGTTCCGGCGGTTTTTCTGGACATCGGCAAAACGGGTCTGCACATGAACAATCTGCACGTCGATTACGAAGAAGGCATCAAACAGGCGATTTTGCATCTGGCTGAGCTGGGTCACCGGCGAATCGCATATATCAGCGGCGCGCGCGAGATTCGTTCGTCGCGGCGGCGGCTCGAAGCTTTTCAGCAAAACATCAAACAGCTTTTTCCCACTGAGCCGGAGCTTATCTTTCACGGCAATTTTAAGGTTGACGGCGGACAGCGCGCGGCGCAGGAAATTTTATCGACGCTTTGTGAAAATCTGCCGACGGCGGTGGTTTCGGCAAACGATTTGACTGCCATCGGCGCAATCAACGAATTTCGCGAAGCCGGTTTGGGCGTGCCCGACGATATTTCGGTCGTCGGTTTCGATGATATTCCGTTCGCTTCGTTAACCGTGCCGTCGCTGACGACCGTCAACGTGCCGCTCAAAGAATTGGGGCGTTACGCGGTCGAGGTTTTGGCGGAAAGCTCGGAAGATTTGAAAAAACAAGGCGTCGAAATCAGAATTTCAACGCATCTCGTCGTGCGAAATTCGACCGCGCCGGTGAAAGCCCGCGCGGCGAACCGCTCTAAACGCAAAGGCAGCACGACGGAAAAGCAATTTATTTTATAAAGAGGGTTAAGATTCGTGTTTCAAAAACGAAAAATAAAATTTCAGACGGTTTCGCGGTTTTCGATTGTTCTTTTTTGGCTGGCTGTTTCGGTCTTGACAGCCGTCGCGCAAAAACGCGCGGTTTATACGAATCCGGTCGTCGCGGGCGATTATCCTGACCCGTCGGTGATTCGCGTCGGCAAAGATTTTTACGCGACCGCCACGTCAAGCGAATGGTCGCCCGAATTTCCGATTCTGCATTCGAGAGACCTCGTTAACTGGGAAATCGTCGGCGATGTTTTTCCCGCCCGTCCGGCGTGGTCGGTCGGCAATTACTGGGCGCCGGAAATCTGGCAGGACAAGGGAAAGTTTTATATTTTTTACGTCGCGCGCAAGCAGGGCGGAAATTTATGCATCGCCGTCGCGACCGCCGCGCGCCCGACCGGACCTTACGCCGACCACGGCGCGCTTGCCTGTCAGGAAGTCGGCTCGATTGACGCTTTTCCGATTCACGACGAGAACGGCAAACTCTTTGTCGTCTGGAAAGAAGACGGCAACAGCGTCGGCAAGCCGACACCGCTCTGGGCGCAGCAGCTCGACGAGCAAAATTTCAAGCTCGTCGGCGAGCGCCGCGAGATTTTACGCAACGACCCGAATTCGTGGGAAGGCAATCTCGTCGAAGGTCCGTACATTTTGCGGCGCGGCGGCTGGTTTTATCTTTTTTATTCGGGCAACGCCTGCTGCGGGCGCGAGTGTAAATACGCGCTTGGCGTCGCGCGCTCGAAGACGCTGCTCGGCAAGTTCGAAAAAAATCCGGCGAACCCGATTCTGAAAGGCAACGAAGACTGGAAATGTCCCGGTCACGGCACAATCGTGACGGACGAGCGCGGTCGCACTTTTCTGATGTATCACGCCTACGACCCGCAAGCCACGGTCTACGTCGGACGCCAGGCGCTGCTCGACGAAGTGACGTGGACGGGCGACGAGTGGGCGGTCGTCAACGGCGGAAACGGTCCGAGCAAACAGGCAAACTCGCCTTTCGCCGTCAATGAACGCAACACGGAATACAGATTTTTTGACGATTTCACCGGCAAAAATCTCAACTTCGGCTGGCAATGGCAGCAAAACAATATTCCGAACTACCGGCTGGCGCAAAGCTTTCTGGTTTTATCGCCGAAGCCCGGACAGGCGAAAAACGAAGTCGGCGCGATTATGGCGCGCACGACGACGCTCGGCGCTTACGCGGCGACCACGCAGATTAACGTCGCGGCTCTCGCCAAAGACACGCTCGCCGGAATTTCCGCTTACGGCGACAACGAAAACGCTCTCGGCATGGGAATTCGCGGCGGTCAGCTCGTCGTCTGGAAACGCGAGAAAAATCAGCAGCAGACGGTTTCGACCGTCGCTGCGCCGAAAGGCGCGAATCTTTATTTGAGAATGATTGCGCGCGACGGGCATTTTTTCCGGTTTTCGGTGAGCCGCGACAACCGGCGCTGGCAGGCGATCGGCGATGAAATCAACGGTGAGTTTCTGCCGCCGTGGGACCGGGGCGTTCGCGTTGCGCTAACGGCGGGCGGCACGACAAATCCGGCACGATTCGGTTTTCTGAGAATCGAGCCGGCAAAATAAATTTTCTATCTTGGGGTAAATCAAAAAATGAATTTTTTCAATAAATCAAAAGCAATCAGTTTAGTCGCAATCTTATCAATCACGTTCGCGTCGCTCGCGGGCTGCGGGCGCAAACCGGCGAACAGCTCGGCGGACGGCGGCAAAAAGACGGTCGGTTTTTCGCAGATGGAAAACACCGGACCGTGGCGCATCGCCGAAACCAACAGCATGAAGGACGAGGCGGGAAAACGCGCCGACCGCTACAACTATGTTTACACCGACGCGCAAAGCCAGACGGCGAAACAGATTTCGGACGTTGAAGATTTGATTGCGCGCAAAGTGAGCGCGATTTTCCTCGCGCCGCGCGAAGCCGAAGGCTTTTCGGCGGCGTTTCAGGCGGCGCGCGACGCCAAAATCCCGGTTATTCTGGTTGACCGCGAAGCCAGCGGAACCGCCGGAACCGATTTCGTGACGGTCATCAAATCGGATTTCGTGCAGGAAGGCAGGCGCGCGGGCGAATGGCTCGCCAAACAGTCGGGCGGAAAAGCGGGCATCGTCGAGCTGAAAGGCACGACCGGCTCATCCGTCGCCAACGACCGCAGCCAGGGCTTTATGGACGCGATTAAGGCAAGCCCCGACATGAAAATCATCGCTTCGCAGGACGCCAATTTCACGCGCGCCGAAGGACAGAAAGTGATGGAAAACATCATCCAGTCGAAAGGCAGGGAAATCACGGCGGTCTACGCGCACAACGACGAAATGGCTTTGGGCGCGATTCAGGCGTTAAAGGCGGCGAATATGAACCCCGGCAAAGACGTTCTGGTCGTTTCGGTCGACGGTCAGAAAACGGCGCTGCAGGCGATTATCGCGGGCGATATGAACGCGACGGTCGAATGCAATCCGCGTTTCGGTCCGCTCGCCTTCGACGCGCTCGAAAGATATTTGAAGGGCGAAAAACTGCCGCCGCAAATCATCAACGAAGACCGCTTTTTCGACTCTGCAAACGCGGCGCAATTCGTCAACGAAGCGTACTGAAACAGTGAACGCGGTGGTCGGTAGTCAGTGGACAGAAAAAATCCGACCACCGACCACTGACCACCGACCACACCGACCACTTATTATGAACAACGAACCGCTTTTGCGGATGCAGAATATTACGAAAGTCTTTTCCGGCGTCAAGGCGCTCGACAATGTCGATTTGACGTTAGAGCGAGGCGACGTGCATTCGCTGGTCGGCGAAAACGGCGCGGGGAAATCGACGCTTATCAAGGTGATGACCGGCGCGTATAATCGCGACGGCGGCGAAATGCGGCTTGAAGGCAAGCCCGTCAGTTTCCGCTCGCCCGAAGAAGCGCAAGCGGCGGGCGTGGTCGCGGTTTACCAGGAAGTCAACCTTTTGATGTTTCGGACGGTTGCCGAAAATATTTTTCTCGGGCGCGAGCCGCGCCGCTTCGGCTTTGTCGATTGGGCGCGAATGAACCGCGAGACGGGCGAGCTTTTGCAGAATTTGGGGCTGAACATCAATCCGAAAGCGGAGCTCGGCAGCCTGAACATCGCGCTCCGGCAGATGACGGCGATTGCGCGCGGCGTTTCCCTGGGCGCAAAAGTCCTCGTGCTGGACGAGCCGACGAGCAGCCTGACCGAGAAGGAAGTCGGGATTTTGTACGACGTTATCCGGCGGCTCAAAGCGCAGGGCACGGCAATCGTTTATATCTCGCACCGTTTTGACGAGCTTTACGCGGTTTGCGACAAGGTGACGGTTTTGCGCGACGGGAAATTAATCGGCACGCGGCAACTCGAAGGACTCGAACGAATCGACCTCGTCTGCATGATGCTCGGCAAGCAGCGCGAGGAGCTGGAAAGAAAGGGCGCGACCGCGTTCGGCGAATATCGCGAGGCACGCGCCGAGTCCGTGCCGCTGCTTCAAACCGAAAACCTGAATCGCGGGCGGCGGCTCAAAAACGTCTCCCTGGAAGCAAGACACGGCGAGATTCTGGGCATGGCGGGACTTCTCGGCTCGGGACGCACTGACGTTGCGCGCGCCGTGTTCGGCGCCGACCGGACGGAAAGCGGAAAGGTTCTGCTCAACGGCGAACAAGTCGATGTCGGCTCGCCGACCGACGCCATAAAGGCGGGAATTGCGTTTTTGAGCGAAGACCGCAAGGCGGAAGGCATTATTCCCGAATGGTCGGTGCGCGAAAATCTGACGCTCGCCGTTTTACCGACACTCGCCAAATTCGGCATCGTTTCGCGCGCGCGGCAGAACGAAATCGTCGAGCGATTTATGAAACGGCTCGGCATTAAGGCGTCGAATGCCGACCAGAAAATCCGCGAGCTTTCGGGCGGCAGCCAGCAGAAAGTTCTGCTCGCTCGATGGCTCTGCAACAACCCTAAATTCCTGCTGCTCGACGAACCGACGCGCGGGATTGATTTGGGCGCGAAAGGCGAAATTCAGCGGCTTATCAGCGAGCTGGCAAGCGACGGCTTGGGCGTTTTGATGATTTCGTCGGAACTCGAAGAACTCGTCGAAAGCAGCAACCGGGTCGTCGTCATGCGCGACGGCGAACTGGTCGCCGAAATTCCGCACGGGCAGATTTCGCAGGACGCGATTATCAACGCCATGGCGGAAACGAAAGACAATGTAAACGGAGAATCTCAAAATGTTTAGACCGAACCGCAAAATTTTTCTATGCGTCCTCCTGTGGGCGATATTGCTATGCGTTTCAGCGGCGAGCGCGCAGCGTTGGAGTGAGCAAAAAGCGAAAGACTGGTACGCGGCGCAGGAGGGTTGGCTCGTCGGCAGCAATTACGTTCCGGCAAGCGCGATTAACGAGCTTGAAATGTGGCAAGCCGACACTTTCGACCCGAAACGCATCGACTTGGAGCTTGGCTGGGCGGAAAGTTTGGGCATGAACACAATGCGCGTTTTTCTGCACGATTTGGCTTACAATCAGGACCCGCAGGGGTTTATCAAGCGGCTCGACCAATTCCTGGCAATCGCCGACCGGCATAAAATCAAGCCGATGCTCGTTTTGTTCGATTCGGTCTGGGACCCGAACCCGAAAGCCGGCAAACAGCGCGCGCCGCGTCCCGGCGTTCACAATTCGGGCTGGGTGCAAAGCCCGGGCGCGAAAGCTTTGGCGGATTCGTCGGAATATCCGCGGCTTGAAAAATACGTCAAAGCGGTCGTCGGCGCGTTTGCGAAAGACCGGCGAATCAACTCGTGGGACATCTGGAATGAACCGGACAACCGCAACGGCGGCGATTACGCGAAACAAGACCCGCCGAACAAGGGCGAATTAATCAACCGGCTTCTGCCGCAGGCGTTTCGCTGGGCGCGCGAAGCAAAAGCCGAACAGCCTTTAACTTCGGGCGTCTGGAAAGGCGATTACGTGAAAGGAACTCTTGACCCGACCGAGCAAATCCAAATCGAACAATCCGACGTTATCACTTTTCATACCTACGAACCGGCGGCGGATTTTGAAGCGCGCGTCAAGTTTTTGCAAAAGTATAATCGTCCGATTATCTGCACCGAATATATGGCGCGCCCGCGCGGCAGCACGTTTGTCGCCATCCTGCCGGTCGGCAAAAGATTGGGCGTCGGGATGATTAACTGGGGTTTTGTGCAGGGTAAATCGCAGACCAATTATCCGTGGGATTCGTGGGACAACCCGTACGTCGAATACGAGCCGTGGGTTTGGTTCCACGATGTTTTTCGCACCGACGGCACGCCGTACCTGAGGGAAGAAACCGATTTGATAAAGCGCCTGACCGGCAAAACGCAGGCGAAAACGGCGGCGAAATAAAGTTTCAGGTTTCAGGTTTCAAGTTTTGAACCTGAAGCCTGAAGCTTGAAACTAAAGAACAATATGGCAGAAGCAGCTCCGATTGAACCGACCGTCGCGAAACGCGATTTTAAGATTGCCGATTATGCGCCGACTTACGGCGCGCTTGGCGCGCTGGTTTTACTGCTCGCGGGCAATATGCTTTTTACGACGAATTTCGCGGCGGTCGATAATTTTCGCAATATTCTCGTGCAGGTCACGCCGACGATGCTCGTCGCGCTCGGGATGACTTTCGTCATCTCGACCGGCGGCATCGATTTGTCGGTCGGTTCGGTGATGGCGATTGCTTCGGCGGCGGCGGCGGTGACGCTCGATTACGGTGCTGCTCCCGCGATTTTACTCGCCTTAATCGTTTCGGCGGCGGTCGGCGCATTCAACGGCGTTTTGATTGCGGGCTACAAAATTCAACCGATTATCATAACTTTGGCGGTTTTGATCGCCGGTCGCGGCGTCGCGCAGGTTATCAGCAACGGCGGCGAAGTAATCTCGTTCAGCAACGCGAATTTTGAATACTTGGGCAGCGGTTTCCTGTTTGGAATTCCTTTTCAGATTATTTTGCTCGTATTGATTGTCGCGCTCGCCGTTTTCCTGATTCGCGCGACGCTTTTCGGGCGTTACGTAATTGCCGTCGGCGGCAACGAAGAAGCCGCGCGGCTTTCGGGCGTGCGCGTTAACCGCACGAAAATCACGGTTTACGCCATCAGCGGGCTGCTCGCCGGCTTGGCGGGGCTGATTTTTACGGCGCGTCTCGGCTCTTCGGACGCCGGCAAGGTCGGCGAGGGAATCGAGCTTGACGCGATTGCCGCGACGGTCGTCGGCGGAACGCCTCTGACGGGCGGACGCGCCAATATTATCGGCACGGTCATCGGCGCGCTGATTATGATTGTTATCTCGACGAGCTTTAATATGAATAATCTGAAATTTTCATACGCGCTCATCATCAAAGCGGCGATTATTCTCGTCGCGGTTTATATTCAACGCCCGAAAATCAATTAAAATGCTGCGATTCGTTTTCGACAGATTAGTTTTTCTCTTTTTATTGAACGCGCTTTCGGCAGCCTTCGTCTTCACGCAAAGCTACACCAATCCGGTCATCGCGGGCGATTTTCCGGACCCTTCGGTAATTCGCGTCGGTGAAGATTTTTACGCGACGGCGACCACCGGCGGCTGGTCGCCGCAGTTTCAAATTCTGCATTCGAAGGATTTAATCAACTGGAAAATAATCGGCGCGGTGTTCGATAAAAAACCGGCGTGGGCGAAAGGCGATTTCTGGGCGCCGGAAATAATCGCCGATAAGGGACGCTATTTTGTTTATTACACGGCGCGGCGCGACGATGGTAAAAATAAAAAAGGCACGCTCTGCGTCGCGGTCGCGACTGCCGAAAACCCGGCTGGACCCTACACCGACAAAGGCGCGCTGGTTTGTCAGGAAATCGGCTCGCTCGACCCATTTTTCGTGCGCGACGAAGCGGGCAAACCGTTTTTGATTTGGAAGGAAGACGGCAACGACCGACAGCAGCCGACGTGGCTTTACGCGCAGGCGCTGGACGAAAGCGGGACGAGGCTCAGCGGCAAGCCGAAAAAGCTTTTTCGCAATACCGAAGCGTGGGAAAAACACGTCATCGAAGGCGCGTACGTTTTGCGCCGCGACGGATATTTTTACATGTTTTATTCGGGCAATGCCTGCTGCGGTCGCGCCTGCGATTACGCGCTCGGCGTCGCGCGCTCGAAAACTCTGCTCGGAAATTGGGAGAAAAATCCGGCGAACCCGATTCTTGCCGCCAACGAAACGTGGCAGTGCCCCGGTCACGGCAGCATCGTCGAAACGTCGGACGGGCGCGCGTTTCTGCTTTATCACGCATACCGCAAGCGCACCGACGCCTTTAACATCGGGCGCGAAGCACTGCTCGACGAAGTCGCGTGGCAGAACGGCTGGGCGACAATCAACAACGGGCGCGGTCCTTCAAAACAGGCGGCGGTTCCCATCAACGGTGCCAAACAGCAAAAAAACTTCGCGCTTTCGGATGAATTTAACGAAAATCTGCTTGAACCGAAATGGAGCTACCCGCTTTACAACGCGCAAACCCCGCGGCTCGAAAACGGTTTTTTGACATTTGAACCGGCGGCGGCGCAAGCTGAGCCCGAAAAAATGCCCGAAATCGTGCTTGCCGAACGAACCGTTTCGGGAACTTATACGGCGGCGACGCGGATTGATTTCGCGAAGCTGCGCGGGGACGAATTTGCCGGAATTTCCGTCTACGGCTGGCGCAGCGCGGCGGTCGGCATCAGCATCGGCGGCGGGAAAATCTTTGTCTGGCGGCGCGAAGGCGATAAGCGGCAGGAAGTCGCCAGCGAATCGCTGCCGAATAATGGAACGATGATTTCGCTGCGGGTGAAAGCGAAGGACGGCGAAAGTTTTCGTTTCGCCTTCAGCACCGACGATAAAAATTGGCGCGCCCTCGGCGGCGAAGTCAATGCGAGCTACGTCGAAGGCGCGCACATTGCGCTCGTTTACAACGGCAAAACGGCGAATTCGGGCGTTCGTTTCGATTGGCTCAGAGTCGATGAGGACGACTAGAAAATTATGGAACAAACACAAACGATTCACGACGTAACCGAAGCGCAGGAACGCACCCTGCGCGCGCGCGCCGGCTCATTCGCGCAGCAGCAGAGCGCTTTGATTTTGCTCGTGCTGGTTTGTGTGATTGCGACGGCGCGTTACGAGGCGTTTTTGACAGCGGAAAATCTGCTCAATATCCTGCGCCAAAACTCGATGCTCGGCATTGTCGCGCTCGGGATGACGTTCGTTATTTTAACCAGCGGCATCGATTTGTCGGTCGGCGCGCTGCTCGCGGTCGCGGGCGTGATTGCCGCCAATCTCGCCAATCAGGGAATTGCCGTCGCATTGGTCGCGGCGGTCGCGGCGACCAGTGCGTTAGGAATAATCAACGGCGTTTTGATTGCAAAGGCGCGAATTCAGCCGTTTATCGTCACCCTCGGGATGATGATTGCCGCGCGCGGGCTGGCGCTTGCCGCGACGGGCGAAGAATCGGTCGCGATCAAAGGCGCGGGCGATTTTACGTGGCTCGGGCGCGGCTTTATCGGGTTTTTGCCCGTGCCGGTCGTGCTGCTTGTAATTTTGTACGCCGCCGGCTGGCTGGTTTTGAATTACACGCGCTTCGGCAGACACGTTTTTTCAATCGGCGACAATGACGAAGCGGCGCGATTGATGGGACTGAACGTGAGCCGCGTGACGATTGCGGTTTATGCTTTGAGCGGGCTGCTCGCCGGGCTCGCGGGCGTCGTTTTGGCTTCGCGGCTCAACGCCGGTCAGCCGGTCGCGGGCATCGGCTGGGAACTCGACGCGATTGCGGCGGTGGTCGTCGGCGGAACGCTTTTGACGGGCGGTAAGGGGAGCGTCGTTTCGACGCTTTTCGGCGTCCTTCTGCTCGGCGTGATTTTTAATATTTTCAATCTCGAAGGACAAATCAGCCCGTGGTGGCAGCTCGTCTTTCGCGGCGTGATTCTGCTCATCGTCGTCGTTTTGCAAAATCGCCTGACACGTCTGAAATGATGTCAAAAGGCAAAGTAATCCAAATAACCGATAACGAGCGCCGGATAATTTACGATAAGCTAGAAGTAAACAAACTTTGAGAGATTTTATGTCAAAGAATCAATACCAACAGCCGGAAATCGAAAAATTTACGGAAGAATTTAAACGCGACGGTTTTTGCGTTCTGCGCGGGCATTTTGAACCG
Source organism: Pyrinomonadaceae bacterium (assembly GCA_036403375.1). Taxonomy (GTDB): domain Bacteria; phylum Acidobacteriota; class Blastocatellia; order Pyrinomonadales; family Pyrinomonadaceae; genus JAFDVJ01. The sequence goes on from DASWRC010000293.1 coordinate 60,163, forward strand.
GAAAAATTACGCGTTTGGCATGAGAAATTTCTGCCGCTGCTCGGCGAACACATCGCGCGCGAGGGAAATCTGAAAAATCGCGGCGCCGAAAGGTATTACGTCACTTTGCCGTTTAGCGCGCCGTTTGCCGACGAGGAAATTTTTGCCGACCGGGACATTCTGGCGATTGTCGAAAATCTGGTCGGCGCGGATTTTACGATGGTTCAACTGGCGACCGACACGCCGCTTCGGGGGTCGGATTACCAGGAAATTCATCGTGACGCGCCGCCGCTTTTTCCGGAAATCGAGCAGGAAACGCCGTCGTTCCAACTGGCGGTAAATTTTCCGCTCGTGGACGTTACGGAAGAAAACGGTCCTTTCGAGGTCGCGCGCGGAACGCATATTGTCACCAAAGAAGAAGGTTTAAGATTAATCGAAAGCGGCACGCGCCCGCTCGAACCGATTTGTCTGGCGCGCGGCGACGTGATGATTCGCGATGTTCGAGGTTTGCATCGCGGCACGCCGAACAAATCTGGCGAGCCGCGCCCGATGGTCGTTATCGGTTACAGCCGCAGATGGCTGTTTCGACCCGAAGTTTCAATTAACATTCCGCGCGCCGTCCTCGAAAATCTTTCGCCCGAATCGCGAAAAATGCTTCGCTTTAACCGCGTCATCGAATCGCTCGAAGACGTTCCGAAAGAGGAAATTTATCAGGCGTTCGCTTATTGATTCACAGAAACCGCAATTATGTTTTGTTCGATAAGATTAACAAATCGTGTTTTATGCGTTTTGATTTTGCTGACGTTGTTTCAAACGGCTTTCCCGCAAACGTTGTTCGAGATGCCGCCGCAGCCGGTCGAACCGCGCATGGCGAGCGGCGAAAATCCGACCGCCGAAAAAGGCAAAGGCGGTACAGTTAACGGCGGACGCAAAGGCGCGCCGACCGTTTCAATCAAGGCGGGCGAAAGCCGGGTTTTAGCCGAAGCGAAAAACACGAGCGGAACTATCCGGCGAATTTGGATGACGTTTTGGGACCGAAGCCCGCAGATGCTGCGCAGCCTGAAAATCGAGATGTTCTGGGACGGCGCAGCCAAACCCGCCGTGAGCGCACCGCTCGGTGATTTTTTCGGCATCGGTTTGGGACAAACAACCGCGTTTCAATCGGCGCTTTTTTCCAATCCGGAAGGGCGCAGTTTTAACTCGATCGTGCCGATGCCGTTCAAAACCGGGATGCGCATTGTCATGACGAACGAGAGCAAAACGGATTTGCCCGAGCTTTTCTACGACGTCGATTACACCGTCGGCGACCGGCATGGCGCGAATACGCTGTATTTTCATGCCTTTTACCGGCGCGAGAATCCGACCACCATGCAGAAAGATTACGAGATTCTGCCGCTCGTGACCGGAAAAGGGCGTTACCTCGGCGCGAACATCGGCGTGATTGTCAATACGAAAGATTATTACAACACTTGGTGGGGCGAAGGCGAGATAAAAATGTATCTCGACGGCGACCGCAATCTGCCGACGATCGCCGGTACGGGAACGGAAGATTATATCGGCACGGCGTGGGGACAGGGCGCGTTTGCCAATCTGTATCAGGGCTCGCCGGTGGCGGACGAAAAAGCAATGCGCTGGGCTTTTTATCGGTATCACGTCGTTGACCCGATTTATTTTTACCGTGAAGCGCGCGTGACGATGCAGCAGATCGGATATTTGGCGGAAAACAACGCCGCGCCGTTTCTCGAAAAGAAAATCACGCTCTACCGCGCCGGTCCGGGACGCGTGCCGCTCGATTTAACGCGCGACCGCCGAGCGGTCAATCCGGCTGAATGGAAGTTCGAGCGCACGGACGACTGGTCGAGCTGCGTGTATTTTTATCTCGACCAGCCGACGAACAATCTACCGCCGCTCGATGCGGTCGAAAAAAGAGTCGCCGGTTTGTAGAAAAATCGAATTCGATTTGTGAAATAAAACAACCGCGAAACCGAACGCCTCTATAATGAAAAAAAGAAGGTTTAAGAGGTTACAGCCGCAGATGGCTGTTTCGACCCGAAGTTTCAATTAACATTCCGCGCGCCGTCCTCGAAAATCTTTCGCCCGAATCGCGAAAAATGCTTCGCTTTAACCGCGTCGTCGAATCGCTCGAAGACGTTCCGAAAAATGAGGTCTATCAATCCTTCGCCTATTGATTCGTAAATTTTAATCTCGTCAAATTCTTCATAAAATTTTTCAGCCCCGCGTTTTGACCGGACGGGCTGGCGAAAGTTCCGCGAAAGAAAAAAAATTGCGCGGCGTGAGCCTTTTTGTCCCGCAAAATCCGCGTCTAGTTTGAGTGGAATTTTTGTCGCCGTTTGTGACGGCTAAAAATAACGAGAGAAAAATTATGTTCAGAAACTATTTAACGGCACTTTTATTTATATTCGCGGTAATTTTATTTGCCGGTTTCCAAAATGCGCGGGCGCAGGAAGGCGCGGGCTACGCGGCGGCGGAAAGCTCGGAAGTTACTTCAGCCGCGATGCCGCGCGGGGCGCAGCGCATTTTGCCGGACAGCGTTCCGGCGGAATTCAACCAGGCGTTCGACGAATTGTTAAAACAAGGCGCGGGCAAAATTGCGGGCGGCGACCGCGAGCTTCTGGCGTGGGAAGGGAATTATAAATCCGCTTCGAGCGCCGCGCGGCTGACGAGCCGGATTCAGGAGAATTTTCGCAGCGCGGGCTGGGAATATGAACCGCAGGGCAAGAGCGGCGACCTTGAGCTTTTCAGCCTGACAAGAGAAACGCCGCGCCGCGTCGTGCTCGGCTTTTTCGTTCCCGGCGACGACGTTTTGGTGTGCGCCCTGATGGAAGTCACGCTGCCGGGCGCATCGAAAAGCGTTCCCGCAAAACCCGACGACGAACGACCGTCGAGAAACGATTCTTCGGCAAAAGTCCTGACGGTCGATAAGGACACGAGGTGGATTAACGTGATGGGCAGCGAAATGCCCGCGATGCCGCAGTTTCCGGCACTTGCGCCGAAACCCGGACGAGTGCGCGGATACGTTAAAGATTGGACGGGAAAACCGCTCGCGGGCGCGGAACTCGGCGTGCGTTCTTCTTATCTGGCGGGCTATTATTCGGGCGCACAGGGCACGACGGACGCCAACGGTTATTACGAATTTGTCGTTCCCAAAGGCTCGGCGCATTTTTACAACGCCGGTTATCAAATCGAATGGGGCGACGGCGTCGCGGCGGTCGGTCTGCATCCGGCGGACGGCAAGCTCGACAGCTTCGTGACGATGGACGGCGCGGTCGAAAATTTCGTGCTTCTGCCCTACGGTATTACGAGCCGCGAAAATTTGCAGGAAAATTCGCATCTTCCTTCGACCTTCTACGGCGGCGCGATTTTTTTCCACTGGTATTCGGTCGCGGCGGACGACAACAACGCGCCGGCGGGCGCGGTGCGCTCCGGCGGGACGCTCGAAATCACCCTCACGCCCGAAGGAAAAATGCTCGACGGCACGGCGGGACAAACTTTCGTTATCCGCAAGACGCTGGACATTTCGGGCAGTTTTAGAATCCATAATATTCCGCTCGGGCGTTACCGCATCAGCGTCAAAGAAAACGGCAAACCGGTCAAGATAAAAGACAATAAAAGATACGATGCGATGTTCGGGATGACGCCGGCAGAGGCGGTCGGCGCGGCGAGTATTTTATTCGTCCCGAAATCGGCAAAGGCTTCGATGGTCGGTCCGCAGGTGGGAGAATGGGATTGGATCGGTCTCACCATCGAAACGCCGTAAAACGAATTTGCAGCCGCGGAAAAGGCGTGAAAATTCGACACCGAAAATCGTAAAATCAGCCTCCCGAGCATAAAAAAGCGACGCAGCAGACGCGTCGCTTTTTTATGTTTCTTGGGAAGTCTAATTTTCGGGCGCGAAGTCGGCGTTTGCCGGCAGCGCGAGCCATTTGCGAACTTGTGTGAAAACGGATTGTTCGCCGCCCAGATTTTCGTAATTTTCGTTTGTCGGAACGTAAGTTTTGCTCAGGTAACGCGCCGAAATCGTCGGGACGACGCCGTCGCCGGGTTCGTTGAGCGTGCAGGTCGGCGATTCGGAATCGCCAATCATCGCGATGAATTTCGTGCCGCGCTTTTTCGCGACCGATTCGTTGAAAACGCTCATATTTTCCGGCGAAATCTCGGCAAACGCGTCCGTTTCGCTTTTGAAATTCTTTGCCGCCGCGTCGTCCGGCGTGCAGGGCGTTCCCAAATTCGGCGTGCCGAGCATGACGAGATGCAGCGCCGCCGGGCGGTTGTCGAACGCGGTCGGCATCAAGCCGTCAATGTAGGCACGCGCCGCGAGACCGCCGGTTGAATGCGCGACCAAATCGACGTGCCACGCGTTTTCTTTTCTCTGCAGCTCGCGCACGGTTTTATCGACAATCAGGGCGTTGTCTTTCGCCTTCTGCCCGACGTAAACCGGCGCGACGGCGACCGCCCACGGAACGTTTTGATTTTTGAAATAATTCACAAATTGTCCTGTTTTTTCGGGTTTCGACCATAATCCGGGAACGATGACGACCGGTTTGGGATTGATGAAAATCATCTCGCTCACGCGGTCGTCGGGAATCGTCGCCTGAATGCTGCGCGAAACCGCCGGTGTGTTTTGGGGCGCGTCTTGCTTCCACGCAAAGCCGCTCGTGTCCCAGACATATTCGACTTCCTTTATCTCGTGCGGCGCGAGATTGACCTGGACTTTGGCTTCCGGCAAATCCTTGTTTTCGCTCAATTCTCTGAAATTAACAATCGACGATTTCGGCGCGCCGGATAAATTGGCGATTGTCGCGACGATTTTTACCTCGTTGCCGTCAATCGTGTAATCGTTTTTGCCGATTTCGACCCACGTATTCGGAGACGGGTAAAGCGGTTGATAAAATTTCATGCCGGCAATGACGAGCGCCGGCGAGCAGCGGCGCAGTCGCCACGCGACGGTTTTGACGGGCTTTTTAAGCTCGCCCGAATTTTGCGGCGGCGCAATCGTCAGAGTGCCGGACAATAAATTAGGGTTTTGCGGGTCGAATCGCTGGTTTTCGACCCTCGCGCGTCCGCCCCGGACGGTGACGTCCGATTTGTCGTTTTCGTTGACGGTTTTATTATTTTGCGGCTGGCAAAAACCGTTCGTCGTGACCTCGGAGTCGAGAGTTTCGTCGCCCGGCAAATCGGGAAAAGAAAAGGCAAAGCTGTAAGTTTCGTTCTGCTCGTCAACGTTGATGCTGAAATTGCTTGAGCCGCCGCCCTGCGCGGTTTCGGTCTGCGTGCTCGTTGAATTGGTCGTGAACCAGTGCCGGTTGCGACCGCAGCTGCCCAATTCCCGGACGTTGCCGCGTGTTTTGGACACGTTTTTATAGTTGATTCGACCGTAGGCGACGGGCGCGAGTTCGGTTCCGTCAACCGCCATCACGCCGGAATACGTGCTGTCGTGCGTTCTGGTGACCATACTGGTCATATTTCTGTTTATTTGATTCGGCTCAGTGTCCGAAAGGGAATCGCTGAACGTTTCGGTAAAAGTAATCGTGCCGCTCCAGCCGCCGCTGCATTTCGTTTCTATTTTCTGTGTCGTTGTTGTCGTCGTCAGTGTTTTTTTTACAATCGGCTGGCGGCGCGTCTGCGCCGCGACCGGAAATGTTCCTCCTCCGCTCGCCACGGCGGTTAAAAGTAAAAGACTGAAAAATTGTTTGAATAAATTCGCGATAAACGTTCGATTCTGCATCGTTTAATTCTCCGTCGATAAATAAAATTTTCCGCCGTCGGTTGGCGGCTTTCAATTGGCTACGCGGAATGGATTGGCTGAAAAGTGTCACCGAAAGCGACCGCGTCGAGAGAATTTATTCGCGTCGGCGGACTGTTTTTCCTTTAAAAGATTTTCTTTTGTAAGGATTTTGGATATTATTGGTTAAAAAATATCTGCCCGCGCGCTCGCCGCTCCGGCGGGCAATCTGGAATCAAATGCCGAATCAGGAAAATATCACGCAGCTGCTGATTGAATTGTCGAGCGGTAACGAGTCGTCCGTTAACGATTTACTGCCGCTCGTTTACGACGAGTTGAAAAAAATGGCGTCTAATTATCTGCGCCGCGAGCGGCGCGACCACACTTTGCAGCCGACTGCTCTGGTTCACGAAGCGTATCTGAAATTGATTGACCAGACGCGCGTCAACTGGCAGAACCGCGCGCATTTTTTCGGTGTTTCGGCGCAATTGATGCGGCGCATACTGGTCGACCACGCGCGCGAGTATAAGGCGGAAAAGCGTTTCGGCGGGCTGGAAAAATTACAGCTCGACGAAAATATCGACAAGGCGTTCGAACTGGGCGGCGAAATCGTCGCGCTCGACGAGGCGCTCGAAAGTCTTGCCGAAATCGACCCGCCGATGGCAAAATTAGTCGAACTCAGATATTTCGGCGGATTGACCTTTGAAGAAGCGGCAGAGGTTTTAGGCGTTTCCGTCATCACCGCCAAACGTCACTGGAAGCTCGCGCGCGCGTGGCTTTACGGTCATTTGAGCGAAAAGTAAAAAATGTCTCTCGAAAACTGGGACAAAATCAAGGAACTTTTTCTGGAAGCGGTCGAGCTTGCGCCCGCGCGCCAAGCGCAGTTTTTAGCCGAAAATTGTTCCGACGAAGACTTGCGCGCGGAAGTCGAAAAACTGTTCCGGCTCGACGAAGAAGCGCAAAGCCTGATGAGCCGCCCGGCGTTTGAAAACACCGCCGTGCAGTATTTTGCCGAATCGATGGACGCCGGCGACCCTTTAATCGGCGAAATCGTCGGCGCTTACCGCCTGACCGGTGAAATCGGGCGCGGCGGGATGGGGACGGTTTATCTGGCAGAACGCGCCGACGACACTTTTCGCCGCCGCGTCGCCGTCAAACTCATCAAGCGCGGCATGGAAACGGAATTCCTTCTGCGGCGCTTTCGCACCGAGCGGCAGGTTCTCGCCGCCTTGAATCACCCGAACATCGCGCGGCTTTTCGACGGCGGAAAAACACGCGACGGGATGCCGTTTTTCGTCATGGAATATGTCGAAGGCGAGCCGCTCTACCAGTTTTGCGACAATCGAAAATTAAATATCAGAAAGCGTCTCGAACTTTTCCTCCAAATCTGCGAAGCCGTCCACGCCGCGCACCGGATAAAGGTCGTGCATCGCGATTTGAAGCCGTCGAATATTCTGGTCAAGCCGGACGGCACGTTGAAACTCCTCGACTTCGGCATCGCCAAACTGCTTGACGAAGAGCTTGCCGATACCGTCATCGAGCCGACCGCGACCGCGATGCGGATGATGACGCCCGAATACGCGTCGCCCGAACAGGTTAACGGCGAGCTTGTGACGCCCGCTTCGGACATTTATTCGCTCGGCGTGATTCTTTACGAATTATTGTCGGGCACGCGCCCGTACCGCTTTCGTAGCCGCTCGCCGCTCGAAATCGCGCGCGTCGTCTGCGAGCAGCCGCCGCAGAGTTTGAGCCAAAGCCTCGACAGCCCGGAAATGTCTGCGGAAAAAGACGCGCCGCGCGCGCGCGATAAAATTCTTGAAGCCCGCAATTTGAAAATGGCTGAGCTGCGCCGCGAGCTTTCCGGCGACCTTGAAAAAATCGTCATGAACGCGCTCGAAAAGCGTGCCGAAACCCGTTATGCGTCGGCGCTCGAACTCGCCGAAGACATTCGCCTTTATCTGGACGGCAAACCGGTAAAAAAACAATTTCAGCCTTTACCGGAAGCCGCCGGTTCGACGAAAGAGCGAAAACACTCGCTGGCGGTTCTGCCGCTGAGGATTATCAACCTGCCGACGGGCGCGGCGCTCGACGAGCAATATTTGAGCATCGGGCTTGCCGATTCGCTGATTACGCGCCTGAGCCGCGTCGGAAGATTGGTCGTCTGCCCGACCAGCTCGATTTTGGGTTTTGCCGGTACGCCGGATGCTTTTCAGGTCGGCAGCGAGCTCGGCGTCGAATTCGTCGTCGACGGGAACATTCGTTTCGTCGGCAATCGAATTCGCGTGACGGCGCAGCTTCTCGACGTCAACGAGCATTCGACCCATTGGGCGAAAAGCTTTGACGAAGAATTCACAGACGTGCTCGAACTCGAAGATTCGATTTCCGAGCAGGTTGCCAACGCCCTGCTGCCGCAGCTGACGACGACCGAAAGACAAAAACTTTCGCGGCGCGAGACGAACGACGCGCTTGCTTACGAAGCTTATTTGAAGGGGCGTTTTTACTGGAATCAGTTCACCCCCGAAGCTCTGCCGAAAGCGCTGGAAGCGTTTCAAGCGGCGGCGGCGATTGACCCGAATTACGCGCTCGCCTACGTCGGGCTGGCTGATTTTCATATCTGGGCGAATATTTACGGGATGATTCCGTCGAAACCCTCGCTCGAAGAAGCCGAAAAATACGCGCGCCGGGCGATTGAGCTGGACGAAACTCTCGGCGAAGCGTACGCGACGCTTTCGTTCGTCCTGCAAAGCCGCCGGCAATGGGCGGAGTCCGAACGACTCAAGCTCAAAGCGATTAGTCTCGCGCCGAACTATCATCACGTTCACGAATGGTATGCCGACCAGCTCATCGCTTTAGGCAGAACCGATGAAGGCGTGCGCGAAACCACGACCGCCGAAAAATTAGCGCCTTTGTCGCTGCGCACCAAGACGATGGTCGCTTTTGCTTTTTATCAAGCGCATCGTTTCGAGGAAGCCTTGACGCGCGGGCGGCAGATTATGGAGCTTGATAAAAATTACCCGCAAGCCTTTTCGCAAATCGGCATCAGTTTATGGGGCTTGAAACGCTATGCTGAAGCCCTGCCTTATCTCGTAAATTTCAGCCGGATGATTCCCGATTCGGCTTACGTCAAATATCAACTCTGTTTCGGGCTGGCGAAAGCCGGACGGCTCGCCGAGGCGCAAGCGGTTTTGGACGAAATGAAGGCGCTTGCCCGAAAGGCTTATGTCAAACCGCATTTTCTCGGAATGGCGCACGCGGCGCTTGGGGACGCGGACGCGGCTTTCGATTATTTTGAACAATCTTTTGCCGAAGACGACCCGTGGATGCTGTGGTTCGGCGTCGAGCCGATGCTCGACGCCCTTCGCCCGGACGCGCGTTACTATGAGATGCTGCGGCGCTTAAACAATCCGCTGGCGGAAAAATACGCGCCGCGCAAAGATTCGGAAGCAGCGCGCGAGCGGCAAAAATCCGTCGCGGTTTTGCCGCTGCACGTTATCAGCACGCCGCCGGGCGAGGACGATAAATATTTGAGCGTCGGTCTGGCGGACGCAATGATCAGCCGCCTCTCGAACGTGCGCCGGCTCATCGTCCGCCCGACGAGTTCCATACTGCGTTTCGGCGATGCCGGCGACCCGTTCGAGGCGGGGCGCAAATTGAATGTAAATTTCGTTTTGAGCGGCACGATTCGCCGCGCCGGCGAGCGCCTTCGCGTTTCCGCGCAGCTGCTCGACATCGAAACAAACGAAACGATTTGGGCGGGTAAATTCGACGAAAAATACGCGGACGTGCTCGAACTCGAAGACGTTGTCGCGGAAAAGGTCGCCAAATTGCTGATTCCGCGCCTGACGGGCGAAGAGCAGGAAAAACTCGCCAGGCGCGCAACCCACGCGCCCGAAGCCTTCGAAGCTTATCTTCGCGGTCGTTATCACCTGTACCAGATGGCGCCGACGGAATTTGCGAAAGCCAGGAATTACTTTGAAGACGCCGTGCGGCTCGACCCGAATTACGCGCTCGCTTATATCGGCTTGGCTGAATATTATTTCGTTCTCGGCGCTTTTTCGCCGATGCCGCCCGTTGAGTGCTACGAAAAATCGAGGGAGATGGCGGAATGCGCGCTCGCCATCGACGACACCTCGGGCGAAGCCTACGGCATTTTAGGCTACACGTATTTTCGCGATTTCGACTTTCGTAAAATCGAAGAAAATCTGGAGCGCAGCATCGAATTAAACCCGAATCATTCGTTCGCGCTAATCTGGCGTTCCGGTTTATTTGCGTTTTACGGGCAATTCGACGAAGCCATCGCAGACTCGAAACGCATCCTCGAATTAAATCCGCTCGGCGCGTTTGAAAAGACTCATTACCTCTGGATTTTGTATCAAGCCCGCCGCTTCGATGAAGCCGTCGAGTTCGGACGCCGGGCGGTTGCCGCCGACCCGCAATTCGCTCACGGAATCGGCGCATACAGCTGGGTTTTGCGGCACGTCGGCAAAATCGATGAAGCCATCGAATACACGCGCCGCGTGATGGAGTTGATGGGCGCGAATCCGCGCTGGTTGAACGAGATGGCGAGCTGTCTGGCAAAGGCGGGAGAAACTGAAAAAGCGCATCGGATTTTACGCGAGCTCGACGAAACCGGAGCCGTCAAATTCGTCTCGCCGTGCAGCCTGGCGATTGCTTACCTGAATCTCGGCGACCGCGAGCGCGCGCTCGTCGAATTAGAAAATGCCTTCACCATTCGCGACCCTTTGATGCTCTGGATTGCGTCCGAACCCGAAGCCGACCCGCTGCGCGGCGACGAACGCTTTATTGCGCTGGTCGAACGAATCAAAAATTTCGCCAAATAATCTGAATTTTGAAGATACTATTGCCGTCCGGCGTTCCGCGTAACTTGCCGGAGGAACGTTTTATGGCAATAAATTCAAACTTATTACCGCGGCGTCCGTCAGACCGCGCTTTATTTCTGACGGCGGCAGCGCTGTTTCCGCTGTTCGTTTTAATCGCTTATTTCAAGTCTTATTATTTCAGACCGTTTTTTACCGCCAAGCCGTTAGCGAGCGAGATGGTTCACCTGCACGGTATTGTGATGACGCTGTGGGTCGTTTATTTTTCCGCGCAAATAGCGCTCGTCCGTATGAAAAACACCGGTCTGCATATGACTTTGGGATTTGCGGGCATTTTGCTGGCGGCGCTCATTATCGTCAGCGGTCTGGCGGTGGCGATTGATGTCCATCTGGTTCGCAAAAGCGCGCCGCCGGGAATCAGTCCGTACGGCTTTTTTGCGATTCCGCTCGTCGAACTGGTACTGTTCGCAGGTTTTTTTTCCGCCGCGATTTATTATCGTAAGCGACCGGCGGAACATAAAGGACTGATGCTGCTGACGGCAATCAATTTTCTGCCGCCGGCGCTCGGACGTATTCCGCTCGTGCCTTCGGAATTTGCGATTTTTAAGTCTTTCGGCATACCGATTATCTTTGCGCTCGTCAGTCTCGCGTGGCACTCGTGGAAACACCGCCGGGTGAACCAGGTCTTTGCCGCCGCGACGCTCGTTCTGACAGCCTCGTATCCGCTGCAAATCTTTCTCGCCGGCAATCAAACCTTTATCGAATTTATCGGCTCGCTCGCTTTGTAAGCGGAAAAATCTGCGCGCCGCTAATCATTAAAAAAACTGGGGACGAAATTCAGGTTTCGCCCCCCCGGTTTTTTCGTGTTCCACGCCCGCGAGTAAATTCTTTCTCGATTTAATTTTGCTTGCGTTCGTAACAGGCGTCGCCGTTGCCGCTGTTGAGACAAACTGCTTCTTTGTCGTATTCGTTGCGCTTGACGACGAGGGTGTAAGTTTCGGGGTCGAGTTTATAATTAATCTCCTTATTGCCCGAAGCCGCGCAGCCGTTGTGTTGACGAAAGAAGTTTTTCGTCAGCGTCAGCGTAATCCGGCTGCCGTCGATGCTGTATCTGCCGCGCTTGTCCTGAAACCACGAAGTCGTGCAGCCGTACAGCGTCGATTGCATTAAGCCTGTGAACTCGAACGTGCCGTCGGGATGAAAAATGTAGTTGAAATAGTGGCTTCTGCCCGGCGTAAACGATTTCGGTCCATAAACCGGTGTATAACCGATGAGTATCGATGAGTAACCGTCGTACCAGGAACCGACCACTGAGCCGCCGCCGGCGGACGTTCTAACGGGTTGCGTTTCGACCGGTTTTTCGTCCTGCGAAATGCTTTCGGTTCGGTTTTGGCTGCCTTCGCCGCTGCCCGGTCCCGTACCGCCCGAGGGAAGCAGCTCCATCCACGCCAGAACGAGCGCGTCTTTGCCGACGCCGTAATAACCGACGATTTTGCGCGCCGGCGCGCCCGATTTCACGACGGTGAAAATCGTCGCGCCGTCATTTTCGCCGGCGACCGCGTATTGCCAGCCAGCCGCTTTGAGCGAAGAAGAAAGACTCGAAATGATTGCCGGGACGTTCGCCTGTTTAAAATCGGCGCCCGTCCATGCCAACATTTCCAGCTCGCCCTTTTCACTCGAACCGTCGGATGCTTGTATAACCTTGTCGAAAAAGCCGGAAACTCCTTCCGGAGGCGTAGCCGTTAAAATCCTCTGCGTGCCCGCCGGAAGCGAGACACCGGTTAAATTCGAACTGGACGCCGCTTCGATTTCTTCCCCCGCCGCCTCCTCCTGCGCCTGCGACGCTGTGCTGAAAATAAAAATTGCCGAAAATAATACAAAAAGCGCTGCTAAATTTTTCTTGAACATAATTTTTCTCCTGATTAAATTTTCCGAACAATAATCCGCCCGGTTTGCGCGGTCGATTACGTTCTAACAGCCAACGCGGATTGAGTATCGGAAAAAGTTTCACGGCGGGAAAAGTTTTAAGGACTCAAGATTTCGAAAGGCAATTTAAAGCGAAAAAAAACGGCTTTCGTCACGAACAACCGTCTTTTTTATTTTTCCACTTATTAACCTGAATATTCGGCAATTATTTACCGACCGCATCGACAATCGCGGCGGCGGCTTGTTCGACGAGCAGCGAGATGACATCCTCGCCCGCCGATTTCGCTTTCGCCTTGAACTGTTTGGTCAAAGCGACTGTTTCACCGTTTTTCAAGCTGATGTCGAGCGTTAATTCGTCCTTCGCTCTAACGTTTGCCGTCGCCGCCGAATTGATGGCGGTCGAAGCAACCGTTCCCGCGACCGAACCGGCGATGCCCGCCATGCCCGCCATCGGAATCACATTGCCGAGAACCGGCGCGATTTTCTTGAACATTCCGAAACCGCCGCCGCCTTTTTTGTGCGATATGGTTGCATAAAGAACATAATTGCATTCTTTTTCCACGGCTTCGGCGTCGAGCGCCGTCGGCAGTCTGGCTTCCAGGGGAACGATTTCGACTTTCGTGCCTTTCAGGTATTGCGGCAAAGCATTCTGTATCGCCCCGGCGAGCTGCGCCGCGTTGACGCCTTCGCCGATTGCGCCGGTTTTTACGCCCGCCAGCCCGATGCGCACCGTGCCCGCCGTTTTTTCGTCCGTCGTCGTACCCGTCTCCTGGGCAAATGTCCCGGCTGCCAAAAACAAACCCGTTAATAAAATCGCCAGTGCTGTTGATAATTTATTTTTCATCTAAATTTTCCTTCCTTTTTTAATTTATAAAATCGGGCTTTTGCGCCCTCGGACAGCTAACGCGGAAGGGAAATTCAGAAAGTATCAATGACAAAAATTACCGGGGAAAACCGGGCAAATGAAATTCTTCGCGGAATGAACACAATTTTATTTGCATTTTCTCGGCAAGTAATGTAAAAGGTTAATACTAAGTTCAAATTGGTCTACCCAATTAATTAATCAGAAACAGATTGGTAAAGTCGAAATAATTGAAAAAATGTAAGCCGGGCGTGGAGTTAAGCGGTTTACTAGGCAGTAAAAGAACAAAAGGGGAAAACTTTGGCTGTCTTATTCAAACAGTAATTTTTATTTGATTTCAACTTTTACCGCTATTGGTCAAACCAACAGGCACGCTCTTAAGCGGCACGGTCATCGAACAAAAAGGGGCGCGGGTATTCTTTGGGCGAGCAGAGCCTTCCATAAAAAAATTCGTTTTTCGATATTTTTTTAAAGAATGAATCCGGAGCGGACAACACAAAAAAACGAAAAACAGGAGAGATTACGTGAAGAACAATTTAAGAATAGCACTGAGCATCGGGATAATGCTGGCATTCGCTCATTTGGCGAATGCACAATATTTAATGGAAAAACTCGGTCGCGGCGTGGTCGCGGTTCGGCAGAACGCGGCGGAAGTTTACGTCGGCTGGCGGCTGTTGGGGACTGATCCCTCGACCGTGACCTTCAACCTCTACCGTTCGACCGGCGGCGCTCCGGCTATCCAGATAAATCCGTCCCCGGTCACGGACAGTACCAATTTCGTTGACGCGAGCGCCGACCTCACGCAGTCGAACACATATTTTGTGCGCCCGGTCGTCAGCGGGGTCGAGGGCGCGCCGAGCGCGGAATTTACGCTCCCGGCGAACGTGCCCGCACAGCAGTATCTTAATATCCCGCTCCAGATTCCGACCGGCGGCACAACGCCCGACGACGTCGACTACACCTACCACGCCAACGACGCTTCGGTCGGCGACGTGGACGGCGACGGCGAGTATGAAATTCTGCTCAAGTGGGACCCTTCGAACTCGAAGGACAACTCGCAGAGCGGCTACACCGGCAATGTTTACATCGACGCCTACAAGTTGGACGGCACGCGGCTCTGGCGCATCGACCTCGGGCGCAACATTCGCGCCGGCGCGCACTACACGCAGTTTATGGTCTACGATCTGGACGGCGACGGCAAGGCGGAACTCGCTTGCAAGACCGCGCCCGGAACCATCGACGGTACAGGGCAGAACGTTCTTCTGGGGGCGGACGACCCGAACGCCGATTACCGCAATTCCGCCGGCTACATTCTCTCCGGACCGGAATATCTGACGGTTTTTAACGGTCTGACGGGCGCGGCGCGGGCGACGGTCAGTTACAATCCGCCGCGCGGCACGGTCGGCGATTGGGGCGACACTTACGGCAACCGCGTCGACCGCTTTCTCGGCGGCATCGCATATCTCGACGGCAAGCGCCCGAGCCTCGTCATGGCACGCGGCTACTACACGCGCGCTTTCGTCGCCGCCTGGGATTTTCGCGACGGGCAGCTCACCAACCGATGGAACTTCGACACCGGGCACACCGGCACGAGCAACCCTTATTCGAACTGGCGCGGACAAGGCTCGCACTCTTTGACCATCGGCGACGTGGACGGCGACGGGCGAGACGAAATCACATACGGCGCGGCGGCTATCGACGACGACGGTTCGGGACTCTACTCGACTCTGCTCGGACACGGAGACGCGCTGCACCTGTCCGATATGGACCCGACCCGTCCGGGACAGGAAGTCTGGATGGTGCATGAAGAACCGGGCAGCTACGGACCGAACGGCGTCGAGTTTCGCGACGCGAAGTCTGGCGCGCTCATCTTCGGCGTCTCGGGCGAGGGCGCGGACGTCGGGCGCGGCGTGGCGGGCGACATCGACCCGCGTTTTCTGGGCTACGAGATGTGGGGTTCGCGGGGCGGACTGCGAGCGACCAACGGTGCGTTGATTACGTCGAGCCGCCCGAGTCAGCAGAACTTTATGGTCTGGTGGGACGGCGATTTGCTCCGCGAAATGCTCGATAACACGACCATTTTTAAGTGGAACTGGAACACCAACACGTCAAATCCGCTGCTCGCACCCGCCGGACTCTCGTCGAACAACAGCACGAAAGCCACTCCGGCTCTCTCGGCAGACGTTCTCGGCGATTGGCGCGAGGAAGTCATCTGGCGCACGGCTGACGACACGGCGCTGCGCATCTATACGACGACCATCCCGGCGACGAACCGCATCTATACGCTGATGCACGACCACCAGTACCGCGCGGCTATCGCGTGGCAGAACACTGCCTACAACCAGCCGCCGCACCCGAGTTTTTACATCGGCACAGGCATGGCACCGCCGCCGGTACCCAATATCGTGACATCACTGGCAGAGCTCCCGCCAACCTTGCCGGCGGTCAATTCCATCAACCGCTTTAGTCCGTTCAATCAGAACACCGGCGCGGCGACGGTCACTTTCCGCGTCACGTTCAACACGCCGGTGACCGGCGTTGACGCGTCGGACTTCACGGTTGCGACCACCGGCGGCGCGACCGGCGCGGTGACCGGCGTAACCGCTTTGAGCGGTTTAGCCTACAACGTCACGGTCAGTTCGATCACCGGCTCGGGCACGCTCCGGCTCAATCTCAAGGCGAGCGGCACCGGTATTACCGGTCCGGGCGGCGTGCCGATTTCCGGCGGCTTTACGACCGGGCAAATCTATAATCGCGTCGGCACACTCGCCTGGATTAACCCCATCAGCGGGGGATTGTGGAGTGACGGCGCGAACTGGGACAGCGGCGTAATCGCCGACGGAATCGACAGTGTGCCTATCTTCGGCAGCTTCGACCTGACGGCGAATAACTCTGTCATTCTCGACTCGCCGCGCACGCTTTCGGGCATCACATTCGGCGACGCGAACACCGCGAGCGCCGCGAGCTGGACAATTTCCGACGCCGACAATTCCGACAATACACTCACGCTCGACGTGACGAGCGGCGTGCCAGCTATTACGGTTAACCAGCTCGGCAGCGGCGCGACCGCCACAATCGACGCCGTTCTTGCCGGTGACAGGGGACTCGCGAAATCGGGCGCCGGCACGCTGGCGATTACGAAACCGGTCGCGCTGACCGGTCAAATCAACGTCAACGCGGGCACGCTCCGTTTCGGTTCGGGAAGCTCCATGACATCGAGCACCGTCAACGTCGCTTCCGGCACCGGACTGCTCGACATCAACGGCGGCTCGTTTACGGCGACGGGAATTACTACCGTCAACGGCACCGGCGGCAGCCTCGTCGTAAACAACGGGGTCGGGACGTTCACCGGAGTAAACACCAATAACACCGCCGGCGGATTGATTCGCGTCAACGGCGGAACTTTTAACGCGGCGAGCATCAGCATCCCGCGCAGCAGCGACGGCGCGCCCTCGTTCGGCGTCGGCTTTGTCGTCACCTGCGGCACGGCTAACGTGTCCGGCTCGGTCGGCATCGGCACCAACAATTCGTGGGGCTCAATGTCGGTCGAAGGCGGCTCGCTCACCATCGGCGGTCCAATCGCGGTCGGCAACCAGACCTCCGCGGCGCGCGGCGGACAGATGCGCGTGACCGGCGGCACATTCCTCTCGACCAATGCCGCGACGGGTATCCAGATGGCGCTGCGCGACGGCAACGTCACGACGGCGACATTCAGCGGCGGTGTCAGCACAGCCGAAAAGTTCACCCTCGGAACCAGTTCGAGCGTGCCTGCGACCGGAGCCTCCGCGACGGTCACGCTCAATGGCGGCGCGCTTTATCTGGGCAGCGGCGGCATCGTCAAACTCGCGGGCAGCGGACTCACAGCGAGCCTCAGTTTCGGCAGCGGCACGCTCGGGGCGAAAGCGAACTGGACAACCGCGCTGCCTATCACATTCCCGGCGGGCGGCAATGTTAATTTGCGAGCGGCGGACGCTGCCGGAGCGCCGTTTAACATTACGCTCAGCGGCGTCCTCTCCGGCACGGGCGGCTTTACGAAGACCGGAACCGGCACGCTGATACTCGGCGCGGCGAACACCTACACCGGCGCGACCACAATCAATGCGGGGACGCTGCGGGTCAACGGCAGCCTGTCTTCGGGCGGCGGCTCGGTGACCGTTAATGGCGGCTCGCTGTCGGGCAGCGGCGCGGTGAATCGCGCAATTACGCTCAACCCGGGCGGCTCGGTCGCACCGGGCGGCGCATCTCCGGTTGCCGCCTTAAGCGGCGGCTCGCTGACATGGAACGGCGGCGGCAAACTGAACTTTGATTTGGATACCACGTCCGATCAACTGGTACTCGGCGGCGCACTGACGAAGGGCGCGGCGGGCAGCTACGAATTCGTCTTCAGCCCCGGCGCGGGGATGACGGACGGACATACTTACACATTAGTTACTTTCGGCTCGACGACGTTCACGGCTGCCGACTTCGGTTTTTCGGGACTGCCGCCGGGAGTCAGCGGGTTCTTCAAGGTCGTCGGGAACAGCCTGCTGTTTACCGTCGACGGCACGGCGCCGATGCTCTCCTGCCCGGCAGACATCACGACTGCGGCGGCGAACGCTTCCACGGCTATCGTCAATTACACGGTGACCGCCAGCGACGCCGGCTCGGACGTGACGGTGACCAGCATCCCCGAGTCAGGCTCGGCATTCAGCGTCGGCACGACCACCGTCAACGTGACGGCGAAGGACGCCGCCGGAAACACGAGCACGTGTTCGTTCAACGTGACGGTCAAGTCGACCGCGTCCGTCACGGTTCCGGCGTCCGCCGTGCAGTACAGCGACGCGGTGACGCTGCAAGCCAGCGTTAGCGCGGTCGAATTTCCCGGACAGCCGCTCGCCGGCTCCGTCGAGTTTTTCATCAACGGAACTTCGGTCGGACAGTCCGCGCTGGCGAACGGCGCGGCGACTCTCCAGATTACCGCGAACATGGCGGCGGGTGCGTACAACGTGTCGGCGCAGTTCACAAGCTCCAGCGTCTTTTACGTCGGCGCGAGCGGAACGGCGACACTGAACGTCTCGCGCGAGAACGCGGCAGCCGCCTACACGGGCGATATGGGACTTCTGACCGCCGGACCGACCATTAACACGGCGACCGTGCGACTCGGAGCACACCTGACGCCCGAAGATGACGGCGC
Source organism: Pyrinomonadaceae bacterium (assembly GCA_036403375.1). Lineage (GTDB taxonomy): Bacteria > Acidobacteriota > Blastocatellia > Pyrinomonadales > Pyrinomonadaceae > JAFDVJ01. Next base: position 78,684 of record DASWRC010000293.1, read on the forward strand.
GGGATTCGAGGGCGACCTGACGAAGGCAGCCGTAACATTCGAGCTATTCAAGTCGAACAACGCCTCGGCAACGCCCGACCTCGTCATCAGCGGCGTGGTGGTGGACGCGAACGGCGACGCATTGAGTGTTGCAAACGTGCCGGCAGAGACCTACAACGTGTACGTGAAAGTTGACGCGGCGAACCAGTACTGGACGGCGAATCCGGTCGGACTCGGCGTGCTCAACATTGCCGTGCCGACCAATGAACAGCGCAGCGGCGGCGGCGGCTGGGTTGCGGACGAAAGCAGCTCGAACGGGCACGCGAATTTCGGCTTCAGCGTCACCCTCGGCAACAACGGGAAGGTGCGCGGCAACTGGACGGTGGTGCTGCACGGCGCGGACGGCTTCGATTATATTGTGAAGTCGAACAGCTGGCAGGACGGCTATCTCCAATTCGCGGCTGAGCCGGGCGTCACGCCGCTGGTCTATACGCGGTCGGAGATGAAGGGGCGTTGTAACGTGCAGAAGATTGACCGGGCGACGGGACTGACTGTCGCCTCCTGGGGCAACTTCACGTTTGAGGCGAACACCTTCGACGGCGACCTCCTGCTCAGCCCGTCACAGCCGGACGCGTACGCCTTCGTCATCCGCGACGCTGCCGGTCAGGTGTGGCATCAAGCCGGCTCGCGCAGCTCGCCGGTCACGCTCGGCGGCGGCAATATCACCAATAAAGGGCGGTAAACGCCGCCCTTTCGCGGGACAGCGGGAAATTCGTTTAACCCGCTCCTGGAGAGTGAGACTTGTATCGGGAGTTTATAAACATTTGCGCGGGGTAAACTGAGTGAGAAACAAATCTTTTAGCGTGAAAGTTCGCAGAAAGACTTGCTTGTTAATACTGTTGCTCGCCGTCTTTGCGGGTTGTGTGCCAGCACACAACCCGATGGCGAGCTGGGCAGTAGCGCATTTGCAATCGGGGCGCGTCGAACTTGACGTAGAGTTGTCCGCCGAGTCCGCCTGGGCGCTGGCGGGCGGCTCACCGAACCTCGCGCCCGACGTCGGCACCGTGCTGCCCGGATTGAAAGAACTCGCGCCGAGTCTTTACAGAGTCTCGTCCGGCGGCGTCTCGCTCGCGCCGCAATCCGCCGAGGTCGAACTGCGCGAAGAGGACGCCGTCGGCTTTATTCTGGTCTACCCGCAGCCGACGGGGGAAGCGCTCCGCTTCGACGCGGATTTTCTCCGAAGGCTGCCCGCCGGACACCGGACGACGCTGACCTTGAAGGACGCCGAAGATAAGGTTTTGCGCACCGAGGTGCTGACGGCAGCGGCAAACTCTCTGGAGACGACCGGCGCCGGGGCGGATTCTTCGCCGGCAGCGGCAAACCGCTCGTTCTCCTTCTGGAGCTTCCTGAAGCTCGGCATCGAACACATCCTGACAGGTTACGACCATCTCTTGTTTCTCTTCGGTCTGCTGATAGCCTGTCGCCGCTTCTCGACGGCGGCGAAAATCATCACCTGCTTTACCTTAGCGCACTCCCTGACGCTGGCGCTGGCGGCGCTCGATGTGGTGACTCTGCCGGGCAACGTCGTCGAGCCGCTGATTGCCGCTTCAATCGTCTTTGTCGGCGTCGAAAACATCGTCCGGCGAGATGAGCCGGGCTGGCGCTGGGCTTTGACCTTCGTGCTCGGACTCATTCACGGCTTCGGTTTCGCGGGCGCGTTGAAACAGGCAGGTCTCGGCGCGGGCGGCGCGGCGCTGCTCGTACCGCTTTTCTCCTTCAATCTCGGCGTCGAGCTGGGGCAGGCAGCCGTCGCGGCGCTCCTCCTGCCGCTGCTCTGGAAACTGCGCAAAACCCCCGTCTTTGAGAAACACGGCAGAACCGCCCTTTCAGCCGCCGTCGCGCTCGCCGGCTTCTACTGGTTCGTAACGCGCCTTTTCTTCTAACCCTGCTTCACAAAGACGCCGGAGAAAAAGGCTGGTAATTGCCCGCCGGCACGCTTTTCGGCGAAATCGTCAAATCGTGCCCGATGACGCCCCGCCGTATTGATAAAAATCGCGTTGCCTCTGCCGCGGTTGCCGGAATTTATTTTCGGTTAATTCAAGTTACAACTAGGCGGCGTTAAAAAATTCAAAAACACATGTTCCGGCGGTACCGAGCAAAGATTCCCAACCGGTATCACATTAAAGAAATCTCGCCGCGTCCGATTTTGTTGATTGCCGGTGAAAATGCGCACTCTCTCTATTTTAGCGAAGATGCCTGCCAAGCTGCCGCCGAACCGAAAGAGTTAATGATTATCCCGAACGCCAATCACGTTGATTTGTATGACAGGATACATATTATTCCGCTTGATAAGCTTATTTTATTTTTTACCAAACATTTAAAGTAATTGGTAAATGAGACCGACAAATCATTCGCGCAGATAAATATGCGGGGTGCGCGCGGTTCCTGAAAATATTAATCGAATGACAGGCGGCAGGCACCGGCATAAAAAAACAATAGGGGCAATAAAACGAGGTAAATATCAAGAGGGTTATTACAATGAACATAAAAGCATATGGAACGGAAGCGGCAGAAGCGCCGCTCAAACAACTTAATATTTCGCGCCGGGACGTGACGCCCCGCGACGTGGAAATCGAAATTCTTTTCTGCGGCGTCTGCCACTCGGATTTGCACACGGCTCGGAACGAATGGCACGGAACAATTTACCCGGTCGTTCCCGGTCACGAAATCGTCGGCAGAGTAATGAGGGTCGGCAGCGAAGTTACTAAATTCAAAACAGGCGACCTTGCCGCCGTCGGCTGTATGGTAGATTCCTGCCGCGAGTGCGAATACTGCAAAAGCGGAGAGGAACAGTATTGCGCGCCGGGCAATACCCTGACTTATAATTCGCCGGATAAATATTTGAACACGCAAACCTACGGCGGTTACTCGGAAAGCATCGTCGTTGACGAAAGCTTTACGCTGCGCGTGCCCGATAATTTAGACCCCGCTTCAGCGGCGCCGCTTTTGTGCGCCGGCATTACAACCTATTCGCCGCTCAGACACTGGCAGGCGGGTCCCGGCAAAAAAGTGGGCATCGTCGGCATCGGCGGGCTCGGACATATGGCGGTAAAACTCGCCCGAGCGATGGGCGCGCATGTGGTTGTCTTTACGACCTCGCTTTCCAAAACCGAGGACGCGAAACGTCTGGGCGCGGACGAGGTGGCGGTATCTACTGACGAAGCGCAAATGAAAGAACGCGCCGGAAGTCTCGATTTGGTTCTGGATAACGTATCAGCCGCTCACGACATTAACGCTTATCTCAATTTGCTGAAAGTTGACGGCACTTTAGTGCTGGTCGGCGCGCCCGAAGAGCCGCTTGCCGTGGCAGCGTTCAGCCTCATTCCCGCCAGACGGAGTTTTGCCGGTTCGACCATCGGCAGCATCGCGGAAACGCAGGAAATGCTGGACTTCTGCGCCGAACACAACATTGCGGCGGACATCGAATTGATTAACATCGAGCAGATCAACGAAGCCTACGAACGATTGTTAAAAGGCGACGTGCGCTATCGTTTCGTGATCGATATGGCTTCGCTGAAAAGTTAAAATCGGCAGCTTAATAATTAAGCCGGGGATTTTTAACGACGCGAGGGAGAAAATGAACGGAATAAAATTTCGGGTCTTAACTCTTATCATTTCATTGATAAGCATTTCAAATACTATGAGCGCGCAAACAAACAGTAAAAATCAAAGCCTGGACGCCCGGCAGCAAAGCATCGTGACGATTTCCGCCCTGACGGCGACGGGCGAGCTGGAAAATTTACGAAAAGCCTTGAACGCCGGACTGGATTCCGGGCTGACCGTCAATGAAATAAAGGAAGTTCTCGTTCAAATGTACGCTTATTGCGGTTTTCCGCGCAGCCTTAACGGCATCAACGCGTTTATGGCGGTGCTCGAAGAAAGAAAAAACAGAGGCATTAAAGACACGCCGGGAAAAACGGCGACGCCGGTTGCCGACACGGGCGACAAATACGAGCGCGGCAGAAAGACTCTGGAAACGCTGACCGGACAGCCGCAGACGAAGCCCGCCAGAGGTTTCGGCGAATTTTCGCCCCAAGTTGACCGCTTTTTGAAAGAGCATCTTTTCGCCGATATTTTCGACAGCGACGTTTTAACTTACCGGCAGCGCGAATTAGCGACCATTTCGGCGCTCGCCGCGATGCCGGGCGTCGAGCCGCAGCTGGAATCGCATCTGTCGATGGGAATGAATACCGGTCTGACGGAAAGCCAACTGAATGAAGCTTTCGCTTTGATTGAAAAAAACATCAGCCGACAGCAAGCGGAAACAGCCCGGAAATCGCTTATAAAAGCGACGGCTGCCCGGCAAAAAAAGTAGCCGCCGGAGATCTGAAAATAACAATCGGATTATTGATTGCGCGGCGGCACTTTATGATTATTTCGCGCGCTAATCAACGTTCGACAAATACGGAGAAAACAAAAATGGAACAGACAGAAAATAAGAACGAAAATAGAATCTTTCCGAAGGGCGACAATGCTCCGGCGGATTATTTTACGGGAACGGTTTTTTTGCAGATGCTCGCTCAAAAAACTGAGAGCAATAATTACACAGTCGCCAGCGTATCGTTCGAGCCGGGCGCGCGAAGCAACTGGCACACGCATCCGGCGGGACAAACTCTGCTCGTCATCGAGGGCAGAGGGCTTTACCAGGAAAAAGGTAAGTCAATTAAAACCATCAACAAAGGCGAAACAATCGTCTGTAATCCCGGCATCGAACACTGGCACGGCGCATCTTCGACAAGCCCAATGACGCACATCGCTATCACTAACGATACCGGCAAGGGCGGCGTGGTTTGGCTTAAGCCGGTGACGGACGAAGAATATAAAGCTGACGCGAAATAACAGAACACAGTGAAATAAATTCTTCACTGTGAAGACCTGAGTTATGTCAAACAATACTCAAAATTTAACCGCCGCTGACGGGATCGGTTATGGAAAAATCGTTTTTATCTTAACAGTGAGTAATCTAAAGAGATTAATGAAATTACGACAGAAAAATTAAAAGGAGTTGAGAGAATTCAAATGAGTTATTATAAGGATTTTATTACTAACCCAGAAATGAATGATTCATACCTTATTGATTGATTGCGAAGCTCGGATGGCATGGGATTAGCTGATTCCAAATGTCTTCATGCCTTGATTTCTTTTAAGAAATTTCAATATTACAAATAAAGTTTAGTAGACACCGCAAAACTGTGTCTTTTTGTTTAAATCGTAAACTTTAGGTGTGAATTTAGGTGTGACAAAAGAAAAAGACATCTACAAAGCTACCTTAAACCTCAATAGATATTGGAGCCGGTGCACGGGCTTGAACCGCCGACCTGATGATTACAAATCAACTCCTGACTGTAAAATCCAATAGTTAATTAATAATTGCATCCTAATTCCACACCGAACTCATTAGACAGGTGATTACAAATATCAATAACGGTTTTTCCATCCGAAGTTTTAGTAAGCTGTCTATAAGAGATCAAACTATAATTTTCTCCTTTTTTCAGCTCTAAAGTAATCGCACTTTCGTCTTCAACAGCTAATCTTTCTTCCGCATCCCAAGCAAAATTTAAAGGAGATTGAACGCCTTTCTCAATTAAATAATCATTAACTCTTTTCCAACCTGATTTTGGCTCTTGAAAAATTCGCTTATCTACAATCGTCTTTCCTTTTGCCGACTTTTTAAAGTCGCCATTACCATCGGCATAGACTGTGAATAAAGAAGCTACTCGTTTATCATCGCTTCCTTGAATAATAAAACAATTCAGAGCCTTTCCGTATTTTAACGCTGCCCAAACCCGCAACTCAAATTCACCATCTGGTATTTTTTTCTCCTTTAAATTTTGCAAAT
>DASWRC010000294.1:0-64766 GCA_036403375.1 Pyrinomonadaceae bacterium
CGACCGAAGTTTTGGAAAAACTGCGCACCGAATCGGGCATTATCGGCGGTTTGGCGCTGTCGAAATATTACTCGGAAAACGAAAACGATTTTCTCGTCTGCGTGACGGAAACAAACACGAAAGAGCAAATTGACAGCCTTGTTGAAGGTCTGAAGAATGTATGAATTTAGTCTGATAATTCTTCACGGCGGAGACCTGCCCGGTTCAATCATTTGGCTGGTTATTATAGCTTTTTTTATTGTTTCACTGCTTCCATTTGGGCTTTTGCTTTTACTAATAAACTATTTGGGAAATAAAGCAGATGAAATAAATTTGAAAGAAGAAAATTATAAGAAGCAAGTCTGAGAATGAGTAAAAATGATAATAGTTTCAAGAACGATTTTAACCGCAGAACATTTTTATCTTCCGTCGGCAAAAGCTTTGGCATGATGGCTTTGTCATCGTCGGTCGTCGCATCGCTGTTTGAAAATTTGCAGGCTAAAACGCGCGCTGTCGAGCATCTTTCGCCTGAAGCATTGGCGGCGGACGAGGATTTCTGGGCGACCGTTCAGCAGGCTTTTTCGGTCACGCGCGGCATTGTCAACTTGAATAACGGCGGCGTTTCTCCAAGCCCGCGAATGGTGACGGAAGCTTTTGTCCGGTACACTTGGCAGCAGGAAGATGCGACCGCTTATACGATGTGGCAGCTGCTCGAACCGCAGTCGGAAACGATTCGCACCGGACTCGCCGAGATTTTCGGGTGCGATGCCGAAGAAATCGCCATCACGCGCAACGCTTCGGAATCGCTCGAAACCTTGCTGATGGGCATGGATTTCAAACCCGGCGACGAGATTCTGACTTCGACCCAGGATTACCCGCGAATGCTGACGACGCTTCGCCAGCGCGAAATGCGCGAAGGCTTAAAGCTCAATCTCATCAAAGTTCCGGTTGCGCCCCGCGACGTTAACGATTTGGCGACGCCGTTTGAACGCGCCGTCACGCCCCGCACAAAACTAATTTTAGTTTCGCATCAAATCAATCTGACGGGACAGATTATGCCCGTCAAAAAAGTTTGCGAAATGGCGCGCGCCCGCGGAATCGAAACCATCGTCGACGGCGCGCATTCGTTTGCGCAGTTCGATTTCAAACAAGCCGATCTGGGCTGCGATTATTTCGGCACCTCGCTCCATAAATGGCTTTACGCGCCGAAGGGGACGGGAATGCTGTACGTGCGCAGGGAAAAAATCCCGAAGATTTGGGCGCTCATGGCGTCCGAAGACCGGAATAAGTCGGACATTCGCAAATTCGAGGAAATCGGCACGCATTCCGCCGCGATGCGTCTCGCAATCGGCGAAGCGATTTTGTTTCATAACGCGATCGGCGGCAAACGCAAGGAAGCGCGGCTTCGTTACCTGTCGCGTTACTGGATGAACAAATTAAAGGACATCCCGAAGGTCGGTTTCAACACGTCGTTTGACGACGCGCAATCGTGCGCCATCGCGAATTTCAAAATCGAAGGCATCGACCCGGTGCAAATCGGCTCGTTTCTGATGGCGAAACACAGGATTTTTACGACGCCGATTGTTCACGACGAATTTACCGGCATTCGCATCACGCCGAACGTTTACACGACGCTCTGGGAGCTCGACAGATTTTGTGAGGTCGTGACGCAGATTGCGAAAAATGGACTGCCGAAGGCTTAAAATTATGAGCCAGATTTTTGAAAAAACATTTCACGTCGGATGGGCGAACGTTGATTTTAACGGTCATCTGGGCAACACCTCGTTTCTCGATTTGGCGGTTGACGTGCGAATGTTTTACTTTGCGGAAAACGGTTTTCCGGTCAGCGAATTTCAGCGCCAGAGATTTGGTCCCGTAATAATGAAGGACGAAATCACATACTACAAAGAAATGTATATGCTCGATAAAATCCGCATTACATTTCAGAGCGCGGGACTCAGCGAAGACGCGTCGCGATTCAGACTCCGCAACGATTTTTTCCGCGAGGACGGAAAACTGGCGGCGAGTTTAACAACGATGGGCGGCTGGCTCAGCCTTCAAACGCGAAAACTTGTCGTTCCGCCGAAAAAGCTATCTAATGCAATGCAAAATCTGTCGCGAACCGACGATTTTGAAGTTATTAAATCTAGCGTCAGAAGCTAGGAATTTGCTTCACCCGAAAGCAGTTTTTATAAATGCGAAAGGTTTTTAACGCAATATTGAAATGCCACAAAGCGCTGGTTTATGCGGCTTTGACGGCGTTTCTTTGTTTTCTGTTCCTGTTCTCCGCCAAGCCGGCGGAAGAATACTGCGGAAAGTTTATCGAGGTCGGCAGCGTCGGCGCGTTTCCCTTAAACTGCGATTCCTACGATTATGTCGAAACCGCCAAAAACCCTCTAAAATTGTTCGACGAAAAATCCATCCGCCAATCGCGCCCGCTTTACGTCGTGCTCGCGTCGGCGGTCGGCTACGTGCTTTCGCCCGTCTTCAGAGTGCTTCCGCTCCAAACCGCCGCCGCGCAGGACGAGCTTTTAGCTTCGTCGTTTTACTGGGGCTTTATGCTCCTGAATTTTACGATTCTGGTCATCAGCCTTCTGATTTTCGACCGCATCGCCGACGTTTTATCCGACGGGAAATTTCCAACCGCCGCGAAATACATCCTCGCGGTTTTTCTAATTTCAAACGTCGTCATTAAAACTTCATTCTGGTCGGCGCACCAGCAGATGCTGACGATTCTCTCGCCGCTTTTATGCGTTTACATCTGTCTGAGAATCGTTCTGGCGAATGAGTTAAAGGCAAAAAACGTCTGTCGTTTTGCCGTCCTGGGCGGCATTTTGCTGCTCTGTTACGGGAATTTTCTGGTGATGATTCCGGCAATAATGCTCGCGATTTTAATCAATCTTTACGGCGCGGGCAATTTTTCAATCAAACGCGCCGCAAAATTAACTATTCCTGCGACGCTGATTTTTATCGCGCCGATGGCAATCTGGTCGTTAATTTTAATTAAGATTAACGGCACGGTCTACAACCACGAAGCCAGCGCTTACCGCCAGTTTATATGGATTTTCGATAAACTGAGCATTTCGTTCAAGGATTTTTACGACCAGATGATTGCGTTCAGCGCCACCTACTGGATTTCGATTTACCGCACGGTGCTGGTTTTTCTCGTCGCGCTGATTTTGCTGAAAACTTACAATTTCTTTTTCCAGCCGAAAAACGCGCCCGCCGAAGAGCTGTCGCGCCGCAATTCAAAAGCCGGCATGATAGCGGTGGTTTTAATGCTTTACGCGCTGTTTTTCTGGCTCATGGGTTATTACAGCGAGCGCCTGACGTTTACGCTCGTGCCGGTGGTTTTGTGCCTCATCGTGCTGGAGTTAAACGTCCTCTTTACCGGCGGCAAGACTTTTACGGTCAAAGCCGTTTATGTTGTATTATTAATCTGTGCGGGATTTTGGATTTATAAAAACGTGAAGGCTTACGGACCTTTTCGCGATTTAACTAAATTTAATAATTCAAAAATTTACGAACTCAAAATTTAATTTTTATTTTATGAGCATTAAAAAAGTTACACAGCATCCGTCGCACAAAGTCGTGCCCAGAAACTGTCTGCAAATTTTGCCGAGCTTAGCTGATGCCATTGATGTAACTTTTCTTGACCCGCCGTTTAATCAACAAAAAGAGTATGTTTCGCACAATGATGATTTACCCGAAAACGAATATTGGGAAATGATGCGGCAAGTTTGCTCGCAAATTTTTGAGAAAACATCTGCCGGCGGCGCGATTTATTTTATGCAGCGCGAAAAAAACTCGGAACAGGTTTTTCGGATTTTGCGCGAAACGGGCTGGACGTTTCAGAATTTGATTGTCTGGAAAAAAATGACATCTGCTGTTCCGGGTACGACGCGGTTCGGCAAGGCTTTTCAAATTATTGTTTTTGCGACGAAAGGCAAACGCCCGCGAGTTTTCAATCGTCTACGAATCGACCCGCCGCTTCTCAAACATCATAAATACGAGCGCGAAAACGGGATGTTCGTAACGGATATTTGGGACGACATTCGAGAATTAACGAGCGGCTATTTTGCGGGCGATGAAGCCTTGCGAACCGAAAGCGGAGAGAGGTTCCATAAACAACAATCACCAATTGCTTTGCTTTTAAGAATAATTCTGACTTCAAGCAAAACGGGCGACACAATTCTCGACCCGTTTGCCGGAACGGGAACGACGGCAATCGTCGCGAAACAATTAAACAGGAAATCAATTAACATTGAAATTGATAAAACAAACGCCGCCAGCATTGACGACCGGCTTGAAAAATTACGCGATGCCGACAGCGTTGAAAGATTTTATAAAGATTATGTCTGCACGGAAAATTTGAGCGAAATTTGGGGCGGAAAATCGTTTGAAGCAAAATCGAACGGTAAGCAAAAAGTAGCTTTGTTTAATTTATGAGTTCTTCGATTTTTCATTTTTTCAAAAATCTCGTTGAAAATAAAGAGGAGTTAAAATCAGTCGTTATACTGGATGAATTTCCTTTTGACGAGAATTTACTTTCCTGTAAACGTGTCGGTCAGTTTCCTGATTTAGCAATCAGGATATGTAAGGACAGCGAGCTTTTTTCGGGTGGTGAGTTAGTTGAATTAAAAGATAGTAAGAGTTATTCGGTTTCATCTTTTAATTCAACGATTCCAACCGGAAGAAAAGAAATTGATAAAGTTTTCAAAGGGAAAAACAGTGAAGTATTACGGCAAATGATTGAAGCAGGGGACAATATTTCGGCGTTGCCCGAACGCGAAGTTTTTTATTTAATTCGTGGACAGAGTAAAGAAAATTGTAAAATTGTTTTAGTTCACGGAAGTTTTTTTGAAACAATTAAAGTAAGTGAGTTGATTTCAAAATCCTTCAATCAAGTTTTGCAGGAAACAATTGAAAGCGGTGAAACAAAATTTGATGATGAAACAATAGGGATTTTGGAAACGCTTTTTTCTGAGCAATCAAGTTTTAGCAAAGTCCGAAATGTTGAAAACGCATCAGTTAAATTACGGTTTCGGATTATGACCGAAGTCAAAGCGGAAGGAAATATTCTGAATGCCAAAAAGTATCCTGAAATATCAGACAATACTTTAAATCTACTTCTTCCATCGCATAACGAAGATGAAGACCGTTTGAATCTTGATAAAATGAATGTAGTTTTTGATAACTTAAAAATTTTTAATATTTTTCGTATCAAACATCATTTTAACGGCAATTTTTTAGTTTTTCAGACAGCAATTTAATTTATGAGCATTAAAAAGGTTACACAGCATCCATCGCAAAACGAAGCGTTGATTTTCGACCGTTCGCAAACCGGACGCGTCGGCTACCGGCTGCCGAAACTCGACGTTGAAGAAACAAATCTCGACGAAATTCTGCCCGCCGAGCTGCGGCGAACCGACGATTTAGAAGGCGTGCCGGAAGTTTCGGAAGTTGACGTGATTCGTCATTTTACGCGGATTTCGACGTGGAATTATTCGATTGATTTGGGAATGTACCCGCTCGGCTCGTGCACGATGAAATATAATTCGCGGCTCAACGAAAAGGTCGCGCGCATTGCCGGACTCGCCAATCTCCACCCGCTCGCACCCGAAGCGGAGTCGCAGGGCGCGCTCGAATTGATTTATCGGCTGCAGGAAGATTTGGCGGAAATTACCGGACTTCCGGGCGTTTCATTGCAGCCCGCCGCCGGCGCGCAAGGCGAAATGACCGGCGTTCTGCTGATGCGCGCGTTTCTCGATAAACGCGACGGCGAAGAATCGAAAAACCGCCGCGTGATGCTGATTCCCGACTCGGCGCACGGCACGAATCCGGCGTCCGCCGCGCTCGCCGGTTTTACCGTCAAGACGATTCGCTCGACCGCCGAAGGCTTGACCGACATGGAGCATCTGCGGCAGCTTTGCGACGAAGGCGGCGTTGCCGGTCTGATGCTGACAAATCCGAATACGGTCGGGATTTTCGAGAAAAATATCAAGGAAATCTGCGAAGTTATTCACGCGGCGGGCGGACTTGTTTACATGGACGGCGCAAATATGAACGCGCTGGTCGGCGTCGCGCGTCCCGGCGATATGGGCGTTGACGTGATTCACCTGAATCTGCATAAAACCTTTTCGACTCCGCACGGCGGCGGCGGTCCGGGCTGCGGTCCGTGCTGCTGCTCGGCTGATTTGGAGCCGTTTCTGCCCGTCCCGCGCGTCGAGAAAGACGGCGAAAACTTTAAATTAGATTACAATCGTCCCGAATCAATCGGTCGCGTCAAGGCGTTTTACGGAAATTTCGGCATGATGGTCAGAGCGCTTTCCTACATCTACACCCACGGCGCGGAAGGACTTCGCGAAGCAACCGAAGCGGCAGTTTTGAACGCGCGCTACCTGGCGCACTTATTGGAAGAAGATTTCGACAAACCGTTCGCGTCCGACCCGATGCACGAAGTCATCTTTTCGCACAAAAAACAGTCTCGCAAAGGCGTTCACACGCTCGATATTGCCAAGCGCCTGATTGATTACGGCTTTCACCCGATGACGATTTACTTTCCTTTAATCGTCGACGGCGCGATGCTGATTGAGCCGACCGAATCGGTCGGACGCGCCGATTTGGACGCGTTTGTCGAAGCGATGAAGGACATTGCCGAAGAAGCGCAAACCAACCCGCAGCTCGTTATCGATGCGCCGCATACGACGCGCATCGGAAGATTGGACGAAGCAACCGCCGCGCGCAAACCCGTTCTGCGCTGGAAGCCCGACATGGAAGCCTCGGCAAAATCCGCCTGAGATTTTCCGCCAATCCGTTCAAAAAGCCGCAAGCGAAAACTTGCGGCTTTTTTATTTGAATTATTCCGCACGGCAAATCTATTTCCGTTGAAAAAAACTGCCGGGAGATTACGGCGTTTTTTTTATTTACAGCCGATACAAAAAAATTTTACGCAAATATTTTTATTTTTATTGTCTTTTTAACACACAGCGTAATTGTTCGCCGATGTTATACAGATTTGTTATTCATTGTCACCAGTGAAATCTTTTTCCATTGGTCGCTGAATTCATCTAAACCCGACTTTTTTTAAAGGTTGATTCCGCCCAAAAAGCCCTATCAAATTAAGACTTCTAAGAAAAGCCACAAGCAAAAAAAATAAGAAGGAGGTTGCTGAAATCGATACGAAAGTAAGCAAATAACAGACTATGATTATTACCATGCAAGGCAACTGGACTGTGCGTGTAAAATCCAAAAATGCCGCTTTTCCGCAGCGATTTATCGTTTCGGGTGCCGCCAGCGGCAACGGAACGTACAACGGAGTGACCGGCGCGCCCGCCGTTTTTGTGACCGGTTCGCAATGGACGATTGCGATTCAGCACAATCCGGGAACCGGTTTTCAACTTTCCGACGCAAAACTGACGTTTCCGCAGCAGGTTGGATTAAACTACCAATTCGATGTTCAATCAAACGACAGCGGAGCCGACCAGGATTTCGACGATTTGATTCTGACCTGCTCGCGGTTCGCTTCGCCGAATGATTTTATTATTTACGGCAACGTCTCGCTCTACAGCGGGTCGTGTCATTTCAACCCTTGTCGCCGCGATATTTTTGTCATCGAAACGCTGCCCGCGCTCGAGGCGGCGCTGAAAAACCGGCATCTTCGAGAGGTCATCGAAACGCTTTACCCGGAAAGAGTTCCGCCTTTCAGAGTTGACCCGAATCCGCCCGACCCGCCATATTTTTCGCCGATTGTGCTGGATTTATTCGGCGAAGCGACGCAGCCGAAAACAACTATGAACGTCCGGCTTCTGGAAGACAATTCGACGAAACCGCGCAGCAAAGCAACTGCGAAAGAAGCAGCGGCGGCGGAAGAAAGCCCCAATTTCAGAGTTGAAGAAGCCGCTTCGACCCGCGCCGCCTCCGCGGCGACGGGAACGGTTTTTGCGAAAAACATGCTGGAAATTGCGCGCGCCATCGACAGCTTCTCGCGCCTTTGTACCCGAACGTCCGCCGCCGGAATAACGCTCTCCTTTGAAGAGTATAACCGAACGATTGCCGAACAAGCCGGCGGTCCGTACACCGGAACGGGCGACCGCCGGCTGCTCGGCGACACCATCACCGATATGTTCGGCAATTACATTTTCCACTTCTCGTTCGATATGACGTTTCCCGGACTCGAAGACGCCGACGATTCTTTTCCCGGGCAAAGCGTCAATCAGTATGCCTACCCGGACGTGATTGTCAAAGTAACGGGCGTCGCTTCGTGGGATGTTTTGTACGAAAGCGCGCCGTACTTTAACATTCCGAATCTCAGACGAATCGACCTTTGCCTGCCGAAATCCAGAATTCGCCCGACTTCAGCGTGCGCTAACGGCAATCTTATCGACAGCCTCGGAAACGTCTTTATCGGCGGCAATCAGAACACGAGCGCCTCGACCGCGACCGCCGATTTAATACGCGACGGCTTTAACAATTACCTGTCTGAAAAGGGCGTTATTTCGGTCAGCAGTTCGCTCGCCGGATTCCCGATTCAGTGCGCGGCGTGGACGGGAATGATTGACGTTTTCGGTTGTATGTATGACGAAACCAAACCCATCTCCGACAATCGAATCCGCTGGTACACGATTCGTATCGCCCGCAAACCGGCGTCAGGCGCGCCGCAGTGGGTTTACGTTACCGAAAACTACAAGCATCCCAAATTCAGCAAACGCAATTTGCCGAATTATAACGGTGACGACGTCGGACCCTTCCCGACGACGATTTCAGGCGTTGCCAATACACCGGCTTATAAAAACATCCGGTTCGAGCTTCATACGGGCTTGCCGGATACGGATTGGGAAAGCGCCAAAATCGATCGCCTGATGCAGCTCAATACCGGGTTATACGATAAATTGAGCGGACTGCATGCGCCGGACACGTTTTTCCTGCGCATTGACGGCTTTGACGCCGCCGGAACCCACGTCGCCGGTAAAACCGACTTGATTGCGCTTTTTATTCACAACAAGGGAATCAACTACAGCTTAAGCGGACCTAAATTTACCGACCCGTCGATTTTCGACGCCGGGTGCGGATTATTCCGCCTGACCGACGCGCAAAACAATACGCCGATTACCTTTAAGTTCGAGGCAAGCGACGAGTTCGGATTTCTTAACGCCTACAGCCTGACCGCCGGTCGCTGCCCGTCGCCGATGATTGCCCTCGCGGCAGACCCGATGGCTGACACGGTTTCGGGCGCAGGTCCGGTCACTCTCGCCGGCGGAAGCTCTACTGCCGCTTCGCATCCCTGCAATGGCTATCGCGGATCGATCGGAGATTTCGGCAGCGGCGTGATTACGGCGACCATCGCGCCGGGCGCAGGCGAAGTCGGCTGGGTTAAACCGGGAGAATTTTTCACGATTTATTCCGTCAGTCTGTCTGCCAGCCAGCGCGTGACAAACGGCTACAACACCGGTTTGAGCAGTCCGGGACCGCTCTCCGGTCAGATTATGATGGAAAAACTCGTTCCATGATTATGAATACGACGTACATGTTTCTCCTGTCTCTGCTGGCGGTTTGGCGCGTCTCCCACCTGCTTTCGCAGGAGGACGGTCCTTTCGACCTGGTTATTAAATTCCGAAAGCTTTTCGGGCACGGTTTCTTCGGAAGCCTGCTCGACTGCTTTTATTGCTTGAGTATGTGGGCGGCGATTCCGTTTGCCGTCTGGCTCGGCGGCGATTGGAAAGAAATCGTCGTCTGCTGGCTCGCGCTCTCGGGCGGCGCCTGCCTGCTGTTCAAGCTGACGGAAAAAAATTCAAACGTTTAGAAGGAGGAAAATTATGAGTTGCTGCGGACAAAAAAGAGAGGCGTTCAGGCACGAGTCCGAAACGTCGTCACGCGCGCGGGCGCAGGATTTCACCAGCTTTGAGCCGGAACCGGAAAAGCCGCCGAAAGTTTTTGAATATACCGGCGACGACAATCTGATTCTGCGCGGCATCAGCAGCGGCGCGGTTTATCACTTTCGTTTTAAGGGCGAAAAATTAACGGTCGACTTCTACGACTCGTCTGCGATGATGGGCGAACGCGACCTGAAAATCGCCTGAGAATCGAAAAATATAATCGAGCGGCACTTTCGAAACGTTTCGAAAGTGCCGCTTTTTGCTTGTCAATCCGCGCTAAAAAAGATAAACTTTCTGACTTGGATTAAGTTAGGATTTTTACCTTATCAGTTGTCCCCGATTCAAAACCTTTACCCCCGGACCGAAATGCCGTCATTCGCCTTTTTCGAAAAAAGGACGGGCGTTTTGCGATAAGGGATTTTCGAACAAAAATTCAAATTAAATATAAAGAAGTTTTAGAGAGGAAATGAACCAATGAAGTTGAGCGAAGTTTTTAGAAAGCTCGTTTGGAGCCGCAATCTCCTGAAGGTTTCGGCAATTCCGGCAATCGCCCTGTTTTTTGTCCAGTTGTCTTTTGCCCAGACGCTGAGCAGCCTGGACCGCGGGCGGGCGAAGGATATGCTTAATGCCGTGAAGTCTGAAATCAAAGGCAAGTATTATGACCCGGCATTTCACGGCGTCGATTTGGAGGCGCGTTTCAAGGCGGCTTCCGAAGCGCTCGACAAAGCGGCATCGATGGGACAGGCGTTCGGCATTATCGCGCAGGCGGTGCTTGAATTAAACGATTCGCACACGACGTTTTTCCCGCCGTCGCGCGCCGCCCGATTCGAGTACGGCTGGCGCTGGCAGATGGTTGGCGACAAATGTTTTATCACCGCCATCAAACCTAAAAGCGATGCCGAAAAGCAGGGCTTGAAAGTCGGCGACGAGGTTATCGAAGTCGAAGGTTTTCGCCCGAGCCGCAAGGAAATGTGGAAAATCGACTATTATTACAATGCATTAAGCCCGCGCACCGGCTTGCGGCTCAAAGTCAAAAGTCCCGACGCCGAACCGCGCGAGCTTAACGTCGCCGCAAAAGTCACACAATTGAGAGCATCTTTGGATTTAGCTGCGCTTATCACCGAACTCCAACAAGGCACCGCCCGGAAAATCGAGATTGGGTATAACAAGGTCGGCAGCACGTTTGTCTGGAAACTTCCGACCTTTAGCGTCGAGACGACCGTGATTACGGATTTTATGAAGGGACGCCTGCGCGGAAGCTCGAATCTGATTCTGGATTTGCGCGGAAACGGCGGCGGTTCGGTCGAAACGCTGTCCGAGCTGGCGGGATTTTTTGTCGATAAGGACACAAAAATTGCCGACCTCAAGGGTCGTAAAAAAATGGACCCGCAAATGGCGAAAACCAAAGGAAAGGATATTTTTAACGGGCAATTAATCGTCCTCGTCGATGCCGATTCGGCTTCCGCCTCGGAAGCGTTTGCGCGGTTTGTGCAGATTCAGCAGCGCGGCGTTGTAATCGGCGACCAGTCAATGGGCGCCGTCATGCAGTCGCAAATCGTGCCGATGGAACTCGGCGCATATTCGACGATTCCTTACGGCATGAGTATGACCAACGCCGACGTCATCATGGGCGACGGCAAAAGTCTGGAACACGTCGGCGTAACGCCGCAGTTAGTCCTTATCCCGACTGCCGCCGACCTTGCCGCCGGGCGCGACCCGGTTTTGGCGGCGGCGCTCGAGCTGTTCGGCGAGAAGGTTACGCCCGAGCAAGCCGGAAAACTTTTGCCGCCCTATAGATGGCAGGACGAGTTTTAAAGAGAGCCGAACGGGTTTAATAAAAATTTGCTGATTCAAAAGAGCCGCGCGGGATTTTCCCCGCGCGGCTCTTTTGTTTTATCCTGAAAGTGAAACATAAACCCTGAAAAGCCGTAATCAGACAATAGCAAGTTTAAGAAATCAAAATAGTTTAGGAGAATTCCAAAAGTGCAAAATTCATTTTTCCGGCGCATCCTGCGCCCGTTAAAAATCAGCTTCCCGCTCGTCGTCAGCGTGTTTATTCTGGCGGCGCAGCTTCACGCGCAAACTTCCGGCGCGGTCGAGAGCGGCAAGTTTCGCCTGCATAAATTCGAGCAGGAAATCGGCGAGGAAACCTACGAAATCACGCGCGAGGGCGATTCTTTGACGATTAAATCGAACTTCAAATTCACCGACCGGGGTTCGGCGGTTCCGCTCACCGCGCTGCTAAAAACCAAGCTCAACCTGACGCCCGAATCGTTTGAAATCAAGGGCAACACGGCGCGCGGCTCGACCATCGACACGACGATTCAAATCAACGGCAATTCGGCGGCGATTCGCGAAGGCAAAGAAACGAGAACGGCGACGGTGCCCGCAAACTTTTTCACCATCGCCGGCTATGCGCCGACCGTCGTGCAGCAGATGCTGCTGCGGTATCTCGCGAACAACAAAATCCAGGGCGCGCTCGAAACTCTGCCGAACGGCAAAATCACGGTCGAAAAACGCGGCACGGACACGATAAAAATCGGCGATAAAAGTGTTCTGCTCGACCGCTATCTCATCAGCGGCTTGATTTGGGGACGCGAATCCGTCTGGCTCGATAAGGACAACAATCTGGCGGCGCTGGTCGGTGTCGATGCGGAATTCGACCATTTCGAAGCCCTCCGCGACGGTTATCAATCGGCGCTCGCGACATTCGTCGAAAAGGCAGCCGCCGACGGTATGGCGTCGCTCGCCGAGCTTTCGAAAAAACTCAGCCCCGCGCAAAAAGGCGCGCTCGTTATCACCAACGCCAACCTCATTGACGGCGTCGCTAATCAGCCGCTGAAAGATGCCGTCGTGGTCATCGAAAACGGGCGAATTACGTCAATCGGCGCGCGCTCAAAAATCAGAATCCCGAAAGGCGCACGCACTTTCGACGCGCAGGGAAAATACGTCGTGCCCGGACTGTTCGATATGCACGCGCATTTCGAACAGGTCGAATGGGGTCCGGTTTATCTCGCCGCCGGGGTTACGACCGTCCGCGATGTCGGCAACGAGTTTGAATTTATGACTTCCGTGCGCGACGCGATTAAAGAAGGTCGGGGCTTAGGACCGCGCATTCTTCTGGCGGGAATCATCGACGGCAACAGCCCGGTCGCGCTCGGCGTGATTCGCGCCGATACGCCCGACGAGGCGCGCGCCGCCGTCAATCGTTATTACAATGCCGGGTTTAATCAAATCAAAATTTACAGCTCGGTCAAACCGGACATCCTCAAAGAAATCTGTACGGAAGCGCACCGCTTGGGCTTAACCGTCACCGGACACGTGCCGCGCGGGATGACGGCGATTCAGGCGGTCGAAGCCGGAATGGACCAAATAAATCACATTCAATATCTGCCGCCCGTGCTGGTTCCGAAAGATTATAAGCAGCAGCCGGGCGTCGTGCCGAAAATCGATTTTAACTCGGAAGCCGCGCGCACCGCGATTCAGTTTTTCAAAGACCACAACACGGTTTTCGACCCGACGCTGGTCGTCATGGAAATGTTTCTGCATTCGTCGGAAACTCCGTTTGCGTCGTTTGAACCCGGCGCGGCAAAACTGCCGCAGGAGCTTTACGCGCCGATTAACAACACCGGACTTCCGCCCGAGCGCGCCGCTTACGGTCAGCAGATTTTGGATTTGTATTCGCGCATTACGGGCGAGCTTCATAAAAACGGCTTAACCATCGTCGCCGGAACCGACCAGGTCGTGCCCGGTCACAGCTTGCGGCGCGAGCTGGAATTGTATGTAAAAGCGGGTTTCACACCGCTTGAAGCAATTCGGGCGGCAACGATTGTGCCGGCGCGCGTGATGAAAATGGATAAGGATTTGGGCACGCTCGAAGCGGGCAAAATCGCCGATTTAATCATCGTTGACGGAAACCCGCTCGAAAATATCAGCAGCCTGCGCAACACGCGCTACGTCGTCACGAACGGCAGAATGTTTGACTGTGCCGAGCTTTGGCAAAGCGTCGGGTTCAAACCGTAAACATTAATTTTTGCCCGGTTAAAAGCGGCAAAAAGTTTCAACCGCGAGCGTCTGGAGATTTGTATTTCCGGACGCTTTTTAATTTATGAAACCTTTAATTTGTCCGCAGTGCGGCGGGAAAATCATCGAATATAATCAATGGCAGCCGTTTGTGACGTGCGAATATTGCGGCACGCGATTTATCGCGGAACAGGCGGAAAAGCCTGAACCAATGCCTGATTTTGAGCCGCTGCCGGAAAATTCCTCGGAAATTCTGCAAAAAGGACAAAATCTGGTGATTGGCATTGTCGCGGCGGTCGCAATAGTTTTCGGCGGAATAATTTTACTTTCGCTGGTCAAATCCAAACCGCAAACGAATCCGCCGACCTATCCGGTTTATAAAACGACGACGCCCCCTGCGCCGCAAAGGTCGCCGGTGCCCGAGGCGACGGCGAATCCGAATTTACTGGAATTCGGCGGCAAAGGCACAAGCAGCGGTTTATTTCAGGACGCCCGCTCGATTGCGGTCGATAAGGAAGGCAGAATCTACGTCGCGGACGACAGTTTGAGAGTTCAGCAATTTACCGCGCGCGGCGAATTTTTGAAAGTCTGGCAAATTCCCTCTTCGGGTAAGAATTACAAGAAAGCACGGACAATTCAGAAAATCGCGGTTGACGATAAAGACCGCCTTTATGTTCTGGTCGGCGGCGTCGTCCAGATGTGGGAACAGAACACGACCGATTTACCGGAAGTCAGTTTCCACGCCGCGCCCGATTATATGGTCGATTTTGCGCTGCGCAGTGACGGCGGGCTGCTGATGGTTTCGACGGACGACAACACGGACACGCTGATTTTTATGAACCGCAGCGAAAAGGTGACGCGCCGCATCGAGGGTTTTCAGACCGAAACGGCGGACGCCGCGCTCAGCCCGCGCGAAACGGGACTGGCGGCAATTCGACTTGCGGTTGACGGCGCGGGCAATATTTTCTCGGCTTACGCGTTCGGCGATTTGGGCAACTACGAGCTCAGTTATGACCCGGAAGATTTGCTGGTTTTTCGCTTCAACCCGGAAGGAAAATACGTCAATAAATTTGTCCGCACGATGAATTCGTGCGGCATCGCGGTCGATAGTCAAAGCCGGATTTATCTTTCGGACGAAGATTCGATAAACGTCTACACGAACGCGGGCGAGACGGTTTCGAGCGTCGCGGGTTTGGGCGCAATAGTCGCTTTCGCGCTCGATAAAGCCAATAATTTGTATGTTTTGAGCGACGATAAGGTCATCAAGCGTCCGGCGCTTGCCAATTAAAATGACAAAACTTTTGCGGCAGGTAACTTTGATTTTCGCACTCGCGGCATTGTTCGCCGCCGGAAGCTCGGCGCAGAACGAAAAATTGTTTCTCGGCATCAAGCTCGGCGCGGAAGTCCGTGCCGTTGCCGAGGAAGTCGAACAAAAAACTAAGAAGAAAATCTACGCCGTGTTTGACGAATTCGAGGATGAATACACGCTCGGTTCGAGTTTTATCGACGACGACGGAACGGCTTATCTGAGAGTCAATCCGAATCTCAAAACACAGCGGCAAAAGCTCGAAGCCGTCATCGCGCACGAGCTTTTTCACTTACGGCTGAGGGCAAACGGCTATCCGGTCTTTCTTTTTGCGCCGACCGTTAAAACTGCGCGCGGATTAGCACAGGACGTTGAGCAATCGAACGTGAACGATTTGACGAGTCTTATCGAACACCGGATTTTCAAAGCCGAGATGGATAAATTCGGCTTAAACCAAATCATCAATCTCGCCGGTAATACGGAACGCATCGCGGAAGCGAGCGGCGGTAACGAAGACGGACAAGCCGATGCAATCAATTTTGCCCGCGCCGTTCTGGAATATCCAAACCCGGGAGACATTGAATCTTTACGCAAAATCTACGTTAAAAACAAATGGCGGAAATCGCTTCGAGAGGGACAGGAAATCGCCGATTTAATCAGTCGCTCGGCAATCAATTCGCCGACCGAATCGGCTGCCGTTTTCCGGCTCTGTCTCGCCAAACTTTACCCGACGCCGCGCCCGTTTAAATTGACGCCCGACAAAACCGTCAAAGCTTATCGCCGGATGCTGATTAGTTTTTAGACGCCGCGCTCAACCCCGCAGAATGTCCGGCAGAAACGCGCTGTCGCTTTGCCACTAAAATCGGACAAAGCCGAGCGTGAGATAAATGAGCGCTTGATTTTAGCGCTTGCCGTAAATTTGTAAAGTATTGTAAACCAGCCGGTGAACTGCCATTTTGGCGATTGCTTTTTCGCGTGATTCCACGTAGATTTTTCACATCGATTTAGAAGGAGACAAAGAGATGACAAATTGCAATGATGAAAATAAATGCGGCGGTCGCCGCGAGTTTCTGGTAAAAGCGAGCGCGATTGCGGGCGGCGTGGTTTTGAGCCTTTCGGGTTTGAGCGCGGCGACGGCACAAAAAGACACGAAATCAGCCGACACCGTGGCGGAAGATTTAGTTTTAAAGCTCGACGCGTCGGGCGCCCTGAGCAAAGTCGGCGGCACGCAGACTTTCGATACGAAATCGGGTCAAATTATCATTATCCGAAACGGCGATATGAATTTTTCCGCCTTTTCGACCAAATGCACGCACAAAGGCGGACCAGTCAGCTATGACGAAAAAACCAAACAGCTCGCCTGCAAATGGCATGGCTCGCGGTTTGATGCGGCGACCGGAAGCGTTTTGAAAGGTCCCGCCAAAGACCCGCTGCCGGCGTTCGCGGCGGACGAGGCGCTCGTCGTCTCGTTAAAACCCAAAAGTTAAAAACTTTTTTTAATTATCGTCGGACGGCATTTGTTTCAGCGCCAGCCGTTCGACGATGCTTCCCTTTTCGAGATGTTCTTCGATAATTTCCGTGACATCTGCGGCGCGCACCTGCGCGTACCAGACGCCTTCCGGGTAAACCAGCACCGCCGTTCCGATTGAACAAAATCCGACCGAGCTGCAATCGGTCAAAATTACGGGACCTTCCGGGTTTCTGCCTTTCGACGCTTTGCCGTAACGCAAGTTTTTTTCTTCGAGCTGCTTTTCAAACTCGGCTTTGACCTCCGCGCTGCCGACCGCCGCGCAGGATTTGCCGTTGCAGACGAAAACCTGTCGTCGCGTCGGTGCGGTCGCGACCGGCGCGAGTTTTTCGAGCTGCGCGCGGTCTTCGATAAATTTTCTTTCGCTCATATTTCCTATGTCAGAACCGCCTGTCTAATCCGGGCGGGCAAATTCTGTTACTTTAAACTATACAATAATCCAAACTAAACCCGCCCGGTTTCGCAGGTGGTTTTGACCCGTAATCTGCCATTAGAAATTCTTTTAGCAAGAGATTTTCGCTTATGGCTTGTACTAGTATTCAGGCTGTCGGATAATGTATATTGGTAGATTGGTTTTAAGGCAGGAATGGCAGCAGGCATTATCATTCACATCTCGGTCGGCACGGAAAAACGCACGGAATATTTCTCCGAAGAGCGCATCAGTGTGGGTACGGGCGACGAGAACGATATACAGATTCATTCCAACACGGTCGAACCGCGCGAAACGTGGTTTGAACTGGAGCTGAGCGACGGCGATTACCGCATCATCAATCTCAACAAATCAATCAAGCTGACCTACAACGACAATCAGCCCGTGCGCCGTTATAGTGCGATTAATGACGGTGATAAAATCGTCGTCGATTTAACGAACATCGTCTTTTCGTTTTTCACACTGGCGTCGAAATCGGCGCTGATTACGACGCATCGCGACACGCACGTCGCGCAGTTTATCGAGGAAGCGGCGCTCGAATCGGCGGTTTCGCCGAAACGCGACGACGCGAAGGCATTCCTCAGAGAATTCGTCCGCGAGCTTTCGCGCGAAATCAGATGGACGACGAAACTAATTGTTCTCGTGCTCGTGATTTCTTTCCTCAGCGGGATTTTGTATCTCGGTTTCGCGTTCAATAAAGAGCTGAAAGAGGCGCGCAAACTATCCGAGCAGCAGTCGGAAAACGTTCGCAAATTAGAGGAAAAACTCAATCAAACCGGCGAGCAAATCGGCAATATCAAACAGGACAACCAGCGCGTTTTCGATATTTTCTCGCTCGCGCCGCGCATCAACGGCGAATACAAAAACGGCGTCTGTCTGATTGTCGGCGTTTACGATTTAGTCAGCAAGGCAAACGGCAAACCGCTGCGTTATCCAGACCCGCAAGCGGTGCAGCCCGACCCGTTCGAACCGCAGCCGCAGCCGCAGGAAGACCAGGTTCCGCAAGCTGTTCCGCAGCAGATGGGTTTAACGACCGAAGGCAACGGAACGCCGATTGAATACGATTTTATCGGCACGGGTTTTCACGTCGGCGGCGGTTATATCATCACGAACCGCCACGTTCTTCAGCCGTGGGGCGAAGACGACCTCGTCAAACAGATGATGCGCGATTCAAACGGCAGAGCGCGCGTCAAACGGCTCGTGATTTATTTCCCGAATTACCCGCAGCCCTTTCCTTTGAAAATACGAAATACCGGCGGTCGCGAAGATTTGGCGGTCGCTTCGATTGATACCGCTCTGCTTTCGCCCGAAATTCCGGTGCTGCCGCTCGATTTGGGTTCGGATGCGGTCGCGGTCGGTAAAACGGTCGTTTCGATGGGTTACCCGAACGGTCCCGACCGGCTGCTCGCGATGGCGGACGACGCCGAAGCCCGCTCGATTAATTCGCGCTGCGGCGGCTCGCGCCAATGCATCATCACTTTCCTCGCGCAAAACCGCAAAATCGTGCCGCTGACGACGCAGGGCACGATTACCGATTTAGACCAGCGCCGCGTCGTGCACGACGCCAAAACTGCGGAAGGCGGTTCGGGCGCGCCGCTCTTCGGGCAAACCGGCAAAGTCATCGGCGTCAATTTCGGCGTTTTTACGGAAAACAACGCGGCGAATATGGCGATTCCGATTCGTTTTGCGATTGAACTGCTTAAACAATCCGGCTGGAAATCGCCCGAAGACCTCCAAGCCGCCGCCAACTCCCAAACCGCGACCAACGCCAACACGAACACATCGGTCGCCGAGAAAAAATAAAATCCTTCGATAAAAACAAAACGCCGTCAAAATGACGGCGTTTTGTTTTTCTGCCTTGTCTCTCACAATTTAGTGATAGTTGTAGTTAGCCGCCGGATAATCGCCGTTTTGTCCGAACGGAACGCTAAAAGCGCCGCTCGTTGAGCCTTGAACCCAGAAAGTGCTTGCGCCCGGCGTGGCACTCGGTCGGTAGACGGCAAAATCCGTCCTGCCGTCGCCGTCATAATCGCCCTGCGCCGGAAAATCGCTTGACGATATGCCGAAAATCTTTGTTGGCGAGCCCGGCGTAGCGCCGGTCGAGCTTGGACGCACATACCAGTTAAGTTGTCCGGCGGCGCCTCGAACGACACAAATATCGGTTTTGCCGTCGCCGTCATAATCGCCCGGTGCAATCCGGTCGGTCGGGTTTCCGAAGTGGACCCGACTGACTCCGGCGGTCGTTTGCAGCATCCAGAACTGTGCAAAAGTAAAAGGAATCTGCTCGGTGCGCTGGACGACAAAATCATTTTTGCCGTCGCCGTCGTAATCGCCCGGCGCGACAAAGTCGAACTTTATTCCCCACGGAACATAGGTCACATTGCCCGACGGATTGTTCAAAGAACCGCGAAAATACCATATGCTTTGGTCGCCGACGTTTGCGCCCTCACGATAAACTGCAATATCAGCTTTGCCGTCGCCGTCGTAATCGCCGACGACTGCCGGGTTATCGCCCGATTGCCCGAACCTGTCGACGCGCACGGTGTCGGTCTGGCTTTCCAAAATATAAAAAGCGGCGACGGTCGGCGCGCCCGAGCGCCAGACGGCGATGTCCGATTTATTGTCGCCGTCGTAATCTTCCGGCACAAAACTATCGGTCGAGATTCCCCAATCCGAAGCATAGGTCGTATTCGTACCGTTTATATTTATAAACCAGCGAATCTGTCCGCCCGCGCCGCCGCCGACATTACGAACAACCGTAAAATCCGTTTTCCCGTCGCCGTTGAAATCCAGAATGGTTTGTGGTGAGCCGATTTCTGAAATCGGCGTATAACTGAAGCTGTCAATCCCGATATATTCGGAGCGCGTCGCGGTCGGTCCGCCGTTTTCGACGAAATATCTAAACGCGATGCGTCCGCTGGTCGGCGCCGCCAGTCCCGATATAACCAGCGTGTATTCATCCCAAAACATAAACGGGTAGTTAAGTGAGTAAGTCGGGTTAATATCCATCAAAAGCGTCGTAAAATCGCCGACTGACGTCCCGCTCGTGCCGACATTCGTGCTCGCGCCTGCCAGTGAAAGACGCACCTGCATTCGGTCCGGACGGACAAAGTTTTGCGGTCGTCGGGTGAAGAATCTAATTACGTCGCCGTTGGTAAAAGTACGCTGGGGCGAAATCAGCCAGTTGCTGATGGTGTTAGTCCCGGTCGTGTTGTTCATATCCGCCGCGATGTAAGAATTTGTCGCGCCGGATTGCGCCGAAAATCGTGCCGGGTCGCCCTGAAACCAGCCGGTCGTCCCGATTGACGTGCTGTTGTTCTGCGTCGTCCAGCCCGGAACCGGCACAACGTCAAAATTTTCGCTAAAAGATTGGGCGTTGATATGGCTCGCACTAAATGCGAACAATACGCCGAAAATCACCTTCAAAACCGCGACAGTTTTGACCTGAAACAATCGTAACCGTGATGTTTGATTAATCAAAAACATATTCTTTCCTCTCTCCTCAAAATTTCGTGTTGAAGATTTTACAACCCGTTTTTATAAAAATTCTTACTGTTTTATTTGCTCTCAATTACACTTGCGAAAAATTTGAGAAAAGTCAGCCATTTTTTCTCAAAAAAGATGCCGGAGATTATTCCTCGCGGCTTTATTTGAAAAATTCTCTCAATCCTGCTCAAATATCTCTTTTATGGAAAATCTCGTTTTTTCGAATATGCTTCACCGTCCGGCGCGCACCGCCGTCAGCGTGCTCGGCATCGCGGTCGGCGTTCTTTTAATAGTTTTCACGGTCGGGCTTTCAAACGGCACGATGCGCGAACGCGGGCGTCGTGAAGCCAACGTCGGCGCGGAAATTTTCTTTCGCGCGGGCGGCTCAATCGGCTTGAGCGGCTCGGAAGCGCTGAATTTGCCGGTTGCGCTAAAAAGCGAAATCGAACGCGCGGAAGGTGTCCAGACAGCGGTTGCGCTCGGGCAGAATTCGGTCGCCGCCGAGAACAACAACACCGGAAACCGCTTGATTGACGGCGTAAATTTTGAAGATTACGCGGCGGTCGCCGGATTGCAAATCATCGAAGGTCGCGCGCTCGCGGACGCCGATAACGAGGCGATTATCGACACGGGTTTTCAGAAACAGAAAAAATACAAGCTCGGCGATAAAATAAAGCTCTGGGAGCGCGCCTTTACGATTGTCGGAACGTATGAACCGGCGGCGGGCGCGCGCGTCAAAATTCCGCTCGTCGTGATGCAGAATCAGCTCGGCGGCGAAGGTAAAGTCTCGGCGTTTCTCGTCAAAATCAAACCCGGCTTGAAAGCCGAAGAAGTTGCCGAGCGCCTGCAAAACAAATTCCCGAACAACCAGATTATACTGACCTCGCAGCTCGAAGAGCTTTACATGCAGGGCATTCCCGCGCTGAACGTTTTTCTCGACGTGATAATCGGCGTCGCGGCAATCATCTCGGCGCTCGTCATCCTTTTGACGATGTACACGACCGTCACGGAACGCACGCGGCAAATCGGGATTATGAAATCTCTCGGCATGAGCAATTTTAAAATTGCCTGGACAATCGCGCAGGAAGCGGTTTTAATCAGCTTTTGCGGAATTGTGAGCGGTGTTCTGTTGACCGTGATTCTGCGTTTTCTTTTAACGCGCGTGACGACGCTCGAAGTCGAAATCAGTCTGCCCGT
Organism: Pyrinomonadaceae bacterium; assembly: GCA_036403375.1. Taxonomy (GTDB): domain Bacteria; phylum Acidobacteriota; class Blastocatellia; order Pyrinomonadales; family Pyrinomonadaceae; genus JAFDVJ01. The sequence goes on from DASWRC010000294.1 coordinate 21,825, forward strand.
GCTGTCGATTACGATGGTTGTCGGCTTAATCGGCGGCGTTCTCGGCGCGCTTTACCCGGCGCTCAAAGCCGCGCGGCTCGATGCGGTCGAGGCTTTAAGCTACGAATAATTATTTACTCATTCAATATTTAATAAGCATCAGAATTCTTTCGGAGCGCATCAGAATTTACTCGTAACGGTTCGGAGTCCATTCCCACGACAGGCGAATTTGTCAAAAAATTCTTGTTTTTTTAACCGCAAATAACTTAGAATTTCAAGGTAAAGTTTACCTTCTCTGTTGTAGTACCTATGAAAAGATTTACCTTTGCGCTCGCGCTGCTGGCGCTGTGCACCGTATCCTTTTACCCGCAGGCAAAAAAACGCGCCGCCGGAAAAATCGGAACAGTGCGCGTCAAAGCGCCGCCGCTGAAAATAACTTCCACCGCTGAAAAGCCGAAAACCTTAGGCATCACGGTTGAAAAATACGTCGTCAGCCGCGATGTCCAGGCAGACGGAACGGCGGTCGAAACGTGGGAAATGCAGCAGCGTTTCGATTCCGACATGGTCATCGAACGCTACAAGAAATTCGAGCGCGCCTTTAACGGCGACCTGCAAAAAGCCGAGATTCTGGACGCTTACATTCTCAAGCCGGACGGCTCGAAAATCACTCTGCCGGCGGAAGCAAAGCAAGTCAAACCGACCGCGCAAGCCGAAGCCGCGCCGTCTTTTTCGTCGCTCAAACAAATTCAGATTCTTTACAACGACCTCAAAGTCGGCGACGCGACGTATTTCAAAATTCGTCTGACGACCTCGAAGCCTTATTTTGAAAAACAATTCGACATGCTCGAAGTTTTTCCGCTCGCCTACAACTGGAAATCCATCGAAGTCAATTTGAGTGCGCCGAAGAATTTTCCGCTTTACATTCAGGCGGTCGAGCTGGACGGCGGACGAATCGCCGACGAAAACGGCAAAGCGCGCTGGCAATGGCACAAGGAAAATCTGAAGGCTTTTGAAATCGAACCCGGAATGTACGATTTTTACAACGCCAGCCCGCGCCTCGCCGCGACGAGCTTTAAGGATTTCGACGAGCTTGGCGCGGCGTACTGGTCGGAAGCGAAGAAAAAGGCAATCGTCACGCCCGAAGTCCAGACGCTCGCCGACGACATCACGAAAGACACGAAAGACCCGCAGCAGCAGGCTTACGCCATTTATGAATGGGTCAACAAAAACATCCGGTATCTCTCGGTCGTGCTCGAAAAAGGCGGCTGGATTCCGCACTCGACGACTGAAATTCTGGCGAACCGCTACGGCGACTGCAAGGATTATTCGACGATTATTTACGCGCTTCTGAAAGCGAAAGGCATCGAAAGCTACCCGGTTCTGATTCGCGCCGAAATGGGCGATTGGTTCCCGGAAGTGGCGACGCCGGATTATTTTAACCACGCGATTCTCTATATCCCGAGCCTGAAATTGTTTGCCGACGCGACTGCGCCCAACACGCGGCTCGGTTTATTGACGCAGTCGGTCATCGGCAAAAAAGCGATTCTCGCGGGCGAAAAAACCGGCGTCATCGAGATGCCGAAAGACAACCCGGCGGACAACCAGCTGCTGAGCGACGTGGAAATCAATTTCGCCGAGGACGGCAGCCTCAAAGCCTTTTCAAAAAATACATACGACGGACGTACCGAAATCATCTACCGCCCGCTTTTCGCCGATTCCGTAACGCAGAAATCGGGTGACAATTTCGTGCGGATGCTGCTCGCCTTTTTCGGCGTCAACGGCTCGGGCAAGCTCGTCAAAGTCGGCAACCCCTTTAAGGTCGGCGAGCCTTTCAGCGTCGAAGTCGAGGTCGAATTGCCCGATTTTACGACCTTTTCGCCGAAAGGCGCGCTCTCGCTGCCGATCGCGGTCAACATGATGAATTCGCTTCAATTGGAACAGTTCATCAAATCCGAACAGCGGCGGACGAATCTCATCCTAGGCGCGACCCGGTTCAAAGAAAATTTCAAACTGAATTTTCCCGAAGGCGTCAAAATCGAGAGCCTGCCGCCGGTCGTGAATTTTAAGAACGCGGTCGGCAGCTATCGCAACGAGTTCACGCAGGAAGGCGCGCAGGCGGTGCGCGTCGTGCGCGAGCTGATCATTAACCGCGACCTGATTTCGCCGAAAGATTACGCGCAAATCCGCGAGCTGATAACCAAATCGGTCGAAGGCTTCAACGCCGAAATCAAATATTCGGCGAACCCCGCTTTCGCGCGCCAGAAAAGTCTGGAAATGCGCAAAAAACCGCTGGCGGGAAAATCGCCGTTTGTTTCCGGTTTATTCGAAGATTCGGACGATAAGTCTTTGACCTTGACGGAGGCGGCGCAAGCCGAAGCCAGGCTGCAAAAAACGCCCGCCGACATCGAAACGCGCAAAAGCCTTCTTCGCTATTATGCCGACTACGAAGCGAGGGAAACACCGGCGCGGCGCGCCAAAATTTTACAGCACCGGTTGTGGCTTCTCGAAAATAAACCCGAAATCGAAGACGATGAGATTTACGGCTTCAAAGCGCCGGTTTATTTAATCGATGACAAGGAATACATCGCGCTTCGCGAAGCGTGGCTCAAACAGTCGGAAGCCGACAAAACAAACGCGCGCGTCCGCCTGAACGCGATTGAATTCGTCCGCGCCAAAGAACCTCTGGTCGCGCAGAAGCTGCTTGCGGAAGGCTGCCGGATTGATAAGGAAAACTTCGAATTTCCGCTGGTCTTGAGCGAATTGCTTTATTCGAGAATCGAAAACCTCGAAGGCGAAGCATCGCCCTCGGAAAAAGCGGAACGAGAAGACACGCTCAAAAACAAAGCGCAAATTCTGCGTGATGCCTTCGAGAACGGCGAGACGGCGCTCGCGCTGCTCAAAAAAGAGCGTTCCCGCGAGCGCGACGCAAAACGCGTCGAATTATTGCAGCAACTGGCGAAAATCGCGTTCGAGCTTGAAAAATTCGACCGCGCCCGGGCGCTCGCGACCGAGCTGATTCTGGATTTCGGTCAGGACGCCGGCAGTCTGGATTACACGGAGGCGACGCACGTCGGCAATATTGTTCTCGGGCGTATCGCGCTGCGCGAAAACGAGACGGCAAAAGCCAAAGAATATCTGCTGATTGCCATCCGCGCGCCGCTGCGGCGAGAGAAAAGTTATTTTTCGCGCATCGACATGCAGCTCGCCAAGGAACTGCTTGCAAAAGGCGAAAAAGATACGGTTGCCGAATATCTGAAGCTCTGCGAAAAGATGCTCGACTACTCGGAAATTTACGCCGGAAAAATCCAAGCCCTAAAATCGTGGCAGGCAGAAATCAGCCAGGGCAAAACACCGAGCTTCGTCTTTAAAAAACTGTAAATTAACGGAAAACGGAAAATGGAAAGTGGAAAATATTTTAATTTTCCACTTTCCATTTTCCGTTTTCCACTTTAAAGAATTATTTCTTCGGCGTCGGTGACGGCGAAGGCGCCGGCTGCGGCGGGGTCGGCAGCGCGGGCATTTGTTCTTTGCCGTAACGCGGCAGAAGCTCGTCGCGCATCGCCAGCACGTAAACCGCCGAAGCGATGATAATCGCCGATTTCTTGACGTCGTCTTCGATAACCCGCTCGTAGGTGTCAAGATTCGTGTGCCAGGTGTGCGATTGATACTCAATCGGGTCCTGCTGAACACCGATGCCGGGCAGTCCGGCTTGATTGAACGAAGTGTTGTCAGAGCCGCCCAAGCCCCGGCTGCGCCCGTTGATAACGCCGACGAAACCGAAATCCGAATACGGCGCGAGGGCTTCGCGCAAAACGTTTGCGGCTTCGGGCGGACCGAAAACGCTCATTCCGCGCGCTCTGCCCGTTCCCGAATCGATGTTGAAATAACCGCCGAATTTTTCGTAGCCGGGCTGCGGGTTTTCAAACGAGCCGAAATGTTCCTTAACGTAAGCCTGCGAGCCGAGAAGTCCCTGTTCTTCGCCCGACCAGAGCGCGACGCGAATCGTCCGGCGCGGTTTGACGCCGAGAGTTTTCAGGATTCGCACGGCTTCCATCATCACCGCGCAGCCGATCGCGTTGTCGGTCGCGCCGGTTGCCGAATGCCACGAATCGAGATGCCCGCCGAGCATGATGACCTCGTCCTTTTTGTCCGTTCCGGTGATTTCGCCAATCGTGTTGTAGGAAAGATATTCCTGCTTTTTATTCTTCTCAATCTTTTCGGGAAACGTGCGGTTTTGAATATTGAATTCGAGCGAAACCTGCGTATTGTCCGCCAGAAGGCGCGCGATTCGTCCGAAATCTTCGTTGCGCATGACGACGGTCGGAACGGTTTTCGTCAAATCGAAACTGCGATTGTTGAACGCGCGGATTTGCCCGTGCTCGCGCCCGGCGTCGTTGATTCTCACCAAAGCATTGTTTTCAACCAGAAACTGGTCGAGCTGTTCGGCAATCTGCTGCCCGGTCAAAGTTCCCGGCTTCGGGACGGGCGGCTGCGGGAAATTAAACGGCTGCTGCGGGTTGTTCGGGTCGAAGCGTTTTTTCAAATCCTCGTCATTAATTCGCTTCGGCGCCGGATTGATGTTGACCGGAACGACGGCGGGCTTGCCGATTAAAACCATTTTGTCTGCGACTTGCGTTTTAATCGTATTGAAATACGCCGTCAGTTCGGATTGCGTCGGGTTCGTGACGGCGTTCGGATTCGTTTCGGTCGGCGCCGGCGTCGTCGGAATCACGAGCTGAAATGCCTGACCTTTGACCGCTTTTTTCGTTCCCGGCGTCCACGCCAGGACTTCAAACACGAGCGAATCCTCGACGGGCGCGGTGATAAAACCCGAAGCCCGCTCGTTGACCCAGCCCGGATGTCCGAAATCCCACGGTTCGAGATGCGCGTTTTCGAAGCCCCAGTCGGTCATCTGCTTGACCGCCCAATTCCCTGCCGCCAGAAGGTTCGGCGAACCGGTCAGACGCGGTCCGTAAACGTCCGTAAAATAATGCAGCGTGTGCATAATCTGCGAATTTTCCATACCCTCTTTTCGGATTCGGGCGAATGTGTCCGCCTGATTCTGGATTGTCTGCGCGCGAAGGGCGGAAACGCTCTGAAATAAAATGCAAAATAGCAAAAACAAACCTGTCGTTTTTTTCATAGTTTTAATTTGTAAAATTTATAGGCGGCTGAAGAATACCCGCCCCTTTTTTATTGTATGTCGAACTAATCTAAAGACGGAAATCGAGGGTTATGAGTTTCAGAATTTTTAAGCCGCGAAAGAACGCGAATATTGCGGAATCGTCCTGTATTTCATTTAACCGAAATCTGTTCTAATTGTTTTTCAATCTACTTTCGCGGCTAATTTACTTATTTATTTTCGCCCAAAAATCTGAAGTTTTTCGGCACGAATTCAATCGACACAATCTCGCCCGCGACTTTTGCGTTTGCGTCCGGCGTTTGCCTGAAAGTAATCACCGATAAACTTTCTCCGGCGACCGTGCCGCAGCCCAGTTCGGTGTTGACGAGCGCGGATTCAAAAGAAATCAGCTTTAAGGTTTCGAGCGAATCGCTTCTGAGCTGCAGATTCCGACCGTCGGCTTTAACGGAAAAAATCGTCTGTCGCGGCTGGCATTCGATATTCGTCACGTAGCCGAGCAGTCTTTTTTCGCCCGGTCGCGGTCGCCGCAGGGTTTCATTCAGGGATTCGAGCATCGCCTTTTCGCGGCGGCGCGCGATTTCTTCGTCGCTCAGCGGCTTTTCGCTAATCAAATCATTCTGTTCGCGCCGCTTGAAATTTTTGATGTCTTCGAGCTGCGCTTCGAGCGAGTTGATGTTTCGCACCGTATTTTCGGCATAAACCCGCAAATCGTCGGTCGCAGCGGTCTGCAAAATTTTGAGCGCCAGATTGCGCGCTTCGCCGAAATTCTCTTTTCTCATATAAAGCTCGGCGAGCCGTATCGCATACCATTGATTGCCCGGCGCGATTTCGAGCGCTTTATTAATCATCGCGATTGATTCGCTTATCTGCTCGTTGCGGACGACGTTGACGAACGCGAAAAGATTGTAGTTTTCGGCAAAACCGGGATTCAAAGCAATCGCGCGGCGCAGGTTTTCGCGAATTCTTTCGGCATCCGCTGCCGAGAAATCCGACGCAAAACCGAATTCGGTCGTGCCTTCGCGGCTTATCGCATAAGCGTAAGAGAAAAAGGCAAAATAATTCTGCGCGTCCCCGCTAATCGCTTTTTGCAGATAGTTTTCGGCATCGACAAACTTTTTCTGCCGCATTTTAACCAATCCGAGCGCGGTATTCGCGATGCTCGATTCGGCGTCGAGCGCGAGCGCCTCGCGCAAAACTTTTTCGGCTTCCGTCAGACGGTTGATGTGATAAAGCAAATCGCCCTGAAAAGCTTTCGCCTCGGAATCCGAAACGGGGAAAGTCTGCATTTGAGCGTCGAAAATCAATTTTTCTTTCAACTCGACGGTCGTTTCCGCAAAACTTTTCTGCGCGGCATATTTTTTCAGCTCGGTTTCGAGCGCCGCGTAATCCATCTCAAAGGCGCGCTGAAACGCGTCTTTCGGCTTGTTTCCCTGAACGAGCAGCGCGACGAATTTATCGAGCGATGCGCGCCGCCCGCCGCCCTCCGAATGCATTAAATAATGCACGAGCAGCCATGACTGCGCATAAAAAAGCTGCGCGCTCGGCTTTGACTGCTTGTGCAGCGTGTAATAATCCATTCCGAAAAACGTCTCGGGCGGAATAAAATCCGTGCGCTGCAAAAGCTGCAAAAGCGCTTGATTCGGCAGCCCGAGCGTGACTTTCCGGTCATTTTCGATTAGAAGTTTTTCGTAATATTCGGCGATGCCTTCATTAAACCACGGCGGAATATTTGCGCGTCCAAGAGAGTTGTCAATCAAAAAATGCGTGTATTCGTGAAAAACCGTGTCGAAATCTCCCGCCTTTTCGCCCGCAGCCGGCAGCACGATGTAATTCATATCGTCCGCCGGCTGAAAATAACCGGCTGCCCATTCGACCGGCTTAAACTCATCGAACACGGCTTTATCGCGAAAAACCACAACGCGCGTCGGAATCGGCGAAGTAAATTTCATCTGCGGGAAAAGCTGTGTGAAAACGTATCGAAACTGTTCGAGCCGCGTCGCCGCGCCGCGCATTGCCTGTTCATCGGCGTTGCCGACGAGCTGAAAATTCTTCGACTGCACGCGCCGCCAATCGTCCTTCGTCTGCGCGCGGGTTTCTGCCGCTGCAAAAACGACGCAGATTATTAAAATTTTGAGGATAAATTTATGAAACTTCATTTTCTTAGCCGCGAAACAACACTAAGCTTCACTAAAAATTGATTTATTTTTTCGCGTTTTTTCGTGTTCGTTCGCGGCTTGATTTTCTTATTTTACGCTTCCGCCAATATTTGATACAAGCAAAACTTTCCGCGTTGCTTTTGCCCGCCCATCCGGTCTTGCGCTAAACTTTTTAATATGCCGTATTCTGCAACTGCCGAAGTTTATTTTATTGCCGCGATGATGTTTTTGATTTTGATTATCTGCGCCGGAGCAGTTTATTTTTTCTTCAAAACGTATCGCAAGGAAATGCGCGAAAAAGAGGCGGGCAAGCTCAGAAAAGAGGAAAAGAAAAAGGAATATGCCGAAAAATGAAGACCTTCACGGCAATGCGCCCGACAAATCCGAAACCGCTTTGCTGATAATCGATATGATTTCGGATTTCGAGTTCGACAGCGGCGATAAAATTTTGCCCTTCGCCGAAGCGATTGCGAAAAACATCGCGGCGCTCAAAAAAAAGGCGGAAAAAGCGAAAATCGCGGTCATTTACGTCAACGATAATTTCGGTAAATGGCGCAGCGACTTTAAAAAGCAGTTGAAACACAGCCAGTCGAAATCGGTTCGCGGTCACAAAATCGCGCGAATGCTCGCCCCGAAAGAAAACGATTATTTTGTTCTCAAAGCAAAGCATTCCGCGTTCTATTCGACGACGCTCGATTTACTGCTCGCTTATCTGGGCGCAAAAACGTTGATTCTAACCGGCGTCGCGAGTGACATCTGCATACTTTTTACGGCAAACGACGCCTATATGCGCGATTACGATTTATTCGTGCCGTGCGATTGCGTCGCCGCATTGGACGAAAAAACCAACGAATCGACGCTGCGCTATATGGAAAAAGTCCTGAAAGCCGACACGCGCGCTTCGGACGAGCTTGATTTCAAAAAATTAAATTAGCGGTCAGTGGTCAGTTGTCAGAAAAAAAACAACTGACCGCCCCACTTCGTGCCACCGACCACCAACTATGAGACACCCGAAAATATTAGACATTGCACAGACCGCGCTGGTCGTGATTGATTTGCAGGAAGCATTCCGGTCGGCGATTCCCGAGTTTCCGCAGGTCGCCTCGCGCGCGGCGATGGCGGTGCGCGGCTTTCAGATTCTGAACGTGCCGGTTATCGTGACCGAACAATATCCGAAAGGTTTAGGCAGAACGGCGGAAGAAATTCTTTTCAGTCTGCCCGACGATTACGAACCGCTTGAGAAAATCACTTTCAGCTCGTGCGTCGATTCTTTTCTCGGGAAATTAAACGAAACGGGCGCAAAACAAATCGTTTTATGCGGGCTGGAAACGCATATCTGCGTCAATCAAACCGCGCACGATTTGCTCGCCAACGGCTTTGAAGTTCACGTCCTCACGGACGCCGTCGGCTCGCGTTATTCACAAGACCGCGAAGCCGGACTCTCGAAAATGCTCCAGGGCGGCGTCACGCCCGCGACGGTCGAAATGTCGCTGTTCGAGATGATGCGCGACGCGCGGCACGAGCAGTTTAAGGAAATTCAGAATTTGATAAAATAAAAAACCAGCCACGAATAACACGAATTTCACGAATAATATGTAATAAAGCATTCGTGTTATTCGTGTTATTCGTGGCTAATTCCATTCCGCTTTGACGCCTCCGTAGTTAAAGATTTAACATTAAACTTTCGCTTCAAAACGTTATGGATATTCTCGATTCTCTAAACGAACAGCAGCGCGAAGCCGTTAAGACGACGGAAGGCGCGGTTTTAATCCTCGCGGGCGCGGGTTCGGGCAAAACGCGCGTCATCACGGTGCGCATCGCTTACCTCATTCAGGAAAAGCAGGTTCCGCCGTTTAATATTCTCGCCGTCACGTTTACCAATAAAGCGTCGGGCGAAATGCGCGAGCGTATTGAAAACATCCTGAAAGGTCAGCGCCTGCAATCCGCGCCGCTCGTGACGACGTTTCACTCGCTCTGCGTGCGAATTCTCAGACAGGACATCGAGGCTTTGCAGGAAGGCTACAGCAAACAGTTTACGATTTACGACACGGACGATTCCATCAAGGTCATCAAGGCGTGTATCAAAGACATCGGTTTCGACGAAAAACAGCTCGCGCCGCGCCAGGTGCAGAACGCGATTTCGGCGGCGAAAAATCGCGGCGAAGATTTTGAGCTATACGCTTCAAAGGTTGAATACACGGACGAAAAACGCGCCGCGATTGCGCGCGTTTTCAAGATGTACGAAGAACGCCTGAACAATGCCAACGCGCTCGATTTCGACGACCTTTTGATTAAAACCGTCCGCCTTTTGCGTGTTTCACCCGAAGTGCGCGAAAAATACAACAACAAATTCAAATACATTCTGGTTGACGAATATCAGGACACGAACGCGCTGCAGTTTGCGCTGATAAATTATTTAACGGAAAAACAGCAGAACATCTGCGTCGTCGGGGATGACGCACAATGTCTGCCAAAAGGAACGCAAGTTTTAACGCCGAAAGGTTATCAGGCGATTGAAGAAATTGGCGTTGATGATGAAGTTATCACCGCCAGTGGACACAGCCGGACTTTAATTTCCAACGTCGAACGCACCAAACCCAATTATTACAAAGGCAAACTCGTAGAATTAACGACCAAAACCGGCAAAATTCTACGCGCCACGCCGAATCATATTTTATACGGAAAGGTTAATCCACTGCCTGAAAAATACTTTGTTTATCTGATGTATCGACAGGACAAAGGTTATCGCATCGGGCTTTCGGTCGGCGAAAGAAATTCGGGCGAGCGACATAAAAATATGCTTGGCTTGCAGGTGCGAAGCAATCAGGAAATGGCGGACAGAATGTGGATTCTGCGCGTTTGCGATTCAAAGTCTGAAGCCGCCTTTTATGAAGTTTTATACTCGAACCGTTACGGCATTCCGACGATGGTTTTTCATCTGAAAGGACGTTACGGAATGTGTTTCGACCAAACACAAATCGACCGTCTGTACGATGAGATCGACACGCGTGAAAGAGTCTTAAAGGTTTTCGCAGATTTTAATTTGTATTACGATTACCCGCATTTTCGTCCGAAATCCAGATTTGAAGCTAATCGCTATACTTTAAATTTAATAAAATTCGGCGACGGCAGGACAACCGTAAATGCACCGTGGGGCGGACATCGTTTGCACTTCGGTTCATCTGAAAGAAGTTTCCGACCAATGTTTGAAGCCGCTGGTTTGCCGTGTCGCGAAGGTCGAAAAAAAACGTGGAGAATGGAAACAGCGCGAATCAATTACTCTGATGCTTTTGACGTTGCAGAGCGAATTTTGCGGATTGATTCCCGGATAGATTTGTTAAAAAAGGCTTTGTTGGTAAGAGATTCAAAAGCATTTTACGAATTTCCGGCAAGTCACTTTCATGCCGGCATGAGCGTCGCGATTTATGAAAACGGAGAAATTATCGAAGACAAAATCGCGGAAGTGTTGACTTCCGACTATGATGGCGAAGTTTATGATTTAGACATTGCCCATACGCACAATTTCATCGCTGAAAATTTTATTACACATAATTCTATTTACGGGTTCCGGGGCGCGGATATCGCCAATATTTTGTCGTTCGAAGAGCATTACAAAAACGCGAAAGTGATTATGCTCGAACAGAATTATCGTTCGACGCAGACGATTTTGGACACGGCGGACGCGATTATCAAAAATAACGAGGGACGCAAGGACAAAAAGCTCTGGACGGCGAACCCGGACGGCGAGCGAATCTTTTATTTCCAGGCGTTTGACGGCGACGGTGAAGCGCGGTTCGTCGCGCAGAAGATTGACGAGCACCGGCGGCGAAATCCGAAAGACAAGATTGCGATTCTTTATCGCACCAACGCGCAGTCGCGGCTTTTTGAAGAATCTTTGCGCCGCAGCCGCATCGAATACAATATCGTCGGCGGCTTTTCCTTTTACGAGCGCTCGGAAATCAAGGACGTTATCGCGTATCTGAAAATGGCTCTCAACCCGTTCGACGACATCGCGCTGCTGCGCGTTATCAACACGCCGACGCGCGGTTTCGGCAAAACGTCGCTCGACGAATTACAGCACCGCGCCAAGGATTTCGGCGTTTCGCTCTGGGAAACTATTTCGATAATCACGGGGTTGGAATTCAAAGAGCGGCTGAATTTAACGCCGCGCGCCGTTGAATCCCTGAAAAAATTCAAGCAGACAATCGAAAATCTGCAAAAGAAAACGGCGGAAGTCGCCGAAACCGACAGAAAAGTTTCCGACGTGGTTATCGCGGCGATTGAAGACACGGGTTACGCGAATATGTTGCGCGCGGAAAACACGGACGAATCGGCGGCGCGGCTTGAAAATTTGGAAGAACTGGTCAACGCCGCGGTCGATTACGACAAGCAGGAAGACAGCGGTTTAAGGGATTTTATCGACCACGCGGCGCTCACTTCCGATACCGACAAATTTGATAGAAATGCGGCGGTGACGATGATGACCGTTCACGCCGCGAAGGGTTTGGAGTTTCCGATTGTCTTTCTCGTCGGTCTGGAAGACGGAATTTTCCCGCATTCGCGCTCCGTCAACGACCCGAAAGAATTAGAGGAAGAACGCCGCCTCGCGTACGTCGCCATCACGCGCGCCGAAAAGATTTTGTACATCACGCATTCGATGCGCCGCCGGGTTTATGGCGAAGAACTAACGGCGGAACCGTCGCAGTTCTTAAACGAGATGCCGATAGATTTAATCGAAGACTTATCGCGCGGCTCGTCGTGGCTTTCGTTTGCCAAATCAAACGCCGTCAAAACCAACAAGCACGCCGTTTCAGCGCTTCGAGGCGAAACCCAGCGCGAGCGCGAGAAGCCGAAAGGTCTCTACACCGGCAAAACCTATAATTCCTCGGAGGCGATTGCCGAATTCTTCAATAAGAAAAAGGGCGAGAACGAACCGCCGACCATTCAGCGGCAGCCTTCGGGCTTTGATAAGTTAAAAGCCCAATCCGAACAACACAAAACGCAAAAACCGAAATCCGACCCGGACGCGAAAGGCTTTACGCCCGGCGCGCACGTCCGTCATCCGAAATACGGCAAAGGCTTGGTTTTGCGGCGCGAAGGAACGGGCGACAACGTGAAATTAACGGTCAGCTTTCCCGGCTTCGGACAGAAAAAACTCATCGAAAAATTTGCCAATTTAGAAAAGGCTTAAGGTAAATTGATTTTTAAATAAAAATCGGTTTAGAATTAACCGTCCTGCAAAAGATAAGGCATTTCCCACAATCCGTACCGGCTCCCGGTTTTTACAACGGCAGCTTAGTTATTGTTTTCGCGGCGTATCTCGGCGTCCGCCCAATTTTTTTAAACTTTAAATAGGAGAGAAAACACTATGGCTTGGCATTTAACTGTCAGTAACAATTTTTACGTGGCGATCATGGCAATCGGTCACCCAATCAACGCTAACGAAAACCGTCCCCACAAGTTTTCGGAGAATCTCGGCAACGGTTTTATAAGCGTTCCCGGTATAGGTAACGTCAATTTTCTTGATATCGGGAAAAAAGACGTCGGCGGTCACAGCAACAAAACCTGGGGCGTGCTTATCAGCTATCAGGGCGAAGAATTGATATTTCGCTACGAGAATGATGGCGACGTGAAGGTCACTATTAACGAGTTTGGTCAAGCCGAATTCAGCGGCAATGGAGATTTTTCGAAAATCAAGCTTTCGTCGTTTATATTAAAGTAACCCGAGATGCCGGTTACTGATATTTAAGAAATTTTTGCCCGCTAAAACACGCCGAAGAATGCGAAAAAAAGATTAAATCTTAAATTTTTCGCCCGTTTTAGCGCGCTTTCGCGGGCAAAAAACAAAATTATTCATTACTGGCAACTTTGATTAAAGTAGTAAAAAGACTGCAAACTTAGCGCTTTACTTCTCGCCGGATACTTCTTGCGGGAATTTTGTCGTGCGCGACGAGCTGCAAAACCGCGAATTTACTGCTTGATTTTCCACTTTCAGCCAGAAAAAACTCATCGAAAAATTCGCTAATTTGAAGAAAGCGGAAAGTCGAATTTAGTTTTCAACTTAAAATTCTATTAGAGAACTACTGGGATTAGAAACAATCTTTAGTAGTTCTTCGTTTATCGGCACCCGGCAAAAATTCGAAAACTATGCAAATATTTCAACATTCAATTTCAGATGAAGAAATAAAAGTAATCGTCCGGCACTGGATTGAATTAATGGCGCCGGGCAGATTCGATAAAGCTGCCGAATTTCTTTTGCCGGAAATAATTCCCTTTAACGGCTCGGTCGATGCAAAACAATATTCGGTTTGAACGGGCAAACTTATTGAGTCGGTTATATGCAACGGCGGAACACCATTTCCAGACGAAGGGCAAGATGAATTTTACAAAGTCGGCGCGATAGTTGAATCGATTAGAGCCGAGTTCGAAAATCGCTTGATAATGGAGCGAAAACCCTTTGAATTGTTTGATAAGCAGTATTTAGGCGGCATCGGAGTAGATTTGTCGCTAACCGTCCAAAACGAAACTTATTTGAGCGATTTAACAGCCCGAATTTATTTACGCGACATCGGAAATAAGGAGATGGCTTTCGTTTTGGAAGACATTAATGTCCTCTAACCAGAAAACACTGAATCTTTAATCTTAAATAATAAAGGCATAATTTTTGCAATTAATAAAAATCAAATTAAGGCTGTATTGATTTCATTCAGTTTAGAAGGAGATTATTTAAATGCGAAAGTTCTTGTTAGCGATTTTAGTTCCCGGTTTTTTATTATTGGTCGGTTGTGGCGGAGCAACTCCGACGGGCAACGCCAATCTGGTAAATTCAAACGTCAATCTATCGAATACTTTTACGGGCAGCACAAACATCAACGCCAATACAACGAGCGTTGACCCGAATTCGGCGATTATTGAGACGAAAGAACCCGACCAGTATCAGGCGGTCGTCCTATTAAAACTACAAGCGACGGGCAGCAACAACACGGCGACGAACCTGCCGACGATTCAGGCAAACGTCGCGCGCAGCGGCGCTGACCGGCGGATGGAATTTAACCTGCCGACCGGCGAAAAGGTGCTTTATCTGGACAAAGCCGGAACGACGTACCTGGTTCTGCCGACGCGCAAGCAGTATGCGCAGCTGGACCAGCAATCGCTCGGATTCGAAGTCCGGCAATTGATGATGCCCGAGCAGGTCGTCGCACAGGTTCGCGCCGTCAAAGGCGTCGAGCGCGTCGGCGAGGAAACCTTGAACGGACGTCAGGTTATCAAATACCGTTTCGGTTCGGTTGCCAACACGCAGACCAACGCCGGACAGGTACAGACCGAATCGTTCTTTTTGATCGATAAGGATACGGGTTTGCCGCTGCATTCGGAAACCGTTTCGCAGGCGCAGAACGGCAACGTGCAGGGTTATAAAGGTTTGCGCATTGTTACCGAAATGAACGATATTAAAGGCGAAGTGACGCCGGATTTGTTTGCCGTCCCGACCGAATACCAGAAAATCGACGCTTCGCAGGTTCGGTCGCAGGCTGAATTGATTTTCAACGCCGTCGGGCTGCTGCTCAATCAGGCTTTGAACAATCCGCAGGTCAATCCGAATGCAAATACGAATTCCGGTATGAATTCAAACGCGAACATGACGCGCTAAACAGTGTCCCGGGGTCCCGAGCCGAAAAGTCGAAAAGACGAATTCGGACCCGGGACTTTGAGACTTGAGACTTAAAGTTATGAGCAAAACGTGGACATTTATTGTCGGAAGTCTGGTCGGTCTTATCGTCGGCGGACTTTTGACGTTTTTTCTTTTCGTCGGCGTGCCGCAAGCCGTGCAAAAGCCGGGTGCGCCGGTTCAGCCGCCGGACGCGAGCGGAACGCCGCCCGGAACCGCGCAGATTGTTTTGAAACAGGATTTTTTCAACGAGGTTCTAAAGACGATTTTTCGCGATATGAACGCGCCGTCGTTTCCGTTGGCTCTGACTGAAAACCGCGATTCGCAAAACGGCGCGTCGCCGGAATATACGGCGCTGCAAGGCGGCTGTGACGGGCGCATTACGCTGCTTCCGGAAGGCAGCGGCGTCCAGAGCACTCTGAAATTTGAAAACGGTCGAATCGTCGCGCCGCTCGCGTTTAAGGGCAGTTACAGCTCGATGTTCGGGTGTATCAATTTTTCGGGCTGGACGCAGGCAAATCTCGAACTCAGGTTCGACGCCAGCCAGCAAAACGTGCTCGGGCAGCTGAACATCGAAACCGTCAATCTTGACGGCGGCGCGGGCATCTTGGGCGGAGTCGTCACGCCGCTCGTTCAGAAAACGCTGAACGAGCGCGTGAATCCGATTCAGATTTTGCAGGGCAAACAAATCGCTCTGAATCTGCCGATTGCCGCGACCAACGGCAATATGCACGCCAACGTGAAAGACGTGCGCTCTGAAATTAAGGACAACGCGCTGAATCTCTACGTGATTTACGAGTTCAGCGGTACAAACCAGCCGCAGAACGCTTTTTAATTTCGGCGGCTTTCCAAAATAATAAAAATCTCTTAGAATTTGCGTGGCAGATTCTAAGAGATTTTTTTATATGAAAAACAAAATTACCCTTTTGACAGCGCTTTTGCTACTTTTAACCATTGGTTTCGGATGCAGCTTTATCGACAAAGCAACTTCCGGCGGCTCGTCCGACAATTCCGGTAATCCGAGTAATTCTTCAACCAATTCGACAATTCCGAACGACCCTTCAAAAACCGGCGTCGCCGAATGCGACGAGTTTCTCGACCTGCTCAGCACCGAGCAAAAGAAACCCGACGAAGATTTCGTGACGCGCAAAATCCGCGAATACGCGATAGATTTCGCAAAGGAATCAATCAAGAAGAACATCGAGGAAAACAAAGGCGACAAAACGAAAATCGCGCAGGGCTGTCGTGAGGCAAAAGACGAATACCTGAAGAAAAAGGACGAAAAGAACAAGGATAATCAAAATAATTCCGAAAAGAATAAGCCCGAGAAAAAAGAGACGGAAAAGAATTCGGAAAAGAGCACTTCACTTTAATCTCAGGAAAAACATCCGAAATAATTTGCGCGGACGGACGAATCTCGGTTATGATTCGTTCGTCTTTTCTTTGCCGAAAGCAACTATTTATCGATGGTGTAACATCTTTTAGTTCAGACGTTTTCAATAAAATCTAAAATCTTAAACAAGGAAGTAAAACTATGAGAATCAAACTTTTTCTCGCCGTAATCTTAGTGTGTTCAATTTCCGCTCCGGCGCAGCTGAAATCAGCCGCAAAGCCCGCGAAGCAAATCAAACAAAATCAGCCGCAAGCCGATACGGCGGTCAATCAACTGCCGATTCGCCGCGTTATTTTGTACTCGAACGGCGTCGCCTACGTCGAGCGGCGCGGGATGGTTTCGGGCAATGCCGAAATCAATTTGTCGTTCAAACAGTCGCAGGTTGACGATGTTCTCAAATCGATGGTCGTGCTCGATTTGGGCAAAGGAAAAATCGGCGCGGTTTCGTATAATTCGAGCGCGCCGGTCGGGTCAAGAATGGCGGAAATTCCTTTTTCGGTCGGCGCTCTGACGGGCGAAGGCGGCGGACTCGCGGCGGTTCTGGCACAATTGCAGGGCGCAAAAGTCGCCGTTACATCATTGAAAGGCACCGCGACGGGTTCGATTTTAACGATTGAACGCAAACAGATTCGCACCGAAAAAGAGACGACCACGACCAGCGTTTTGGTCATCGTTTCGGATGCGGGCGAGCTGTCGAGCTTTGATTTGAACGAAGTAAAAAGCGTCAAACTGCTCGACGACGGAACGCAGAAAGATTTGAGCGAATTTGCCAACGCTTCCGCCTCGACGCGGCGGCGCGATGCGAAAACCATAACGATTACCTCGGACGGCGACGGTTCGCGCGAGATGATTGTCTCGTACACGATTGCCGCGCCGATTTGGAAAACCACTTACCGCGTCGTTCTGGACGACGCCGGAAAACCGTTCTTTCAGGGCTGGGCGATTGTCGATAACATCAGCGAAGAAGATTGGAAAGACGTGCAGTTATCCTTGGTTTCCGGCTCGCCGATTTCGTTTATCCAGCAATTGCAGAAACCTTTCTACCGCTATCGTCCGGTCGTCCCGACTTCGCCCGATTTGCAGTTGACGCCGCAGGTTTACGAGCCGGGCGGAACGAATTATATCGTCGACGCGACCGAAACGAAATCGCAGACCAATCTTTCCCAGCGGCAAGTGGAGAATCTTCCGAAAGGTACGGGTTTCACGAGCCAGCTTCAAATTCAGCCCGGCTCGCAATACGCGACTGTGGAAGGCGAAAGAAATTCAAATTACCGTTCTGTTGACCAAAATTCGACGACCGTCAGCGACGCTTTGAAGAATTCTTCGGACAGTTACCAGAACACGACCGTCGGCGGAGAAATCGGCGACCTTTTCGAGTATCGCATCGAGCAGCCCGTGACGGTTCTGCGCGACCGTTCGGCGCTGATTCCGATTGTCCAGACGAAAATGGACGGCGAGCGCGCGGCGATTTATAACGAAGCCGTGCGGCGCGACCGACCGATGAGCGGCGTGCTTTTGAAAAACTTAACGAATCTGACGCTCGAATCCGGCAGTTTGACCGTGATTGACGGCAACGCCTACGCGGGCGAAGCCTTGATGGACCGTTTGAAATCGAAAGAACAAAGGCTCATTTCGTTCGCGCTCGATTTGGGAACGAACGTCCGCGTGCGCAGCATCGCCGACCGCGAACCGGCAAAAATCATCAAGGTCGTGGGCGGCGTTTTTCAGGTGCATTATTTCCAAACCACCGAAAAAGTCTATCAAATCACCAATCAAACCGACCGCCCGAAGGTGCTCTACATCGAATACCCGGTGCAGGACGGCTGGACTTTGAGCGACGATTCGCCGAAGCCCGATTACGTAACGCAGCGCTATTACCGCTTCCGCGTCGAATTGAAAGGGATGGAGGAAAAAGAGCTGAAAATCCGCGTCCGGCAGGGTTTGGCGGACAATTATCAATTGACCTCGCTCTCGCGCACGGACTTGCAGCTTTTCGTCGCGCAAAAGTACATCAACGACGAAACGCGCGCGAAGCTCGAAAAATTGATTGATTTGCGCATGAAAATCGACGAAATCGAAACGAAGCTTTCGTCGTTTGACGAGGAAGTTACGAAAATCGAGGACGACCAGAAACGCCTGCGCGAAAACATCGAAGCGCTCTCGAAAACGCCCGAAGCCAAAACGCTGATTACGCGCTACATCGCCAAGGCAAACGAGCAGGAAACGCGGCTCGAAAACATGGAGAAAGAACGCCTGACGCTCGAAGCCGAGCAAACGCGGCTCGAAACCGAATTAACGGCGCAGATTCGCGCGTTTACGATTAACAATTAGTTCTGTGCAAAGGTCGAAATCGCTTTGTGCATCGAATCCCGAAACTTCGATATTTGTTTAACTTTGCGGCTTTGCGGGAAATAATCCTTCTCCCGCAAAGCCGCAAAGTTTTATTTAATCCGGAACGAGGAAATGACCGGCTTTAAAATCTTCGCGACAGATTAAAGCCGATGGTCAATCTTCGCGGTTTTAACAGCAGGTTGCTTGAATTATACTTGCTGGTCGTGCTCGTCTGCGTGTTCGAGAACGTCAGCGTGAACGAATGCCTGCCGATGTTTTTCTGGATGCCCAAGCCCATCGACGGGTGCGATTCGTTGGTAAAGCCGGTAATTTGGAAATTAGGACCGAAAATTGGACGCACGCGACCGAGCTTGAAGCCGATGCGCGGCGCGAAATCGAACAACGCCGCGATGCTGTGCGTGATAAGAACGCTCGTGCCGAAACCGAACGTCGCGCCGTTGGTCGGCAGCTCGAAGCTGCTCGCCGCAGTCGCGGGCGGGAAAAAGTCGGTCGGGCGCGGGTTAAAACGGTGCTGACCGTTGGAATTCAAATGCACGGCGGGCGAAAAGAACAGGTAAATGCGTTTGCCGATTCTGCCCGAAAGCATCGCTTGCAGGTTGTAGGTGTATTCTTCGGTGAAATTGTCGTTGCCTTCGACGCTCGCATAAGTCGTCAGCGCGACGGGCGAATCCTTGTCCTGCGCGAGCCAGTTATAACCGAAACCGATTTCAATCGTCCGGCACAAACCCTTGACGCAGAGCGGCGAACGGCTGGCGGAAACGTACAATTTATCGGTGATTCCGTAGGTTACGCCGAACGAGGAAACCGAAAAACTATCCAAGCCCAGAAGGTTTTTCCCGCTTTCATCGAGCGGGTGAATCGGCTGCGTAAAACGGTGCGAGAAAAACAGATTCCACGTTCCTTTCGGCACTTTTTTGGGCGTCGGCACGTTGATGATTTTGTAATCGTACGGCTCTTCGCCCTCATCGAAATCGTAAAGGCTTTCATTGTCATCATCGTCTTTTTTAACTTCCGCTTTAACCTCTTTAACTTCCGCTCGTTTTTCGTCCGCCGGATTTTCGACCTTCGCGGTCGTTTCCCTCGCCGGAGTTTCCGCCAGCTTTTCATCGGGCGGCGTCACCTGCGCGACCGTCTTTTTATTGGCGTCAATCCGAATCTTTTCGCCGTTTGATTCGATATAAATAACGCCGGGCGCGGCTTCATCAAAAGTCACCTTCATCTGGCTTTTGACGGCGGTCGTCGGCGCCGGTGTGACGGCTTCGGTTTTTTCCGGCGCGGCGGTTGAACCGGTTTCGGCAGACGGCGTCTGACCTTGCGCGTCGGCAAAAAAACCGCCAAGCAAAACCGCCGCCGTCAACAAAAACTTCAAACTTCCCGCGCGTGCGGCATCGATAAAATTATCTTTGGTCATCAGTTTATCCTCTCTAGATTTTTACGGAATAAAAGCCGCCGGAACGGGTAAATCGGTGCCGATTCCGAACCCGGCAATTAAAGTTCCGGCGGTTGTTCTTTGAACAAACCACGTCGCGCTCGAAGGGCGAAAAACCGCCGTGTCCAGTTTGCCGTCGCCGTCATAATCGCCCGGCGCGGGAACATCGCCCGAAGCGCCGAACGGGACGGAATAAAACGAATTGTCCTCGCTTCTTTGCACGAACCATTCGCCGGTCGCCGGTCGCCACACGGCAATGTCGGCTTTGCCGTCGCCCGTGTAATCGCCCTGCACGGGTTTATCGGTCGAAACGCCGAAACGAAAAACTCGAAACTGGTTGTCTGTCGAACGCAGGTACCACCACGAGCCGTCCGACGGGCGAAAGATAGCAATATCGGCTTTTCCGTCGCCGTCGTAATCCGCCGCGACGGGTTTATCCTCCGAAGTGCCGAAATTGACGATTGATGTTCCCGAGCCGCCCGAATTCAAGATAAACCAGGTGCCCGTCGAAGGACGAAAGACGGCGGCGTCCGCTTTGCCGTCATTGTCGTAATCCGCCGGTGCCGGAATGTCGCCCGCCGTGCCGAACGGGAACGAGAAGAACGAGCCGTTTTCCGAACGCAGGATAAACCAGTTGCCGTCTGACGGTCGCCACAGAGCGATGTCGGTTTTGCCGTCGCCGGTAAAATCGCCGGGCGTGATTTTGTCCGCCGAATTACCGAATTGCGCCGCCGGAATCTGACCGTCGGACGAGCGCGCGTACCACCATTCGCCCGGACCGGGACGGAAAATCGAAATGTCTGATTTATGATCGCCGTCAAAATCGAACGCGGTCGGGCGCGACTGGGCGACGACCGGCGGTTGAATCGTCACGTTGGTGACATAAATCTGGTCGCCGGAATTCGTGCCGTCATTATTTGCCTGGTTTCCGGCAGCATACAGCTTAATCGCGCCGACGTTTGTCGCCGGAGCCGTCCAGTTAAAAGTCCAGGACGCGCCGCCCTGCTGCCCGCCGAAGGTTCCGGGTAAAGTATGTTCGATATATTTGCGACCGCCGTTTCCGTTAATAATCTGCGTACTTCCGTTCAGATTTGCAAAATTTACGGTCGGCGTCACTCCGGCGAGTGCGGTGAGCTGAAAGCCCCAGCGGGCGCGTGAGGAATCATTCGTTTGGTGCTGGACGGTAATTTGATAAGTTTGTCCGGGCGTGTAATTTGCCGGCGCGTTTATGGTAAATTGCCCGCCGCCGACTTCCGGGGCATGACATTCGCCGCAGGTCGTTTCGCCGGGCGCGCCCGTGTGTGCCGGTTCGGGTCCCGTGCTTGCCGCAAACGACTTATTACCAAAACGGTTACTATTGGCTAATCCGAAAACCGCCAGCCCGGCAAAAACCAGGATACATAAAATCTTTATTTTTTTTGTTTTCGACTTCATAATTTTTTCTCCTAATTTTACGCAGCCGGTAAAACCCTTCGCGCAATAATCCAAATCCCCTGAACGGCTTTCCGTCTTTCTTTCAAAATCGTCCGAAAATAGCCCGACCGGCGCCGGCAACCCGAAATTTTGCGTCCTTCGCTTGAAGACATACATTTTTTTGGACTTAATTTATTTTTTTGAATTTAAGAAAATGTATTTTTCGGCACCCGCGCGCCGCCGGTTTGTCCTTTCGCCCGATTTACTACTTTCTGAACCCGCGAACAAAAGCCATCACGTCTTTTATCTCGGTTTCCGACAGAGTGTCTTTGAAAGCCGGCATCTGCTCGCGCCCGTTTGTAATGACCCTGATTCCCTGTGCGTTGCCGATGGTGCTTTTGGTTAAATCGGTTGCGCCTTTGCGCTTTCCGCGCGTCGTGTTTGCCTTTCCGTCGCCGCCGTGACAGGTTGCACAGTGCTGCTGATAAAGGTCGGCTCCGCCGGTCTTTGCGCTGACTGGGCGGTTACCGGTTCGATGCAGAAAAAAAGCCAGTCCGAATACGACAACAACCAGTGTCACGACTGCCTTAAAAATGTTTTTTGACCTCAATTTCACGTACCTCCTTTTAATAGCTGAAACCCAGTTCGATTAAAATCAGTGCTCTAAGATGAGGAAATTTTCTAAATTTCTTTTGTTTGTAAAAGTTGCAACTAATTTTATGCAATGCTTATGCCTAAGACTTATAAGCCGATAATCGAAAGGTCGTTTTAAAACGAAAAAAGCCCGCTTATGCCGCACAGTGTCAAAAAAAATCAGTTAAAGACATTTGAATTATCCTTAACTGATTTCAGGTTATTTAATTTTCTGATTGTTTTGCTAAACCTTGATGTAAATTCGCTTACGGTATAAAAGCCACATCAGGAAAAGCCAGCACAGGATAAAACAAATCGCAAAGAGCACGGATGACGTTTTGGCGTCCGCCAGCGGCTCGAAAATCGTCTGGTAAATCCCGCCCTGCAAAGAAGTTTCCTTGCCGTTCTTACCCGTCATATGGATAATCCCGATCATCCGCGCCATTAAGCCCGAGCCGATGTAGAGCGCGAGCGCGTTGACGCCGAAAATGACGAACGGTTTCGTCCACGTTTTATAGCCTTTAATGTCAATCAGGTAAAAACAAAATCCGAGGAAACACAGCGCCAGCCCGGCGGTATAGAGAACATATGAGCTTGTCCACAAGGCTTTATTAAACGGGAAAAACGGGTTCCAGCACCACGCCAGCACGAGCAGCACCAGCCCGAAAAAGAACATTCCGCTGACCTTTTCCAAATCCGTGCGCTTCGATTTCAGCCACATTCCGGTCAACACGCCCGCAATCGTCGTGACCAGCGCCGGAATCGTCGAAAGAATGCCTTCGGGGTCGTAAACCTTCGCCTGTCGCCAGATGTGATTAACCCCGAAAATCATGCGGTCAACATACGCCGCGAGGTTGCATTCCTTGCTGTCAATCGTCGTCAACGCGCAGCCCGGAACCGGAATAATCGACATGATGAGCCAGTAAAACAGCAGCAAAACGCCGCCGATAATCGCAAGCTGCTTCCAGTTCGTATGCAGGAAAACGAGCGAAACGATGAGATAACAAACCGCGATGCGCTGCAAAACGCCCGGAATTCTTAAAGTTTCGAGACTCGTAAAGACAAGCGGATAGCCGGCGAAATAAAGCCCGAAAAGAAGCGCCGCGAGCACCGACATGCCAATTACCGGCTCAACGGTTTTGCCCGTCAGCCAGAGATAAATTATCGCGACTTCCGCCAGCATGACGACGATTTTAAAAATCTGCGGAATGTCGGGCTTCGAGAAATCGAACAGCGGAAACGCCGCCATAAAAAGCCCGATAAAGAAAATCAGCGCCGCGCGGCTCAGGATTTTCAGGTAAACATCGCGCGTCACGCCTTCGTCGATTCTTTTGCCGAGAGCAATCGGAATCGCGACGCCGACGATAAATAAAAAGAACGGAAAAACATAATCGGTCGGCGTAATGCCGTGCCATTCGGCGTGTTCGAGCGGTGGATAAATCGCGCCCCACGTGCCCGGATTATTGACCAGGGTCATGCCCGCAATGGTCATTCCGCGAAAAACGTCCAAC
The DNA here is from genome assembly GCA_036403375.1 of Pyrinomonadaceae bacterium. Lineage (GTDB taxonomy): Bacteria > Acidobacteriota > Blastocatellia > Pyrinomonadales > Pyrinomonadaceae > JAFDVJ01. Next base: position 45,500 of record DASWRC010000294.1, read on the forward strand.
GATACCAGACGATTTTGACCTAATTCAGCCGCCATATTTTATTTTCCTTTGTGCTTTAGAATTTACTGTAGATAAAACGAATATAGACCAAAATCGAGTTTTTTTACAACTCTTTGCGGCTTCGCCCGTTTGCGGGAGAAAATTTCCGGGCGGCAATTAAAAGTTTTCGCCTGCAAAACACAATAAATTTACCGCAAAAATGCAAAGCCGCGAAGAAAGCCGTCACGAATTTTGCTAAAATTTTCAAAACCGATTATTTTACAAAGAAATGAAAAAATCTTCGCTTTCATCGGTGATAATGGGTGCCGCTTTTCTGATGGCAACGTCGGCAGTCGGTCCGGGTTTCCTGACGCAGACGACCGTTTTTACCAAACAGCTCGCGGCGAGCTTCGGGTTCGTCATCCTGCTGTCGGTGATTCTCGACGTTTTCGCGCAATTAAACATCTGGCGCGTGCTGACCGTCAGCGGCAAACGCGGGCAGGACGTGGCGAACGAAACCCTGGCGGGAAGCGGTTACCTGCTCGCCGCGCTGGTCGCTTTCGGCGGAATGGTCTTTAACATCGGCAATATCGCGGGCTGCGGGCTGGGCTTGCAGGTTTTGTTTGATTTGCCGGTGCTTTACGGCGCAATCATCAGCGCGGTCGTCGCAATTCTGATTTTTTCGTTTAAGGAAGCCGGTAAAGCGATGGATTTTTTCGTCAAAATCCTCGGCGTCGTCATGCTCGGATTGATTTGCTACGTCGTATTCGCCTCGCATCCGCCGGTCGGCGAAGCTGCCTTAAGAAGCGTTTTGCCGGAGAAAATTGACCCGCTCGCGATTGTCACGCTGGTCGGCGGCACGGTCGGCGGCTATATCACGTTTGCGGGCGCGCATCGCCTGATCGACGCCGGAATTACGGGCAGCGGCGCGCTTTCGCAGGTCAACAAGGGCGCGGTTTCAGGCATCGTTCTGACGGCGCTGATTCGCTTTCTGCTCTTTCTTGCATCGCTCGGCGTGCTTACTTTGTTCGGTGCGGCGGCAATTGACGATAAAAATCCGCCCGCGTCCGTTTTTCAAAACGCGGCGGGCAGCTTCGGCTACCGGATTTTCGGCATCGTTATGTGGGCGGCGGCGATTACGTCGGTCATCGGCGCGGCTTATACTTCCGTTTCCTTCCTGAAAACTTTTCACGCGCAAATCGAAAAGAAAAACAATTTCGTGATTATCGCTTTTATCATCGTTTCGACACTCATTTTTCTACTTATCGGACAAACGCCCGTGCGGGTTCTGGTTTGGGCTGGAACAATCAACGGTTTTATTCTGCCGGTCGGTTTGGCGCTGATTCTGATTGCCTCGCGGAAAAAGAAAATCGTCGGCGATTACACGCATCCGCTGTGGCTGCAAATCGCGGGCTGGCTGGTTGTTCTGATTATGTTCGGCTTTAGCTCGTTGACGCTTTATGAATTCTTTGCGAAAAATTCTTAACTTTTTCGCAGACTTTTGCATCAAAAAAACGTAGCTCATTCAACTTTAAAATTTGCGCGAGGTTAAAGATGAAAAAATTCGCAGTGTTTTCGTTATTCGTTCTCAGTTTTTCGGCGGCGGCAAGCGCCCAATCAGGCAGAAAAATCGCCCCCGCGCCGACGCCGAATCAGACGATTCCAGAGCAGAAAGGCGACGCGAATGCGGGTTATTCCGAATCGAAACCGCTGCCGAAACGCGCCGCCCTGTCGTTTCCCTCGCTGAAGAATTTTCCGAATAACGGCTCGAAAACACAACCCGCAACGCCCGCCAAACCGGCGGAAGTGCTGAGCGATTCGGAAGACGAAGCGGTCAAAATCGAAACCAATCTCATCACGATTCCGGTGTCGGTTTTCGACCGCAACGGGCTTTATATTCCCAATCTCGCAAAGGAAAATTTCGAAATTTTCGAGGACGGCAAACCGCAGCAAATCGAGTTTTTCGCGACGACCGATAATCCTTTCACGGTCGTTCTGCTGCTCGACACGAGTCCTTCGACCGAATTTAAAATCGAGGAGATTCAACAGGCGGCAATCGCTTTCGTCGACCAGTTAAAGTCGCAGGACAGCGTGATGGTTATCGAATTTGACGGCAATGTTCACGTTTTGACCGAAGCGACGACCGACCGTCAATTAATTTACAAAGGCATCAAGCGCGCCGATTTCGGCAGCGGAACTTCGCTTTATGACGCGGTCGATTTTTCGCTCCGCAAGCGTCTCGGCAAAATTCAGGGACGTAAAGCGATTGTGCTGTTTACCGACGGCGTCGACACGACTTCGACAAAAGTCGGCTACGACAGCAGCCTGCACGAGGCGGAAGAAGCGGACGCGACGATTTTCCCGATTTACTACAACACGTTTTTTGAAAATCAGAGACAAAACGGCGGCGGTATTTTTTCGCCGTTCCCGCAAATCGGCGGAATGCGGGGCGCGGGCACGACGAGCCAGGAATACGCTCTCGGGCGCGAGTATCTGAAAGATTTAGCCGACAGCACCGGCGGCAGAGTTTTCAACGCCGAAAATACGCCCGGCGGCTTGACGCGAACGTTTGAATCAATCGCCGAAGAATTGCGCCGTCAATACTCTATCGGCTACATCCCGGAAACGACCGGGCAAAGCGGGCAGCGCAAACAGATAAAAGTGCGCGTCAATCGCCCGAATCTGATTATCCGCGCGCGCGACAGCTACATCGTCGGCGAACAAAACAAGCCGCAGCCGCCGACGCCGACCAAAACCAAATAGCGAACACTTAAAATTATCAGTCATTCGTGATTCGCTGCCAGCTGTTTCGGAAAGTAAAAGCACGAACTTTTCGGAATAACGAGCAGCTTTTAACCGACGGCTGATAATTTTAATCAATTTTGAATAAGCCCTCTAAATAATGCGATTTAGCTTGACTTGCCGGTAAAATTCACGGCATACTTTACGCGATTATCAAAATCATTTTCGTAACTTTTGACAGCACCGCTTCTCTCTCTGGCAAAGGTTAAAGCTATTTTTTCCAACAGTCTTTTTTCTTGAATTCGCTTCGGAGGTTTAGAAGTCTTTTATGGCTTACGCAAGTCTTCCTGTTCGGCGTTCTTTCGGTGAAACAATGCGGCGCGGCGCGTGGTGGCTGCCGTCCGTGCTCACGTTTTTAGGCTTGGGCGCGTTTGTCGTCTATTCGACGTGGGCGGCTTTTCAGGGCGCGCATTATGCTTTCGGAAACTATCTTTCGCCGTTTTATTCGCCCGAAATTTTCGGCGCCACGCCGCACGCGATGTTCGGCGCAAAACCGGCTTGGATTCCCGACTGGATTCCCTTTTCGCCCGCGCTTCTGATTCTCTGGGCACCCGGCGGGTTTCGTTTTACCTGTTACTACTATCGCGGCGCATATTACAAAGCGTTCTGGGCTGATCCGCCGTCGTGCGCCGTCGGCGAGCCGCGCGCTCACTATTGGGGCGAGCGCAAATTTCCGTTAATTCTGCAAAACATTCATCGCTATTTTCTGTATCTCGCACTGATTTTCCTGATTTTTTTAGCGCACGACGCCTGGAAAGGATTCTGGTTCGCGGACGGTTTCGGAGTCGGTTTGGGCTCGATTATCCTGACCGCCAACGTTTTCTTTCTCGCCGGCTACACGTTTAGCTGCCACAGTTTGCGCCACCTGGTCGGCGGCAGAAATGACGAGTTATCGAACAAACCGCTGCAATGCGCCGCTTACAACGCGTGCAGCTCGCTCAATAAACGCCATATGCTTTTTGCGTGGTGCAGTCTTTTCGTCGTCGGATTTTCCGACGTTTACGTGCGAATGCTTTCGATGGGCATCTGGCACGATTGGAGAATTCTTTAAAAGTGGTCGGTGGTCGGTGGTCGGTGGTCAGAAAAGTCTGATTTACCGACCGCCAACCACCGACCACCGACTACTCATTCTATGGCGGAATATCAAACTTTTGAACACGATGTACTGGTCATCGGCGCGGGCGGCGCGGGGCTGCGGGCGGCGATTGAAGCCTCGGCGGCGGGCGTTTCGGTCGGGCTCGTCTGCAAATCTCTTCTCGGCAAAGCGCACACCGTGATGGCGGAAGGCGGGATGGCGGCGGCGATGGCGAACGTTGACGACCGCGACAATTGGAAAGTCCATTTTTCCGACACGATGCGCGGCGGTCAATACGTCAACAACTGGCGCATGGCGGAGCTGCACGCTAAAGAAGCGCCCGACCGCGTGCGCGAATTAGAGGCTTGGGGCGCGGTTTTCGACCGCACGAAAGACGGCAAGATTCTGCAAAGAAACTTCGGCGGGCATCGTTATCCGCGGCTCGCGCACGTCGGCGATAGAACCGGTTTGGAACTCATCCGCACTCTCCAGGATCACGGCATTCATCAGGGCATCGAAGTTTACATGGAAGTCACCATTATCGCCCTGCTCAAAGACGGCGAGCGCGTCTGCGGCGCATTCGGCTACGAACGCGAGCACGGGCGATTTCGGATTTTTAAGGCGAAAGCCGTGATTTTGGCGACGGGCGGCATCGGTCGCGCTTATAAAATCACGAGTAACAGTTGGGAAGGAACGGGCGACGGTCATTCGCTCGCCTACGACGCGGGCGCGGAATTGATTGATATGGAATTCATTCAATTTCACCCGACCGGAATGGTTTATCCGCCGTCGGTCAGGGGAATTCTGGTGACCGAAGGCGTGCGCGGCGAGGGCGGGATTTTGAAAAACTCCGAAGGCGTGCGCTTTATGTTCGACGATATTCCCGACAACTACAAAGACCAGACCGCCGACAATCCGGAAGAAGGCTGGCGCTACACGCAGGGCGATAAAAACGCGCGCCGCCCGCCGGAACTCCTGACGCGCGACCACGTTGCCCGCTGCATAATGCGCGAAGTCAAGGCGGGGCGCGGCAGCCCGCACGGCGGCGTTTATCTCGACATTGCGTGGATTAAGGAAAAATTGCCGAACGCGGCGGAGCATATTAAGAAAAAACTGCCGAGTATGTATCACCAGTTCAAGCAGTTGGCGGATTTGGACATCACGGAAGTTCCGATGGAAGTCGGACCGACGACGCATTACGTAATGGGCGGCATCCGCGTCGATGCCGATACGCAAGAGTCGACAGTGCCCGGACTTTTCGCCGCCGGTGAGTGCGCCGCCGGAATCAACGGCGCAAACCGTCTGGGCGGAAATTCTTTATCCGACCTGCTGGTGTTTGGCAAACGCGCGGGCGAATACGCCGCCCGGTTCGCGCAGGAAAACGATTTCGGAAGCGTCAGCAGCGGGCAAATCGAAGAAAAAGTCCGCTGGTCGCTCGAAGCGTTCGACCGCAGCAGCGGCGAAAACCCGTTTGCGATTCAGAAGGATTTGCAGGAAATGATGCAGGACATGGTCGGTATCGTCCGCATCGAAGAAGAAATGCAGCAGGCTTTGGCAGGCATTCAAACTCTGCGCGAAAGGCGCGAAAAAATCGTGCTGAGCGGTAACATCGACTTTAATCCGTCGTGGCACACGGCGCTCGATTTGCACAATTTGCTTAACGTGTCCGAAGCCATCACGCTCGCCGCAATCGAACGCAAAGAATCGCGCGGCGGGCAATTTCGCGACGATTACCCGTCGAAGGCGGCAGAATTCGGCAAGGTAAATTTCATCGTCAAAAAAGCGGCGGACGGCACGATGGAAATCCATTCTGAAACGATTCCCGAAATGCCGGATGAATTGAAACAGATTATCGAAGAAATGGGGTAAATCAAAGTTTCCGTGTCATAATCGAGCTATGAAAGTTATCAACATAGACAAGGAAATACTGGGCGGAACGCCTGTTTTTAAAGGGACGCGAGTTCCAGTTAAAAACCTGTTCGATTACTTGGAAACCGGTGATTCGATAGACGATTTTTTAGAAGATTTTCCGTCGGTAAAACGCGAACAAGTCGTCAAACTTCTTGAATTTTCCGGTTCGGATTTGGAACACTAAATTAAATGGCAAAAGCAACTTTCAAAATCTGGCGCGGCAACCGTGACGGCGGCGAGTTTAAATCCTACGACACGGAAATTTCCGAAGGAATGGTCGTTCTGGACGCGGTTTTGCAGATTCAGGGCGAGCAAGCCGGGGATCTGGCGTGCCGCTGGAACTGCAAGGCGGGCAAATGCGGCTCGTGTTCGGCGGAGATTAACGGCAACCCGAAATTGATGTGTATGACGCGGATGAACACTTTGCCGACGGACGAGCCGATAACGGTCGAGCCGATGAAGGCTTTTCCTTTGAAAAAAGATTTGGTAACGGACGTTTCGTGGAATTACGAGGTCAAAAAACGCATCAAACGGTTCAAGCCGCGAACGCCTGACGCGCCCGACGGAACCTGGCGGATGCAGCAGTCGGATATCGACCGCGTGCAGGAATTTCGTAAATGCATCGAATGTTTCCTGTGCCAGGACGTTTGCCACGTCCTTCGCGACCATCACAAGCACGACGAATTTATCGGTCCGCGCTTTCTGGTTTACGCGGCGAATCTGGAGATGAACCCGCTCGATACCGAAAACCGTCTGAAGGATTTGAAGGACGAGGGAAACATCGGCTACTGCAACATTACGAAATGCTGCACGAAAGTTTGCCCCGAAGAAATCCAAATCACCGACAATGCGATTATCCCTTTGAAAGAACGCGTCGTCGATGAATTCTACGACCCTGTAACGAAATTTTTGAAACTATTCCGTAAGAAATAGTGGTCGGTGGTCAGCGGTCAGTGAACAGATGACTCTGATTTTACTGACCACCGACCACTGACCGCTGACCACTAAAATATATGTTTGAACTGAAATCTTTGCACAAGGAAGCCGTTCCGGCGGCATTGGAGAAGGCGAAACATTATCGTTTATTGAACGAACCGGGCGCGGCGGAAAGCATCTGTCTGGATATTCTGGAAACCGAGCCCGACAATCAGGAAGCGATTGTGCTGCTCGTTTTGGCGATGAGCGACCGGTTTGCCAAAGGCTACGCCGTCGGCGATTCGGGTATTCAGGATTATCTGGCGCGCATCGCCGACGAGTACCGGCGGGCGTATTACACCGGAATCGTTTACGAGCGCCGCGCGAAAGCCGTTCTCCGGCAGGAAACTCACGGCGCGGATTCAGCCGCGTTCGAGCTTTTCCGGCAGGCGATGAGCTGGTTTGAAAAAGCCGAAGCGATTCGCCCGGCAGGCAACGACGACGCGATTTTACGCTGGAACGGCTGCGCCCGCATCATCATGCGCAACAAACTCGAACCACGCGAAATGGCGGCGGATTTTGGCGACTAATAAAATTAAATACCGCTTTTCTTTGCTGCTGTGCGCCTTTGCCGGAGAGAATGTCTCCATCAAAACGCCGCCCGGATAGCCCCTCGGGCGCTCGCCCAAATCCTGCTCAGTCAACGCAAAGGCGCACAGCAACACTCCAACAAATACAATGCCGAATAGTTTTTGAACATATTTTCTTTAGATTAAAATCTTGATGAGCCTTTTCTTCTTCCGATTATGCTGCGGAATTGGAAAAGAATATTCTTGAAACGATGGCGCAGATTTTTTTATACTTTTAATATGGCGTCCAAATTGTTTTTGCTTTTTTTGACGGTTTTGATAGCGGCGACGGGAAACGCTTTCGGACAAATTTGCGAGCATTCCGACCTCTCCCGGAAATACATTTACAATATTTCCACCGTCCAAACAAAAGACGGCGAGAGGTCGGAAATTTCAGAAATCCATTTGCAAATAATCAGTAAAGCCGATAAAAACCAAGTTCGGGTAATCGTTGTCAAAGCTGGTCGTTTATTTTCGGGCGCGTTTACGGACTGTTCGGCGGCGCGTTCATTAATCACCGGAAAGAACGAAGATTTAGAGGTGGAAGATAACGATTTCGGCGATTTTATCGTCGCGGATTTTAATTTCGACAACCGCGAGGATTTCGCCGTCAAACAGGATTCGGGCGGCAACGGCGGCGCGGTTTACGAATATTTTACCCAAAACAATTCGGGCAAATTTGAAAAAGATTCGTTTTTAACCGAGAAAATGGTTTATTTTCCTTCCACGTTTGACGCGCGACGGAAACGGCTTATCACATATGTTCACGCCGACGCTGCCGGGTTTAACGAAAACGTTTTCAAATATAATCCGGCTGCCCGAAAATGGACGGCTTTCAAGCCAATTTATCGAAAAGCCGGACAATAAATTTAGCCTCTATTGTAAAACTCAAACCCGCCCGTTTTTGGCATTCGCCGATTCCTTTGCCGAATGAATTTCCTGAAGGCTTCGCACGCTGACGTTTTTCTGCGATTTTTTTGTCGCAATTGCTTCGATTAAAGCTTCCGCGCCGGTGATGGTCGTGACGGTCGGGACGTCGAACTGCAACGCGGATTTGCGGATTGCCTGTTCGTCGTAGTGCGACGTTCTGCCGAGAGGAGTGTTGATAATTAAGCTTATTTCGCGCTGTTTGATGTAGTCGGCGATGTTCGGGCGACCTTCGTTGACTTTGAAAACGACTTCGCACGTCAGCCCGACTTCCTGCAGGCGTTTTGCCGTGCCGTAGGTGGCGATAAGCTGGAAGCCGAGTTTATCAAGCCTTCGGGCTAAAACGACCGCCTGACCTTTGTCCGAATCGTTGACCGAGATAAAGGCTTTCCCTTCAAGCGGCAGCGTTAAAAACGCGCCTTCCATCGCTTTGCCGTAAGCTTCGCCGAAGGTTTCGCCGATGCCCATCACTTCGCCGGTCGAATGCATTTCCGGTCCCAGGATAGGGTCGACGCCGGCGAATTTTTTGAACGGGAAAACCGGTGATTTGACGAAGATTTTCGGCACCGCTAAAACTTCCGGCAGGTTGAAATCCGCCAATTTTTTATCGCCTGCCATTATCAGCGACGCGATTTTTGCGAGCGGAACGCCGGTCGCTTTGGCGACGAACGGAACGGTGCGCGACGCGCGCGGATTGACTTCGATAACGTAAACGCGGTCGTCCTTGATTGCCAGCTGCAAATTCATCAGACCGACGACTTTTAAGGCTTTTGCTAACCCGCGCGTGTAATGTTTGATGGTTTCGATGTGTTCTTCGGGGATTCGCTGCGCGGGCAGAACGCTCGATGAATCGCCCGAATGAATGCCCGCTTCTTCGATGTGCTCCTGAATTCCGGCAACCACTACGGCGCTCTCGTCGGCGAGCGCGTCAACGTCGATTTCGACCGCGCGTTCTAAGAATTTATCAATCAAAATCGGCTTTTCGGGCGACGCGTCAACCGCCGAACGCATATATTCGTCCAAAGTTTGCTCGTCGTAAACAATCGCCATCGCGCGACCGCCGAGAACGAACGACGGGCGGACGACGACCGGGTAACCGATTCTGCCCGCAATCGCTTTTGCTTCTTCCGGCGAGACGGCGGTCCCGTTTTCGGGCTGCGGGATTTTTAATTCCCGGAGCAGCGCGGAAAATCTTTTGCGGTCTTCCGCCAAATCAATCGAATCGGGCGACGTACCGATTATCGGCACGCCGGCGTTGTGTAATCTATCGGCTAAATTGAGCGGCGTTTGACCGCCGAATTGGACGATGACGCCCTCGGGCGATTCCGTTTCGACGATGTTCAATACGTCTTCGAAGGTGAGCGGCTCGAAATAAAGGCGGTCTGACGTGTCGTAATCGGTTGAAACCGTCTCGGGATTACAGTTGACCATAATCGTCTCGAAACCGGCGTCGCGCAGGGCAAATGACGCGTGACAGCAGCAGTAATCGAACTCGATTCCCTGCCCGATGCGGTTCGGTCCCGACCCGAGAATCATAATCTTGCGCCGCTCGGTCGGGTCGGCTTCCGATTCTTCCTCGTAGGTCGAATAAAGATACGGCGTGTGCGATTCAAACTCCGCACCGCAGGTATCGACGCGTTTGTAAACCGGCGCAATTGCAAGATTTTTACGCCGCTCGCGCACTTCTTCCTCGCTCGAATTCGTCAGGTAAGAAATGCGCCGGTCGGAAAGCGCGTATTCTTTCGCCGTTTGCAAAACCTCTGCCGGAACGTCGTTCAGCGCGCGCCCGTCAATCCGCGCCTGAAGCTGCATAACTTCCTGTAATTGCTCCAAAAACCACGGGTCGATGCGCGTCAGGCGGTGAATTTCTTCGATTGAATAACCGTTGCGAAGCGCATATGTGATGTAGGAAAACCGCTGCGAATTCGGTCGCGCCAATTTGCGCTGCAAGACGTGGTCGGGAACGCCTTCGAGCCTGAGCGGTTTGACGGCTTCGAGCGAGCGCAAGCCTTTAAAAAGCGATTCCTTGAACGTGCGCCCGATTGCCATCACCTCGCCGACCGATTTCATCTGTGTTCCGAGCACGTCTTCGGAGCCGGGAAATTTCTCGAACGCCCATTTCGGAATTTTCGTCACGACGTAATCGATTGTCGGCTCAAAGCTGGCAGGAGTTTTCTTCGTAATATCGTTCGGAATTTCGTCCAAAGTGTAGCCGACAGCGAGCTTTGCCGCGATTTTTGCAATCGGGAAACCGGTCGCTTTCGAGGCGAGCGCGCTGGAACGCGAAACGCGCGGGTTCATTTCGATAATGCGCACGTCGCCGTTTTCGGGATTGACCGCGAATTGAATGTTCGAGCCGCCGGTTTCGACGCCGACTTTGCGAATACAGGCAATCGACATATCGCGAAGGCGCTGGTATTCAACGTCCGTCAGGGTTTGCGCGGGCGCGACCGTGATGGAATCGCCGGTGTGCACGCCCATCGGGTCGAAGTTTTCGATTGAACAGATAATCACGACGTTATCGTTCAAATCGCGCATCACTTCAAGCTCATATTCTTTCCAGCCGAGGATGGATTCTTCGATCAGGACCTGCGAAATCGGCGACGCACTCAAACCGCGCTCGACGATTTCCTCGAATTCTTCCGGGTTGTAAGCCGTGCCGCCGCCGGTTCCGCCCAATGTAAACGCGGGGCGAATAATCGCCGGATAACCGGTCGTTTCGACAATTTTTCGGGCTTCTTCCCAATTGTGAGCGAACCCGCCTTTCGCGCTCGGGATACCGATTTCGTCCATCGCTTTTTTGAAAAGCTCGCGGTCTTCGCCGACCTTGATTGAATCGATATTCGCGCCGATAAGCCGGACGCCGAATTTGTCCAAAATTCCCTGCTCGTAAAGCTCGACCGACAGGTTCAGCCCGGTCTGACCGCCGACGGTCGGCAGCAGCGCATCGGGACGTTCTTTTTCGATAATGGCGGAAACGGTTTCGACCGTTAACGGCTCGATATAAGTTTTATCGGCAATTTCCGGGTCGGTCATAATCGTCGCCGGATTTGAATTAACAAGCACGACCTCGAAGCCTTCCTGCATCAGCGCGCGGCACGCCTGCGTGCCCGAATAATCGAATTCGCACGCCTGCCCGATGACAATCGGACCGGAGCCGATGATTAAAATTTTCTGAATATCTGTTCGTTTTGGCATTTTTGATAAACAAATGTTTTCAAAAATTATAACTGATTAGCGAGCGGCTTGCGAAACCGTCTAAAAAAAGTAATTTTTTTGAGAAATCTTGTAAGATTCTGCGCTCAAAATTCATATACAAATAGAGACGTTTGTAGTAAAGTGTTTCTACACTACACAAAACGACTTACCTAAACTTTCTAAGGAGAAAACTATTTATATGGCAGATGAAAAAAACTGGACGATTATGGTCTATTTTGCCGGTGATAATAATCTTAATACGGAAATGGTTTATGCGTTGGAAGAGATGAAAAAGATTAAGAACCCGAATATAAATTTGTATGTTTATTTTGACGGGTATTCGAGTAATGTTCCAACCTTATACTGCGATTTTTCCAATACCGACAGTCAATTCAAGTTTTATCGCTCCTCAGCGATAAAGGACAAATTGATTAAACGCAAAGTCAGCGAAGAATTCAGATTTAACGAAAACTCGGCATCGATAAATAACATCATCAACTTTGTTGATTGGTGCGTAAAAAGAGATAGAAAAGCCGCCGCCAAAGGCAACGGCACGGGAGCGGTCGAAAAAAAATACGCGATGATTTTCTCCGGTCATTCGTTCAGCTTTCTGGATTGGGGATTATTTAAGGATGACAAGGCTAATTTCTACATGACCCTCAGCAAACTGAAGTGGATGTTTGAAAGGATTACGTTAAAAGAAGACGCGCTTACGGAAATAGCTAAAAAAGAAGAAGCTGAACAAGCCGAGGAAGCCCTCAAGAGAGGCTTTCAATTAGTGCCCTGGAACGACGAAAAATTAAAGGAAAGAACCGCCGAAATAATCGGCAGACCTTTAGACCTATTAGGTTTCGACAGCTGCCTGATGAGCACGCTCGAAATCGCCAGCCAGTTCAAAGAATTGGCGAATACAATGGTCGCCTCGCAAGGCAGTGTTCCGAATGCAGGTTGGAATTATGCCCAAATTTTACTCGGAAAATTAAACGACCAGGCAAACGCGGGCGCGAAAGAAATAGCCGTTAATTTCGTTGACGAATTTATCAAACAACAAAATAAATTCGCGCTTGCCGATATTTCCGTCGATATGGCGGCATGGGATTTAACGGCACTGCCCAAACTGGAAAAAGACTTTATTATTTTTGTTAGTAAATTGATTGATTGTTTTAAGGAAAATGAATCGACCGTTTACAATCAAATGCGAAGAATATTGACGCATGTTCATTGGCAGTGTCAAACCTTCCTGTATGAACAAAATGTCGATTTAGGCGACTTCTGTCATTTACTGGTCAAAGAAATCGAGTTGTTGAAAACCGAAACCGAGGTCAAAACAATCGCGCCGATTGTCGAAGTCGGGACAGCGTGCGAGGAAGTTCTCAAACGTATCCGGGAATGTATCTTACTGACGGGATTTTCCGGCAGTGATTTTCAGTTCTCAAACGGAATCTCGATATTTTTTCCCTGGTCTTGGGCAAGTTATCTATCCGCCAAAAAAGACTATTTAAAACTGTCGTTTATCAAAAAATCGCCCGCCGGGGAAAAATGGAACGAATTTCTGAAAAAGTATCTGACCGAAATTACTTTACGGAAGTCACACGCTCTTACTCAGACCGATAGAGAAGGAAATGCCATCATCACCGCCGATTCGGAATCGGTTGTTTATGAATCATACACTTTGTTGAGCGAGCAAAACGGCGAAACCGGCGTAGAAGATACTAATGAACCAGATGAAATGGGCAAGCAGCCGCCCGACGGAACCAGACAACCGCCGGATGGAACCAGATTATTCGGTAATATGAGCATTTTCCTGTCGCGCTTTATGAAGCTGAAGAACTATCAGACCAACTGGAACCAGTCCGGTTTTACATCTAAAAGAGTTAAATTTAAAGCTAAAACCGAGCCCGCCGCCGCCACTGCCGTTGTGCGTCCGGAAACCGACGTGGTCGGTGAAATTATTATCGAGAAAGGAACCGGTATTCACGAGGTAGTCGAAGAAATTCGCTCCCGTTTGAAAGTATTAAGCGACAATAAACAGAGAACCCAGCAGAACATAGAAAGTTATGTTAATTTGCTTGATGAAATAAACCGAAATCCGGATAAACCCGGAATTACAAAAATACTGGGAAGTTTATCAAGGTCTAACTTAAAGTAGTCGAAAGTTCGGAAACTTTTTCTTTGTTGTAGATTCGGCAGAAATTTCTGCCGAATCTACAAACATTTTTTGACGCTTGAGCCGCAAATTCATGACGAAAAATCATCCGATATTTTTTAACTACATCGTCAAAATCTGCATATTTGTCGTCGCCTTCGCTTTTCAGGCGGCAATTGTCCGGGCAAATCTGCCGGAACGCGACGTCGTCTCCAAAAATGAAGCCGCCGCCGCGCAGATGAGCAGCGTCTGGAATCTCGAATCAATAAACCAAGCAATTAATTTATTTGAACAAACGGCGCAGGATTGGGAAAATCTTGGCGAACCGCAACGAGCGGCTTTCTGTCTTAACGAAGCGGCGAAACTAACACAGGTCAATTCAGATTACGGAACCGCCTTTCGAATACTCGATAAGGCGCTTCGATTGGAAACCAAAAACAATCTGGTCGAAGAAAAAGTTGTCTCTTTGAGTTTATTTTCGCTTATTTCGCGTCAGAAGGGCGATAAAAACAATAGTCAAGAGTACAGCAAACAGGCTTTATCCTTAAGCCGAAACGGCAACTCGGCAAAGGCACAGGCATACGCTTTGTTTAGTTCGGGAATGTATGAGTACTATCACGGCAAACTGAGAAACGCGACCGTTTCTTTTGAGCAAGCCAACGGCTTTGCCCAGCAAACTCAAGACATATATTTAATGAGCCAGGTCCTGTATTACGTCAGTTACTCGTATCTCAGGGAAGGAAACCCCTCTAATGCCGTCGATAAGATGAATCTGGCGCTGCGGCAATGCGAAGAATATAACTACCAGCGGGGAAAAGCCCTTTCCTACTTCGGTATTGGCTATCTCAGTTATTTTCTTAATGAAAAACAAAAGGCGCTCGACATCTTCAAAAAATCCGTCTCGCTCTTTCCGGCAGACTTTGAATGGCTCGAAAAAGCCCGAACCTATAATGTCATCGGTCAAATATATATGGATCTTGGCGAGTTCGAATTAGCCGAGAAAAACGTTCTGCAAGCTATCGAAGATTATGAAAAGGTCGATTATTTATTCGGAAAAGTTTTGACCTTGATCAATTTAGCAGAAATTTACGCATCGCGAGCCGATTTTATCAAAGCCCGAAAAACATATGATACCGCGACGGAACTGTCGCTCAAAATTGGCGACAAATTCCGCCTTGCTATTATCAAGGAAGGAGTCGGAAACATCGAATTCAGGGAAAATAATTACGACAACGCCATTAAAAACTATTTAGAGGCTCTCAGAACATACAATGAAATCGGCGTCAAAATCCCCGAAATCGAGAATCTTCTCGGAAACGTTTACGTGAAGAAAAAAGACCCGAAAACCGCTCGAAGCTATTACAACTCCGCTTTACAAACGACCGAACAAACACGGGATTTTTTTCAGTTGTCGGAAAATTTGTTTGATTTATCAAAATTGGAGGCTCAGGAATCGAATCTTGAACCGGCGATAAATCAAATCAAACAATCTCTGGATTTAACCGAGACGGTTTACTCGGACATTTTCAACTCAAAGCTAAAGAGTGCTTTTTTTTCGAGCGTTTTCGACCGTTACGAACATTACATCAATCTACTGATGAAAATGCACGCCCGAATGCCGGATAAAGATTACTCGATTCAAGCACTGCAGGCTGCGGAAAAATCGAGAGCCCGAGCAATGCTCGAAAAAATATCGCTTTCCGAAGCAAACGTCATCAAGGATGCCGATGTTGAAATTGTTAAGCGCGAGAAGGAAATTCGCGTAGTGCTCAACAGGAAAGCCGACGAGCTGACCGACCTATTGAGTCAAAATGCGGAAAAAAGCGAGACCGAAAAGTTGATCGTTGAAATCCGCGAACTTGAAAACGAGCTTGAGACAATCAAAGCCCGGCTCAAAGAACAGAGCCCGATTTATTCGGCGATAAAAAATCCAGCGCCGTTTGACGTGGCGGATTTTCAGCAAAACATTTTAGACGACAATTCCCTGCTGCTTGAGTTTTCGTTCGGAAAGGAAGAAAGCTACCTCTGGCTGGTGTCGAAAACCGAAGTCAGCGCCTACCGGTTGCCGCCGCGCGAGGAAATCGAATCGAGCATCGAAACGCTGCGCGCGCTTTTACAGGAGCGCGAATTAAAGCCGGGCGAATCGATTGAAGATTACCAGCGACGAATCGGCGAAGCCGAAATAAAATACCTGCAAAAGTCAAAGGAATTAAGCTCGCTGCTCTTTGGTCAAATCGCCGAAAAGATGATTAAAAAACGGCTGATTATCGTGCCCGACGGCGAGCTGTATTTTTTTCCCGTCGCGGCTTTGCCGCTGCCGGATTCCGACTCCGATGAACCGATTTTGCTCAATAACGAAACAGTTTACGAGCCGTCGGCACAGACATTGGCGGTTTTAGACAAAAGCCGGCGACAATCGGCGGCGACGAAAAATCTGCTTGTGTTTTCAGACCCGGTGTTTTCGCGCGACGATGCGCGTTTTTCGCCCGAAAACAGACCTATCGACACAAAAGCGGCAGAAACGGTGCAAACGGAAAAGTTTCGTTTCGTCGATTCCTTGAATAATCTCACACGGTTGGCGGCTTCAAAGGACGAAAGCGAAACGATTATCAAAACGCTCGGCGCGTCCCCGGCGGACAATTATTCCGGTTTTCGGGCAACGCGCGAAAACCTTCTTAATCTGAAAACCGAAGATTACAAGATTCTGCATTTCGCGACGCACGGTTTTGTCAAAGAAGAACACCCGGAGCTTTCGGGCATCGTGCTTTCTCGTTTTGACGAAAAGGGACAAAAGCTCGACGAATTTTTCCGTATTCAGGATATTTACGCGCTTAATCTGAACGCCGATTTAGTCGTCCTGAGCGCGTGCGAAACCGGCATCGGCAAGCAGATTAAAGGCGAAGGCTTGATGAGCTTGAACAACGCCTTTCTGCAAACGGGCGCGAAATCGGTGATGGCGAGTCTCTGGAAAGTCGAGGACGGCGCGACGCTCGAACTGATGAAAAATTTCTACGGCACGCTTGCCGACCAACATCTGACGCCGTCCGAAGCGCTGCGCCGCGCGCAGATGAAATTGCGCGAAAATCCGCAGTACAAATCACCCTTTTACTGGGCGGCTTTCACCATGCAGGGAGATTTTCGCAGCGTGCCGAAGCTTTCTTCCGGCAGCTTCGGCTTCTGGGTTTATCTCGTCCCGGTGTTCCCGCTCGCGCTGGCTGGCAGCTACCTTTACCGGCGGCGAAAACTCGCAATTGCCAAAACCGTTTAGAAATGTGAGCAGTGAGAAATGAAAAATGAGAAGTGAAAGATTCCCCCTCACTTCTCATTTTTCATTTCTCACTGCTTTGAAATTACTCGACCGCGAAACCGTATGTCCCGCCGCTGCTTAGTTTGATTTGGTAGACACCTTTCGCGAGCAGTGCTTTCGGGAGGATGACTTTTAATTCCTGCCCGTTCGCGTTTTGATAGACTTTGAGGTCGGTCTGGCGGAAAACTATTTGCCCGCCGCGAAGGAGTTCGAGACTGAAACGCGCGTCACGCGGCGTTTCTGCCGGCAGCGCGAGACGGAAAAGAATCCTGTCCGTCAGACTCGCGGCGCTTAGTTTCGACGCCGAACCGGCGGTGTCGCGGTAAGTTCCGCTCGTTAAGCTTTGGGTTGATAAATTTGCGGCTTCCGGTGCGGTTGCTAAATCTTTAGCATTGAGCGCGGCGTATTCCCTTTCGGTTTGGTTCAAACCGCCGGCGTCATAAAGAAAAACGCGCCAGACAACGCCGGCGAGAATCAAAACCAGCAAAATCGCGGCAATCGGGCGCAGATTTAAAGACAGTAATCGCGAGAAGCTTTCAAAGAAGCTACCGGACTTTTTTTCCTCCGGCACACGCTCCGAATCCGCCTGGAGGTAATTTTGCGCGTAGTTTCTGAGCAGCGCGGTTTCTTCTAACAGTTCGACTCTTTCGGGGATTGTCAGAAAATTGACAAAAAAAAGTTCTTTTTCTTCAGCCGTCAGTTTGTCGTCGAGAAAATCTTCGACCAGCGCTTCTTCGGCAGACGACATTTTTTCGTCCATTTCGCGGTCGTCGATAATCTGCGCGCCGATTTCTTCGGTCGCCGATTCCGGCAGACTGCCCAGTAAAAACTGCTTTAATTTTGCGCTTTCCCCTTGTGTATTCATTATTCAAAAACTCGCTCTTCTGATTATATATGCCTTAAATCTCACCTTTCTGACAAAATTTCTTAAAAAACCCGGAATTTTTACAATTTTTTTTCGTTCAGACATTTTTTCAGACACGCCCGGAGAATTTTTTTGAGCCGCGAAACCTTTGTTTGCAGCAGGTGAATGGTTATTTTTTCCTCGTCCGCCAGTTTTCGGCGATCTTCGGCACGGTCGATTTTGTCGTAACCGTAATATTTCAGCAAAAGCATTTTTTCCGGCGGCGGATGTTTTTCGAGACAGCTTTCCATACAAACGATGCGCGGATTGCTTTCTTTATCCGGCGCTTGACCGTCGGCGGGCAAAAATTCGAGGTCGTCATAACCGGAAACGAGCCTTTTTCTTTTCTTAAAATCTTCAAGATAGATTTTGCTCGCGAAGGAATAAAAATAATTGGCAAACTTAAATTTTCCGTCCACTTCGACGGTCGGCAGCCTGGCGGCAACGCGGTTGAAGGTTTCGTCGGCTAAGCCTTCGGCATCAAAACAGCCGCGATAGTGAAAAAAATTTATCAAGCCGGTGCGGATTTGCTCATATTTTTTTCCCGCCTCGTGAGTGTCGGACGAAAGCCAGGTAAGCAGATTGGTAAAATCTTCCTGTGTAATATCGTTTTTTTTTCGCATTAAGATCGAAGTCGGTTGAATTCCGCTTTTATACTACAAAAATTTCCCGGTTTCTCTTAACTTACAACTGACAAAAACCCCGAAATCACATTTTTTTTCAAAAAAAGTGATTTTTTTTCAAAATTTGTGTAAGAAACCGAAAAAAAAATACATATAGGTTAGAGAAGGTATTTTTTTCGACGCCGGTGCGGTCACCGCCGCTAACAAAACTCGACGCAAGGCGAGCGACCGGCGGATTCCGAAAGTAAAAACGGATTTGCGAAAAAAGTATTAATTGACAGGTATAAAGTTTTAAAAGCTCGCCACAGAGGGAGTTTCGGGTTCCGGTTGGATTGGTTTTGGGGTAGATTCCGATTGCTGCCGGAACTCGAAATATCCCGGAAGTTTATTTTCGGTGCAATTTCAAAACAATATCTATTTCCCGCAACTCCCTGATAAAGAATCGGTTGACTTGAAAATTTTAATATTTCGGTCTTTTAGACAACTCAAAGCTCTCCCCGGATTTCAACTCCCGAACAAAGGCTTTCGCGCGAGAAGCTTCATAAATAAACACGCGCTCAAATCAAAATAAATGGAGAAGATAATGAAAAGAACAGTATTTCTGTACACAATTTCAGGGTTAATGCTCTTTCTCCTTCCACATAACACAGACGCCGCCGAACTCATAACCAACGGCGGATTTGAAACAGGTAATTTTACGGGCTGGACGGACAGTCAACGCACCGGTTCCTTTTGAGCCGTGGCGCGTTTCGGGAAGTGGTCAGGGCTTTGTGGATTCTCCCGTCCCGACGGCGACACAGGTGACGCAAGGCTCATTCAACGCGTGGGAATCAATCGCCTAGGCTCCGGGT
>DASWRC010000295.1:0-13980 GCA_036403375.1 Pyrinomonadaceae bacterium
GGCGAGTTTCATTTTGTCTTCCGACGAGATTTCAAATCCCGCATTTTTCAGTTTTTCAATGGTTTGCGGCGTTTTGGCAGTCAGCCATATTTCAACTTCCGCCGCGCCGTCGCGGACGAACTTGGCTTCGTTCAGCGTCGGACCTGCCTGGTTTTTCTCTATCCGCTCGAAAACGGCGAAAACCCAGAAATGCATTTTCTCCGCCAGCATCTGCCTGAACCTGGCTTCTTCTGCGCGGCGCTGTTCGGCGGCTAGTCTTTCTTTTTCGAGGCGTTCGGCTTCGGCTTTTTCCTCGGGCGTCAGCTCTTTTTCGGGCTGCATTTCCTGCACGGTCGGATTGGCGGTCGGCTGATTGTCGACGAAATTATAAACAATCACGCCGGTTACTTTTACCGGCTGACCGGAAAGCATCGTCGGCACAAACGTCGAATTCTGTGCGGCGGCGACCGCCGAAGCGCGCAGCAGCGGATGACCCGATAGGGCTTGCGCCGCGATAACGTTGCCTTTCTCGTCAATCGTCACCTGCACATTGACCGCGCCCGAAGCACGCACGGATCTTGCCGCCGCCGGATACGACGGTTTGACGAGTTCAACCGCTCGACCGTTGATAACGCCGGTTGAAACCGTCTTCGGCACGGGCGTCGGCGAAACGGTCATCGTTAGATTGGTGACATTGGCAAACGCGCGCGCAGTGTTTCCGCCGCCACCGCCGCCGCCGCCGCTTCCGCTGCCGCTGCCGTTTCCATAACCGTATCCCGAACCTTTAGTCGCTGCTCTCTTTGAAGTGCTGTATTGAACCGCAGGCGGACGCTGTAGTGAAGTTATAATCTCCAATCTTCTGAAAGGCGAATCCTGTTCGCCCATGCCTTCGGGCAGATTGACGGGAACTTCGATTCGGCGGGGTTTGCCGCCGACGGTTCGCGTCTTTTCTTCGACCGCGACGAACGACGTAAACTGCGTCAGCAGATTATATTTCAAGCTGAGCGCGATGATGTCGAGCCTGGTTTTCGCCTTCAAATCCAGATATTGTTCTTCCTCATCCGAATTATATTTCAGGCTTTTGCTCATCAAATCATCAACTTTCGTGCGCGCCCAGAGCGTTTCAAGCACATCGTTTTCGCTCGCGGTCTCCGGCAGATTGACGGCGATTTCGCGGACGTATTCCTGCCCGCCGACCTTGCCTTTGAGCTTTATCGTGCCGCTCGCCGCTTTCGCGTAGCGCCCGTCTAGAACGACGGGTTTTGCTGAAAATAAATCGCCGATTCTGTTCGGGTAAACATCCGTCACCGGCAAACCGTTCCAATCAACCGAAATGTCGGTCAGCAGCGGCGTCCGCACGCGCTCGTAGAATTTCCGCGCCGCGCGCGAACCGTCGTCTTTCAGAGAAACATACTCGGCTTCGCCGCGTCCTTCCTGCGCGATTTTGTCGAGCAGGTAACGGTTGACCGATTCGCCGATGCCGAAGCTGAAAACGCGCGCGTTCGGATGTTTTTTGACTTCCGCGATGATTTCCTCTTCGTTTCCGACCTGTCCGTCGGTCATAAAACAGACGATGCGAATGTGTTCCTGCGAATCGGTCGGCTCCATCGAGGCGCGAATTGCCTTCATCATTTCCGTGCCGCCGCCCGCGCCTTCCGTTCTTAAAAATTCACGCGCGCGTTCGATATTCGCCTGCGTTGCCGGGACGGGTTTCTCGAACAACACGGACGTGTCGCCCGCAAAAGTGATGAGATTAAATGTATCTTCCGGGTAAAGCCCGTCGAGCGAGAGATTGATTGCTTCTTTGGCTTTTTCAATCGGAAAACCGCTCATTGAGCCCGATGAATCGAGCACGAAAACAATCTCTTTGGCGGTCACGTCTTCCGCCAGGAACTTTTCGGGCGGCGAGAGAATCATCGTAAAAAATCCGCCGTTTTCGGCGCGGTGCGTCAAAATAGCGTCTTCGATGCGTTTGCCGGTCACGTCGTAGCGCAGAACGAAATCCTTGTTCGGAATCGTCTCGGCGTCTTTGAGCGAAATGCGCGCGCTCGTCGCGCTCAGATTCAGGGTTTCGATGTCGTGCGAAGCGGACCGGATTTCCTCGACCGGCACGCCGGCGTTCAAGTTTACTTCAATCGAAATACTATGCCCGGCACGCGCCGCCGAAATCGCGGGCGAAATGTTTTTCGCGTCCGGCGTTTGCATCGAAGCCGGAATGTAGCGCGGAGCGACCGTCATCGGGAAAGCGAATTCATATTGCCCGTCTTCGTATTTCAGGGTTTCGACATAGCTGATTTCGATGATGATTTTATCGTTCGGCAAGATGTTCGCCACCGACTGCGTGAAGATATTCGGTCGCTGCTGGTCGAGCAGACTCGCCGTTTTACCTTCCGTTTTCGCCTGCTCGTAAACCTGGCGCGCTTCTTCGCGCTTCATGATTTTACCGCGAATCGTGCGCTCGCCGATTTTCATCGTCATCTCGTCGACCGCCGAGTTTTGCGACAGCGGGAACGTGTAAACGGCTTCGATGGGTTCTGAAAAGCTGTTTTCAAACTCCTGCGTGACGGTAACGCGAGCGAGAAAACCGCTGATGTCGGCGCGAACGCTGGTGTGTTTCAGCGGGCATTCGCCCAAACCGGCGGTTTTGCCGGAAGCGTAAAGCGAGCCTTGGGTAATGTTTTGGGCATTAGCGAAAATCGCTGAAAAAGCGAAAAAGACGAACAGGAACGATAATCTCCGCATTGGTTTCTCCCTCGAAATTTTGTTGTTTGGCACAAAGAATTTTGCGTCTGTGTTTTCTGCTTTGTTGCACGAAGTCGGGAAAAAGTTTCTTTGGGGCTGGGAAATTTATTTTTGATTTGCGAAAAACTTATTTTTTGTAACTTGCGGCGAGCACACTGTCACGACGCGGAAAGTGCAGCAGGATGCCAAAAATTCCGAGCGCGAACCAGAGAAAAAAATACTGGTAGGAAAAGGCAAACGCGAGCGCCATTCCGAGCAGCGAAATCGCTTCGCACAGCGCGCAGGCGAGAATCAGACCGGTCTGCACGTAGGCGATTTGCTGTTTTTCCGCCGCCTGGCTGTACGAACGCTTTTTCATCACGAACGAGAGCCCGAAGTTCATTATTGCCAGACCGGCAAAAGCGGCTGTGACGACAAAGTTTTCGCCGAGCGCGGGTTTCGTCAAATCGAACCGAAAAACTTCCGGCTTGGCAAAGAAAGTCACGACCAGAAACAGCACTTGCGAGACGAGGAGCGCGAGCCAGATAATGACAAGCGTTTTATAACTTTGTTCGACATTTTGACTCATAATTTTAATGATTTCCGCAATCGCAATCGCAAATCGCGGATTACGTGGTTGCTTCCAATTCTTCTTCCAAAAGCTGCCGCTCGTAAAGGTCGGCGTATTCGCCGCCCAAAGCAATCAATTGCTCGTGCGTGCCGCGTTCGATAATTTGCCCGTCCGAGAGAACGCAAATCAAATCGGCATCGCGGATGGTCGAAATGCGGTGCGAAACGATTAACGTCGTGCGATTTTCGCGGACGTTGCGCAAGCCCGAAAGGATTTTTTCTTCCGTATAAGTATCGACCGCCGAAAGCGAATCGTCGAGAATCAAAATTCGCGGATTGCGCATCACGGCGCGCGCAATCGCCGTGCGCTGTTTCTGTCCGCCCGAAAGCGTGATGCCGCGCTCGCCGACGCGCTGCTCGTATTTATACTGAAATCCCTCGATGTCGTCCGCTAAACCCGCGATTTCCGCCGCCTGTTCGACGGTAATTCGTCCGTTACCGTTTGCGATTTGCGATTGCTTTTTCTCCTCTGCTCTTTCATCCACGCCGAACGCGATATTTTCGGCGATGCTGTCCGAGAACAGAAAAGTTTCCTGCGGGACGAAGCCGATTGATTTTCTTAGCTGTTCGAGCCGGTAATGACGAATCGGGATGCCGTCAATCAGAACCGTGTCTTCGGGCGCGTCCAAAAGGCGCGGAACCAATGTCACGAGCGTCGATTTTCCGCTGCCGGTTTTGCCGACGAACGCGACCGTCTGCCCCTGCTCGACCGTCAAATTTATGTCTTCGAGAACCGCCTTCCCGTTATAGGCAAACGTTAAGTTTTTGAATTCGATTTTGCCCTGAATAGGCGGCTGCGGCTGTGCCGCCGGTTCGTCGCGGATTGCCGGCACGATTTCCAAAATCGCATTAAAACGTTTGAGGCTCGCCGTCCCGCGCTGGTAGAGATTGGCAACGTAGCCGAGCGCGATGAGATACCAAATCATGCGTTGGAGATAAAGAATAAACTTCGTGAAATCGCCCTCCGTAATCTCGCCGCGCACCGCCATCGGCACGCCGACGGCGACGATAATCACGAATCCCAAGCCGATAAAGAAAAACAAAAGCGGGCGCATCGCCGCCGCGAATTTTACCAATCTTAAATTCTGAGTTGCGTATTCGCGGTTTAATTCCTGAAACTTCTCGATTTCCGCGTCTTCCTGCGCGTAGGCGCGAACGACTCTCACGCCGGTTAAATTTTCCTGCGCGCGCGCCGTAATCGTGGAAAAATATTCCTGGATTTTCTCGAACCGGACGTGAATCTGCTGCCCGAGAAATTTGACCGTCAAAGAAACGAGCGGCATCGGAATCAGCATCAGCAGCGTCAATTTAACGCTGATTCCGAGCATAATCGGCAAAACAATCAGCAGCGCGAAAATCGCCTGGCACGAGTATAAAATCATCGGTCCGACGATTTGCCGCACCGCTCCCAAATCGTTCGTCGCGCGCGCCATCAGGTCGCCGACGCGGTTGTTATGGAAAAAATCGAGCGGCTGGTGAACGAGCGCTTCATAGAAATCGCGGCGCATATCGTATTCGATATGCCGCGAAGCATTAATCAGCAGCCGCCGCTGCCAGAACAGGAAAAACGCGCTCACCAGGCTGACGCCCAAAATCCAGCCGACGTGATAACTGACGACGGAAATCTTGAGCGAACCGTCCGTCACGCGGTTTTTAATATCGTCAATCGCCTCGCCGACGAGGTAAGGAACATAGAGCCCGAACAGCATCCCGAAAAAAATAAACAGGATGCCGGCAAGGACGTTCCATTTGTAAGGCGTAAAATAACGCGCAAATTTTCTGAGTTCTTCCATTTTTCGAGTAAAGAGTAAAGAGTTGAGAGTTGAGAGTGAAAAATCTTCGCGACTCTCAACTCTCAACTCACCGCTAAATTTTCATATAAGTCGAAAGCGCGGTCGCAACCAGTTTTTCCTGCTCGTTGACGACTTCAGCCGAAACGGTCTGGATGCGCTTGCCGTTACGGACGACTTTTGCGGTGCAGAAAACCGTGCCCGACGTGTGCGGGCGCAGGTAGTGAACCGTCAAATCAATCGTCGTCGATTGCTCGCCTTCCCCAAGGCACGTGATACAGGCAAAAGCCATCGCCGTATCGATGAGCGACGCGGTCGCGCCGCCGTGCAGAAGCCCGTACGGCTGGCGCAGAGCGTCACGCATTTCCAGCTTCAAAACCGCTTCGCCGGATTTCAGGTCAACCAGTTCGAACCCGAGCAGCGACGGGTACGGAATCGTTTTTATCATCTCCGCCGCCTGCCGCTTCATTTCTTCGGTGATTATTTTTTCACTCATTTTTATTATTCGCTTCGCAAATTTTTCCGAAATTCTGCCGCCGAAACTTTTTTAAAGTCCGCCGGCAGCGCGAAAAGCTGCTCGCCGGCGTCGAGCTTTAAGTTTTTTAATTCAAACAGGTAAGTCAATTTCTTCTGCTCGCCGACAACCGTATAAAATTCCTGTCTGACTGGCAGCCCGAGATTTTCGTCCGCGTAAACAAAAATTTCCGACGCGCCGCCGTCGCCTAAATTTACGCGGTATTTCGTCAGATTATCGACGGTTTCAAGCTTTTCGAAACGCGCCGCCGTTTTTTCGTTCAGCCACCGGGTCGTCAAAAAATTTGCCCAGTCGTCGCTCTCGCCCGCTTCCGGCGCGGCGTTTTCGGTGTAAATCCGGCGCGCGGGCAAAATCAGGTAGTTTTTGTCGGTTTCGAGCGTCGTCAATTGATTTTTCTCGCCGAAATTAAAATCAAAACGCCGGTTCGCGCCGCTGCGCGCAAGAAAAGTTCGGCGCTCGGCGTCGTTCGCCGTGACGACGATTTCCGCCTGAAACCGTTCCGGCTCTTTCGTCGAAAAGGGAATTTCGCTTTTTAAGTCGGCGGCGACCGGCGGCGTCGAAGGCGGATTCGCATCGCTCGTTTTTTGCCAGAAACGACAGCCCGAAAAAAGTGCAGTAGCCAGCGTGAAAAGCAGAAAAAATTTGGTAGAATTTGACGAAAACATTAGCGAAAATGTAATTTTAGCATAACGAAGCGGAAACGGCGGAAACCGTTCTTTTTTTTCATGATGAACCTGATTCTCTGGCAAACACTGTATGTTTTAGGCGGCATAATAATTCTGCCGTTCGCGCCATTTTTATACCTGCAGGGAAAGTACGTGCGCCGCAAAGTCGGACGACTGCCCGATGCGAGCGGCGAAAAACGCGGCATTTTCGCGGGCGGGCGGGCGGGCGTAAAAATGCTCGTCCTCGGCGAATCAACTGCCGCCGGCGTCGGCGCGAGCACACACGAAACCGGCTTGGCGGGACAATTCGCCCGATTTTTGAGTGCGAAAATCGGTAAATCGGTCGAATGGCAGGTCGTCGGCAGAAGCGGCATTACCATCAGGGAAACGATTTATGAGCTGGTTCCGAAAATTCCTGACGAAAAGTTCGATTACATATTGCTCGCGCTGTGCGGCAACGAAGTTTTATCACTGCGCAGCCCGCGCGCGTTTCGGCGCGATATGCGGCGTCTGATTGCGATTTTGAAAGAGAAAAACCCGGACGCGACATTTTTTATCACCAACGCGCCCGCCGTGCGCCTGTCGCCCATTCTGCCTTTCCCGATAAAATCCATTCTCGGACATCTCTCGGCGATGCACGATGCGAACGCGCGCGAATTTACGACCGCGATGGAGCGCGTTTTTTATTTTCACCAGCCGTCAAGCGTGCCGGAAGATTTTTTCGCCGACGGCATTCACCCGTCGGAAAAAGGCTATACGGCGTGGTCGAAACGAATGATTGAGTTTTTTGAAGAGAAATACGATTGGTAGTCTGCCGTGCAAAAAACGAGATGATTTTGCGTTCGGCATTTTGCATCCGGCATTATTTTGCAATAAATAAGAGTTGATCGGCGGCAAATTAATAAAAATCGAGAATGCCGAATGTAAAATAAATCCTCCGTCTTTTTCAAATGAATCAGCTTTCCGAACAATTACAAAATTTGCTCGACGCGCATCACGAATGGCTCATTATTTATGCTTCGGGCAGGAGTCTGGCGATTCGACAAACGGAAATCGAAATCACGATGCAGGGCGGCAGAGTGCTTTTCGGCTTTCTCGACGAGAAGGGGTTTCAAACGTGGCGCGTTACGGATTTTCAAATAAAAAACGGCGAGCTTCTACTTTGGCTCGGGCGGAATTTTGAAAAGGAACGCGCGAAAATCCGGCTCGTGCCGCGTGCTTTGACGAAAGATTTGAGCGCTGCGGTCGAGCGGGCGAGACTCGAAAAAGCAAACCGAATCGCCGCGCTGATTGCCGAACAATTTCCGAAAAGTCGGCTTCTCAGCGTTCGTTTGAACACGGAAAACGGTCGTTTTGCGCAGATTGTTTTTGAAGATTCCGAGCGCCGGCAGACCGCCGTTTTAGCCGATGTGAGCGAGTGCTTAACGCCCGAAATCCTGCTTTCAAACGCCGTTTTGCGGCTCGCAAAGCTCGAACGGCGCAGGCGCAATCCGATTTCGACAATCTGGATTTTGGCGGAAAAAGTGCAGGCGAAAAAATTGTCGAAACTTCATGCTTTGCTGACGGAACATTGGAAGTCGAAAATCTTAATCAAGGAAATTTCCCGCGAAGCCGCGAAAGGGCAAAGCCGCGAAGTTATCGAAGATTTGCCGGCTTTGCGGATTGCCGATTTGTGGCGCGGGAAAACGGGCGAAATAAAGCCGGCAGAAAGCGCGGAACTGAGCGAAACAGCCGCGAAAATCATCGCGTTTGCGCCCGCCGAGATTGACGTCGTGTTTTCAAAACACGGCGAAACCCTGCGCTTTAACGGATTGGCGTTTGCGCGTGTGCGACGCCTTTTGGACGAGGAAAAAGTCTGGTTCGGCGTTGATAAAGCGCGGTTGCCGCTCGCGGAAAACAACTTCGGCGAATTCATGGAGCTGATTGAAAATTTGCGGAAATTTCGCGCGTTTGATTCGGCGAATAAACGGCACGCGTTTTACAGCCGCGCGTCCGAAGCGTGGCTCGAAGCGGCGCTTCGACGAAACATCAGGCTGCTCGACGCAAATCTTATCTTGTCGCCGCTTTATCACCAGTTTCGCGCTGAACGGGAACGCATCGATTTGCTTGCCTTACGCCGTGACGGACGGCTCGTGGTTATCGAGCTGAAAACCGAAACCGACCGTGAGATGGTTTTTCAGGCGGCGGATTACTGGCGGAAAATCGAGCGCCAGCGCCGCGCCGGAAACCTGCAAAAGGCGAAGCTGTTCGGCGATTTTAAAATTGCGAACGCGCCCGCCGTCTGTTATCTGGTCGCACCGACGCTTTCTTTTCACCGCGAATTCGAGTTTTTAGTCTCGACAATCGCGCCCGAAATCGAAATTCATCGCTTCAATCTGGCGGAAAACTGGCGCACTTCGGTAAAGATTCTGGAAAGGCGCTAGAGTTTTTTTCGAAATATCTTGGTTCGCGCCGCTGCTTCTGTTAAAATGCAGGCGAAGTTCTTAAAAAATCCTGCCCAATCAGGAAAATCCAACAATTCGGAGATTTCTATGTCAAAAAATAATTTCTTTTGTCGTATTTTTGCGATTTTTCAGATTGCGGTTTTGATTTTTTCCCTCAGCCCGAATCTTTTTGCTCAGAAGCCGACGGCTAACACACCGCAGACCGTTTTTTCAAATACCACGCCGATTACAATCAACACGACTTCCGGTTTAACCGCGCCGACCAAGGCGACCGTTTATCCTTCGACGATTGATGTTTCGGGAATGACCGGCACGATTACGCGCGTCGCCGTCACGCTCGACGGCTTTAATACGACGCTTTTCAGAGACGCCGATTTTCTGCTCGTCAGCCCGACGGGCGCAAAATACATTTTTCTTTCGGACGCGGCAAACGGCGCTAATGTGAGTCTTACCGACCGGATTTTTACGTTTGCGGACGATGCCGCCGCGCCAATCGGGAATTTTGAAACCCCGCCATCGGGAAATTATAAACCGACGAACGGCGACACCACGGCTGACACATTTCCCGCGCCCGCGCCCGCCGGTCCGTATAATCAGCCGAACGGCGCGACGTTTGCTTCCGTCTTCAACGGCGCGGATCCGAACGGCACGTGGTCGCTCTATGCGGTTGACGATACGGCAGGAAATGCGGGAAGCATTAACGGAGGCTGGGCGCTGACCGTCACGACCGGCGGCGCGCCCGCAACTTTCGCGAACTCGAATTACATCGGGCTTCACGACAGAGTCGAAACGGCTGCGCCGTACGGCACAATCGTCAACGTTTCGGGCGTGACGGGCGTTATTTCCAAACTGACGGTGACGATAAACGGGCTTTCGCACACTATTCCGCAAGACATCGATGTGCTGCTCGTCAGCCCGAACGGTATAGGTCTGATTTTGATGTCCGATGTCGGCGGAAACACCGCCGCAGCCGATGCGAATCTGACGTTTGACGACGCCGCACCGACGATGCTCAGCGGCGTGGTTACGGGAACGTATAGACCGACTGATATAGTCAGCGAATCGTTCGGCGATTTTTTCGCGGCGCCCGCGCCGTTTCCGCCCTTTAACCAGCTTAACCAGCTGAGCGTTTTTAACGGCTATAGCCCGAACGGCGAATGGCGGCTTTTCGTGGTTGACGACGCGCAGAATAATGCGGGTACGATTTCGGGCGGCTGGAGTCTGGACGTCACGACCGTGCCGGCTGTGCCGCCGACCACGGCGAGCTGTTCCGCGCCGAGCTTTTCGACAAATAGTTTTATGACCGGCTTAAGCCCGACAAATGTCGCGGTTGCCGATTATAACAACGACAACAAAGCCGATTTGGCGGTCGCGAACCAGGTGACGAACGATGTTTCGGTGCTCCTCGGCAACGGCGACGGCACATTCGGCGGGCAGAGCTTGTTTTCCGCCGGGTCGGGTCCCTACGGCATCGTCGCCGGAAAATTCAACGCCGACAATAACTGGGATTTGGCGGTTACAAATTCCGGCTCGAACAATGTTTCCATCCTGCTCGGCAACGGCAGCGGCGGATTTTCAGCCGCCGCGAACTTTTTTGTCGGCGCAAGCCCGCTCGGGGCGGCGACCGGCGATTTTAACAACGACGGAAAGGCGGATTTGGCGGTCGCCAACTTCGGCGGATTTTTCACCGGTTCGGTTTCGATTCTGCTCGGCACGGGAACGGGCGCGTTTACGACCGGCACGTCGGTGAGAACGCGTTCGCAGCCTTCGTTTGTCGCCGTTGCCAGATTTAACGCGGACGCGAACGATGACATAATCGTCGCCAATTTCGGTTCGGACAGCGTTTCGACCTACTTCGGAAACGGCGCGGGCGGTTTTCAATTGCAGCAGAATATTTCGATGCCCGGCGGTCCGGTTTCGATTGAAGTCGCCGATTTGGGAACCGACGGAATTTTGGACATTGCCGTTGCAAACTACAATTCGGACACGGTTACAACCTGCCCGGGCACGCTTTCCGGCGGATTCGGCAGCTGTTCAACCGGCGCGGCAGGCGGCAACAATCCGATTTCGGTGACGGCAGCGGATTTTGTCGGTGGCGGAATAAAATCTACGGCGACGGCTTTGAGCGGCTCGAACTGGGTGCGGGTTTTGACGAGTACCGTGTCAGTGGGCACGAATCCGAACGCCATCGAATCAGCCGATTTTAACGGCGACGGCAAACCCGACATCGTTTCGGTCAACTACGGGTCGAACGACGTGACGATTATGATTAACAGCTGTCTCGCGGCAAAAGGAAATATCTTCGATTACAACGGCGACCGCCGCACGGATTTTTCGGTTTTCCGCCCGGCAACGCAAGCCTATTTTGTCCAGTCGTTAAACGGAACAGGTCCGTACCGAACCTTCGGGCGTCCGACCGACAAGCTCGTTCCGGCTGATTATAACGGTGATTTGAGAACCGATTTCGCCGTTTATCGCCCGTCAAACGGCTTGTGGTTTGTCAGCGACCAATCGCAGCGGACGATTTACTTTTTGCAGTTCGGACTGCCCGAAGATATTCCCGTTCCGGCAGATTACGACGGCGACGGGAAAGCCGATATTGCGGTCTTTCGCCCGTCAAACGGTAACTGGTATATTCGTCTGAGTTCCGAAAATTCGGTCGCGACTGTTGCTTTCGGAATGAACGGCGATAAACCGGTCGCGGCGGATTTCGACGGCGACGGCAGGGACGACATCGGCGTTTTCCGCCCCTCGACCGGCGATTGGTACATCGCCAAAAGCACGGGCGGATACATCATCACGCATTTCGGAATGAGCGAGGATTTGACCGTCGCGGGCGATTACGACGGCGACGGCAAGGCTGATATCGCGGTCTGGCGACCTTCGACCGGCGCCTGGTATGTGCTGAAAAGTTCGGACGGCGGCTTTATCGCGACCGGCTGGGGACAAACCGGCGATATTCCGGTTCCGGGCGATTATGAAGGCGACGGCAAATACGATTTTGCCGTCTGGCGACCGGCGGACAATATCTGGTATATCAGAAAAAGCTCGGACAACGGCGAAATCTATTTCCAATGGGGAGTTTCGTCCGACATTCCGATTCCGTCATCGTTTGTCAGGTAATAATTAGTTTGGGGAGTTTAGAGTTCGGAGTTCAGAGTTAAAACCTGAACTGACTCCGAACTCTAAACTCCGAACTCTAAACTCCGAACTCTCAACTCTCAACTCCCGATTCCGGACTCACAAATCGGTAGCCGACGCCGCGCACGGTTTGCAGGATTTCGGGTTTTGCCGGGTCGGTTTCGAGATATTTTCTAAGCCGGACGATAAAATTATCAATCGCGCGCGTATCGGTGTCTTCGTGCAAATCCCAGACTTCTTCCAAAATCGTCTTGCGCGAAACGGGTTTCCCGTCGTTTTCAATCAGATAACGAAGCAGCTTGGCTTCCATCAATGTCAGCCGAATCGTTTCCGTATCGCTTTTCAGTTCCAGATTTTCGAAATCGATTATTTTGCCGTTGACGGCGAAAGCATCGTTTTCGGTCGGTGTTTTCGCCGCGTCCGTCTCGCGCGCGAACCACGCGCGGCGGCGCAGAAGCCCGTTGAGCCGCGCCGTAAAAATCGCCAGCTCGAACGGTTTCGGCAGATAATCGTCGGCGCCCGCCGCAAAGCCATTTAAAACGTCTTCGGGTTTGCCGAGCGCGGTGAGCATCAGAATCGGCGTGAAATTTTCGGCTTCGCGCAGCGCGCGGGCGACTTCAAAACCGTTTTTGTACGGCATCATCACGTCCAGCACAATCGCGTCGAAGATTTTGTGTTCGACAAAAAACTTCCGCAGCGCCGCCTCGCCGTCGTACGCCGTTTCGACTTCAAACCCGTCGGCTTCCAGATTAAACCGCAAACCGTCCGCGAGGTGTTCTTCGTCTTCGACAATCAAAACTCTGTTCATAAAAAAATTATTGGCACAAACCGCGAAGGAAATAAAACGGCGGTTGCTTTTTGTGCGCTTTTAATCGTTCACGATTTTCGCGGGCGTCACGGCATCCGGACAGAGTTTTGCGGCGGGCGAGTCGATTTGTCTGCCGTCCGTGCTTCCGGCAATATTTGTCGCTGCGGTCGGATTTTGACGGTCATAAACTATTTTTCAGGCGGTTTTCAGTTTACCGGCAACTGTATGATAAATGTGCTGCCTTTGCCTTCGCCTTTGCTGTCGGCGTGCACTTTTCCGCCGTGTTTTTCGATGATTGATTTAACGATAAAAAGACCCAAGCCGTTGCCTTTCTTGGATTGCGTCGCCGAACTCGACACGCGGTAAAAACGTTTGAAAACGCGTTTCAGCTCGCCCGGTTCAAGCCCGATTCCGCTGTCTTTGATGAATATTTGAACTTTTCTTTCACCCGACTTTTTGACGCGAACGAAGATTTTCGGCTCGCCGGACGAATATTTGACGGCGTTATCGAGCAGATTCGTCAAAGCGGTTTGCAGCTCTGCCGCGTCGCCCGAGAGTTTTATTTCTTCCGCCGGTTCGGTCAGTTTTATCG
This sequence comes from Pyrinomonadaceae bacterium, assembly GCA_036403375.1. Lineage (GTDB taxonomy): Bacteria > Acidobacteriota > Blastocatellia > Pyrinomonadales > Pyrinomonadaceae > JAFDVJ01. The sequence continues at coordinate 13,306 of DASWRC010000295.1, forward strand.
CCGTTTCGTTTAATTTATAGCGCGTTAGCGCGATTTTGATGGTTTCGTCGAGAAGCTTTCCGAGGTTTATTTCGGAAATATTTAGCTGGCGATGTTTTTCCTTCGTCCGACTTGCCTGCAAAACCTGCTCGACGGTCGAGAGCAGCCGGTTGCTGTCGGCAAGCATCACGTCGTAAAACTCACGGCGTTTTTCTTCGGCGACGCTGCGCGTTTTTAAGGTTTCGAGATACAGCTTGATGGACGCAATCGGCGTTTTCAGCTCGTGCGTGACGGCATTTAAAAACGCGTCGTGCTGCTCGTTGCGGCGAATCTCGCGGAGCAGAAAAATCGTGTTCAAAACGACGCCCGTAATAATTACCGCAAAGAATATAATCCCGAGGACGAGCAGCGCAACTTCGCGCAAATTCAGCAAAATCCAGCCGACATTCAGCGCGACCGCCAGCGCAATCAGGCAAATGCCGAGCACGAGAAAGAAGATGGCGGTTTTACGGCGACGCATTTTTTAACTTTAAACGACAAGTGGAGAAAAGGAGAAGAGGAGACGAGGAGAAAATCAATTCTCCCTCGTCTCCTCTTTTCTTTTTCTCTGCTTCTAAAATCAGGCAGCTTTCTGTAAGGTCTGCTCAAGCTGTGCTTCCGCTTTCAAATCAAAAGCGTAAACGTCTTTCGCGAGTC
>DASWRC010000296.1:0-41361 GCA_036403375.1 Pyrinomonadaceae bacterium
GAAATGTCTGAAATGATTTCGGGCGGCATCGGTTTTGCACCGACCAAAACAGGCAAACCCTCCGAAGACAACGAAATTGATACCAAAATTTACCGGACTGCTCTGGAAGCCGCGAAACGTAAATTCTCGCCCGAATTTATGAACCGCATCGACAAGGTAGTTGTCTTCCGAAGCTTGCGGGAACAGCATCTGCGCAAGATTCTGGAGATTGAACTCAACCAGGTTCAAGCCCGCATCACGGAATCTGCCGGTACGAAATTCGTCTTTGAATGCACGGACGAAGCAAAAGAATTTTTGCTTCGCGAAGGCATCGACCTGAAATACGGCGCGCGCCATCTGAAACGCGCGATTGAACGCTTTCTGGTTTATCCGCTTTCGAATCTGGTGGCAACGCAGCAGGTTGAAACCGGCGACCTCGTGCTGATTGATTTTGACGAAGACGGCGGCAAACTTACTTTTTCAAAACAATCCGGTAAAATGATTGTCAGCGACGCCGAGGATTCGGCGTTTGACGAAGAGCTTGAAAGAAAGTCGGATTCAATCGGTCTGCCGCTCCCGCAAGCGCAGGCGGCGGCTTCCGGCAAAGGCGAAAATAACGAAAGTTAATTTTGTCTGGAAATGCCTGCCGATAGCGGGAAGCTTCCGATTATCAGCCAAAAAGACGAGAGGAAATCACTTCTCGTCTTTTTTATTGTTCTTCGAAAACCTGAATATTTTGCTCTTTTGCAATAGATACTACCATTTCGGCAAACTTCCCGGTTTCTGTTTCAGATTCAATTTCTCGATTAAAGAAAAAACCTCTTTTTTTCTCGTTAACCTCAATCGCGGCACCGAAATTATGAGCGTTTTCTTCATCTCTTTCCAAATAACTGAGACTTAAAATATAGAAAAACTTGTCTTTTTGAAATTCGAGAAACCAACCCCAGTCTTCTTGTCCGGTAATGATTTCGTCTGAATTTACAGCCATTTTCTCGCCAATCCCGACTTTAATTTTTTCAAGTATCAGATCGCAAAATTCACAACAGGAATTTATATAACCAATGCGTGGATTCAACTCCAAATTTTCAAATGTTCGCCAGTTAAATTGCTTCATCAGTGTTCATTCCCAATCCATCGCTCGTTTGACGGCTTCTTTCCACTTTGCCTTTAATCTTTCGGCTTTTTCGAGCGACCATTTAGGCTCAAATCTTTTATCTTCCTGCCAGTGATGCCGCAAATCTTCTCGCGATTTCCAAAATCCGACCGCCAAACCCGCCAAATAAGCCGCGCCGAGCGCCGTCGTTTCCGTGACGCGCGAACGAATGACGGGAATCTGCAAAATATCCGCCTGAAACTGCAAAAGCGAATCGTTTCGCGTGGCGCCGCCGTCCACTCTCAATTCTTTTAATTCAATGCCGGCATCCGCCTCCATTGCTTCAAGTAAATCCGCCGTTTGATAACAGATTGATTCAACCGCCGCCCGCGCGAGATGCGCGCGTCCCGTGCCACGTGTCAGACCGATAATCAACCCGCGCGCATCCTGATTCCAATATGGCGCGCCCAGCCCGGCAAAAGCCGGGACAAAATAAACCCCGCCGCTGTCTTCGATCGAATTCGCCAGATTTTCAACCTCTGCCGAGCTTTCGATGATTTCCAACGAATCTCTGAGCCATTGAATCACCGCGCCGCCGATAAACACGCTGCCTTCGAGCGCGTATTCCGTTTTTCCTTCAATCTGCCAGGCGACGGTCGTCAGCAGACGGTTTTTCGATTGCACGGCTTGTGTCCCGATATTCTGAAGCATAAAACAACCCGTTCCGTATGTGTTTTTCGATAAACCTTTCTCGAAACAAAGCTGCCCGAAAAGCGCCGCTTGCTGGTCGCCCGCGTTGCCGGCAATTTTTACTCCTTCCAGTTCTTCGATTGCCGAAATTTCGCCGTAAATTTCCGATGAAGAAGCGACCGCCGGCAGTATCGCGCGCGGAACTTTGAATATTTCGAGCAATTGCGCGTCCCAGTCCAGCGAATTAATATTAAAGAGCATCGTCCGCGAAGCATTTGAGACGTCAGTCATATGTGCTTTGCCGGATGTAAGCTTCCAAATTAGCCAGGTGTCGATTGTTCCAAAAAGCAGCTCGCCGTTTTCGGCTTGATTTCTCGCGCCTTCGACGTTTTCAAGAATCCAGTTCAATTTGCTCGCGCTAAAGTAAGCGTCAACTTCCAAGCCTGTTTTTTCACGAATCAGTTTTCCGTGCTCGGCTCTGATTCGGTCGCACAGGACGGAAGTTCGCCGGTCTTGCCAAACTATTGCGTTAAAAATAGGCTCGCCCGTTTTTTTATTCCAGACAACGGTTGTTTCACGTTGATTTGTAATCCCGACAGCGGCAATATCCATTGCCGTCAAACCACTCTTTTGCAGGGCTTCAATCGCCGTTTGGCGCTGCTTTTCCCAGATTTCCAGCGGATTATGTTCGACCCAGCCGCTTTTGGGAAAAATCTGTGTGAATTCTTTTTGCGACGCGCCAACCAGCCGGCTGTCTTTATCAAAAATTATCGCGCGGCTTGATGTCGTGCCTTGGTCGAGTGCCAGAATATATTTCATTTTTTATTTTGAAGTCGGGTTTTGAGAAATTTTATTCGGTTTCGAGTATTTTAACAAAATCGTTTTCAAAATAATCGCGAATTTCATCGCGGATTCGGCGAAAGGCGGCTAAACGAATTTCCTCACAACCAAATGCTTCCGCCGGAATTTCAAAAGCCTGCTTCATAGATATGCGTATACAAATATATCCTTCACCAGCGGGTGTTTATTTAATCTAAAGGTAAATTTTCGATTAAATTACCAATACTTTTAGTTACTGCAACACAGAGAATTGTAAAAAGGCGCGAACATTTTATCGAAATGGTTTCCGACTTGTTCCACGCCTTTTTGAATTGCTGAAGTTTCAAAAGATTTTTAATCAATTTGCTATCTTGAGCAAATGTTATCGGCAGAACCGGATATATTTATTTTTTCAGCCGTCGGGCTGCAACAGGTCGAAGCTGCCTTTTCTTGTCCTCCGGTGTTGTGCAAAATGACAAAAACCTCCCAGCGATTACCGTCCGGGTCTTGAACCCAGGTTTTGTCCTGAAGCGCGTAACAGCAATCGGTTTTCATTTCGTCCAGAGTTATCAAGCCATTTTCCTGCCAGCGCTTGCCTATCGCCAAAACTTCTTCGCTCGACTCGACCTGAAGACCGAGATGCGAAAGCGAACCGCCGCGCGCAAAACTTCTCTGATTCATCGTAAAATTCAAAGGCGGATTGGCAATATCAAATTTTGCATAATCCGCCTTAACTTTAACCGGCTCGGCACCGAACATTTTTTTGTAGAACTCAATACTGTTTTCTACGTTGCTGACATTTATCGATAGATGTGTTTTCATATTATTCCTCCTATTTTGACTTTTACATATGCTTTTGCATATATGACAGCAAATATATTCTCACTATCATTCTTTGTCAAGACAAAATTGAAATTTTGTGGTACTTTTTTTTATATGAGTCAGGAAAACATCTTATCTAAAATGGAGACTTTCTTTCTGGCATTAGCCGATAAAACACGGCTTCGGCTTTTGAATTTGATACGTGAAGATGAAGTTTGCGTATGTTATTTTACGGAAGTTTTAGGGGAAAGCCAGCCCAAAATATCGCGGCATCTGGCGTATCTTAGAAACGCCGGAATTGTTTCGGCGCGGCGCGAAGGCAAATGGATGAATTATAAAATAGAGCTGCCGCAAGACCCGTTTGAATTGCAGGTGCTGAAAAACACTCTGGAGTGGCTGAAAGCACAAAACGCGATGCGCGAAGATTATGAAAAACTGGCGCGAGTCTGCTGTTCGGTAGAGGCTCCTGTAACAATCGTCCGCGCGCCGACGCCCAAAACATTCGCCGAAGCAAATATATCTTATCAAGCAAAGGAAGAACTGGAAACATTCCTTCTATAACGTAACATTTTCTTTTTTCGGATACGGACAATGACGGCAGTCGCTGCCGCAGCAATAGCCGCGATTTTTAAGAAAATGCGCTGTCAGAACCATTAAGCCGTTTTCAAAATAAAAATCGATTCCCTCAATCAATTTTGCGGAAACTTTTGCAGAAGACTTTTTTTCTTCCGATTTATCTTCGTTCATAGAGAGCTAAAAATTCCTTATTTCCATCAGCGCCTAAAATCGGCGAATCAATTAATCCTGCATTTGAAAGTTCGATTTCTTCGGCAAATTTATTAATCTTTTCAACTACTTGCCAATGTTTTTCCGTATCCCTGACAATTCCGCCCTTGCCGACTTCCCCTTTACCGACTTCAAATTGCGGCTTTATTAAAACGATTATCTTTCCTTTATCGGCAAGCAGAATTTTTAACGCCGGCAATATTTTCGTGACGGAAATAAAAGAAACATCCATCACGATCAAATCGAATTTTTCGCTGAAATCTTCCGGCTTTAAGTAACGCGCATTGACATTTTCACGCGCCTCCACGCGCTCGTCGCTTCGCAGTTTCCAGACCAGCTGGTTTGTCCCCACATCGACCGCGACAATCTTTCGCGCGCCGTGTTGAAGCAGACAATCCGTAAAGCCGCCGGTTGATGCGCCGACATCGAGGCAAACATATTCTTTTGGGTGAATATTAAATTCCCGTAATGCCCGTTCGAGCTTCAGACCGCCGCGCCCGACGTATTTTGACTCGTCAGATTTACCTTTTAGGCGAATCGCGGAGTCCGGCGCGAAAGTTTCCGACGGTTTTTCGACGCGCTTTTCGTTGACCAACACAATGCCCGACATGACAAGCGCCTGCGCCTTGGTGCGCGAGTCGATAAAGCCCTGCTTGACGAGAAGTTTGTCTATCCGTTCTTTTTTCATAACCGCGCTCATACTATTGTTCAATGCTTTCGGCTTGGAAATCAATTAGTTCAAATCCTCAGCCGTGTAAAAAATTTGAACCGGGCGCTGAGCGAACTTCGCAGTCCGCTGGCTGTAACTCGGCTCCTCAAACGATAAATCCGGTACGAAAGAAATCTCCTGCCGGCAGTCCGGACAAGTAAAAAAATGTTCGATTTCCATTAAGTTTTTCTAATGCCCGCGCGCTTTTTTGAAAAAACTTTAAAGTGCTATTCTTACAATTGAATTTAGCAAAATGGAAACAGAAACAAAACTTTCGAAATTTGCAAAATATGCGTGGTTTGTTCTCGCTTACAATCTGGTCGTGATTGTGTGGGGCGTATTCCTGCGCGCCTCGCTTTCGGGTGATGGATGCGGCGAACATTGGTTGACGTGCGGCGGCGAGGTCATCCCGTCCGTGCCGCAGTTGAAGACGCAAATCGAGTTTTTTCATCGAATCACGAGCAGCCTGGCGGGAATCGTCGTTATCGGTTTGCTGGTTTCGGCAATCGTTAAATGGTTTAGGGAAAAATCCGCGCACAACGCATTGCTGCTGAAAATGTCGGTCGTTTCTCTGGTTTTTATTATCATCGAAGGAATTGTCGGCGGACTTTTGGTTTTAACGGGAAATACGGCAGCAAATTGGACGCCGACGAGACCTTTCTGGATGGCGGCGCATCTTGTCAATACTTTTACGTTGATTGCCGTTCTGGCGCTGACCGCGTGGTTTGCAAGCGGCGGAAAATCTTTTAGCTTTCTAAACGTGCCGCGCAAGGTTTTGCTATTGCTGACGGCGGCGGTCGTAGGGATTTTTATCGTCGGGATGAGCGGCTCGATTGCGGCTTTGAGCAGTATGCTTTTTCCGTCTTCGACATTAAGCGAAGGCATCGCCAGGGACTTTTCCGCCTCGTCGCATTACATTTTGCGGCTTCGTGTTTTTCACCCGATTTTGTCTGTCCTGACGGGCGTTTTTCTAATATTTCTGGCGGGCTGGACGAAATCGCGGGCGAAGGAAAGCGCGAGCGTCCGGCGTTGGTCGAATATTTTATCGGGTTTGGTTTTGCTTCAATTTGCCTCGGGCGCGGTTACGCTTTTGACGCTTGCGCCGGTCGTCATGCAGCTTGTTCATCTGTTCCTGGCTGATGCGGTTTGGATTGCGTTTGTGCTGATGGCGGCGGGTTTTCTGTCCGAACAAAAAGATTTGGTCTAAAGACTTTCGCGCCAGCGCTTCCCTTCTTCGACCAGTGTGTCGAGAGCGGCTTGCAGCTCTTCGCGTTTCCTTTCGATTTCTTCGTCGCCTGCGTCCGGCGAGACGTAAAGCGGCGCGGCGAAAAAGAACCTGGCGCGCGTAAAGGGTTTCGGAATCTGCAGTTTATCCCAGCTTTTAATTGTCCAAAACCGTCCGGCTTCGACCGAAAACGGCAGCATCGGATTGCCCGTTTTTTTTGCTAAAAGGCAGGCTCCCGATTTAGCGACGTAGCGCGGTCCTTTCGGTCCGTCAATCGTAAAGGCGGTCGGCAAGCCTTTTTTGACCAGCCGAATCATTTCGATTAGCGCGCCCGTGCCGCCGCGCGTCGAGCTGCCGCGCACCGTTCCGAAACCAAACCGCGTCAGAAACCGCGCGATGTATTCGCCGTCAAAGCTCTGCGACGTAATAACGACGATTCGGCGCTTTTGCAGGTAAAAAGTACCGAGAAAAATCCGGTCGTGCCAAACCGTGTAAAGCGGGATTTTTCCCGCCGCTTCGACGGCTTCGAGGTTTTCCACGCCGACGGTTTCAAAACGGACGGTTTTGCCGATAAGTTTTATCAACACAAAAAACACCCAAGCCGCCGCGCGAATCAACCATCTTTCTTTTACTGAATACGCGGATAAATCGGCGGGTTTAAAAACTTGTTGAATTTTTTCGTCCATCAGATAGCAAAAGTTTGGCGGTTTGGTTTATGATATGCAACAAACAGATTTATTTTAACGTAAATCACCTCAGAGGGCTGTAAAAATCGAGAAATAAAATGAAGAAAAAAATCTTGATTGTTGACGACCACGACGATTTGGCGAGCCTTTTAACAAAAGAATTCAGCAAATTCGGACATACGGTTAAAACTCTGGAAAATCGGGACGAAGCCGTCGAGATTATCGAAACGGAAAAGTTCGACCTTGTAATTTCGGATTTGGACGGCGAGCAGCTCGCTGTTCAAAGAGGAAGGACCGATGCCGAATGCCTGCCTGACGAAATCGGAACCTCGCGCAGCTCGATAAAAGCCTTCAAAATCTGCGTCACCAATTTTAATAAAGAAAAGTTCACCGAAGAGGAGCTAAAATTTTTTGTCGAAACGACGCTCGAATGCAAAGCGAAATCCGTCGATAAAAAAGAGCTGATTCAAGAGTGGCACGAAAAAATCGAGTTTGAAGTCCCGAGCGTTATTTCCCTGATGCACGACATTTTGGATTACCTGATGAAGCGCGTCGAAAAGGTCGGCGTCGATAATCCCGAAACTTCAAATTTGTTCGTCGCGCTCGACGAAGCTTTTGTCAATGCGGTCAAACACGGCAATAAATTTGACGCCGACAAGCTCGTCCGCATTACGGCTGACGTTTCGCCCGAAGAAGCGCGCTTTACCATCGAAGACGAAGGCGACGGCTTTAACATCGCGGAAATTCCCGACCCGCTCGACCCGCAGAATCTTTTCAAGACCTCGGGGCGCGGCGTGCTTTTTATCTACAATATTATGGACGAAGTACGCTACAACGAACGCGGCAACCGGCTCACGATGGTCAAGCGAAAAAAAAACCCGACAACTCTTCAAAATCAATAAAGAATTCCAAATTCCACCTTAAAAATTTAAGAGTCGTTTCATCTAAAATACTTCAGGCAGTAATTTTATTCCTTGCCCGCAAAATTTTTCTTTCATAAACTTTAATTACAATGAAAGTTACAATCGGACAAATCAACACGACGAACGGCGATCTTGAGGGCAATGTCGCGAAAATCCTGCAGGCAATCGAAAAAGCGCGCGGCGACGGCTCGGATATGATTGTTTTTCCCGAGGTCGTGACGCACGGCTACACTTCGCAGGATTGGTTTCAGGATCGCGACATTATCAACGCTTCGCCCGCGCCGCTCGAAAGAATTATTCCGGCGACGGAAGGCATCATCGCGATTGTCGGCACGATTCGCCCGAACACGGAAACCGACGGCAAGCGGCTTTTTAACTCGGCGGCGGTCATTCACGACCGCAAGCTCGTCGGGTTTGCCGATAAAACTCTGCTGCCGGAATACGACGTTTTCGACGACCCGCGATATTTCGAGCCTTCGGAGACGCGAAAAATGTTCGAGATTGACGGGCGTAAAATCGGCGTTGTCGTCTGCGAAGATTTCTGGAACGACAAGACTTTCTGGAAAGAGCGGCTGTACGACATCGACCCGGCAGACGAATTGATTATGCAGGGCGCGGAAATAATCGTCGCCGTCAACGCTTCGCCCTACAACAAGGGCAAGATAAGACTGCGCTGTGAAATGGTCGCGCACCGTGCGAAATTGCAGAAAAAACCGATTGTTTTCGTCAATCTCGTCGGCGGCAACGACGGCATTGTCTTCGACGGCGCGAGTCTGATCGCCGACGAAGAAGGCGACATTATTTTGCAGGCGGCGGCGTTTGAAGAATTTGTCGAAACGGTCGAATTAGACGTTCGTAAACCGGATTCGCGCGGCATCACGGGCGCGGAATGCGCGGCGATTCATCAGGCGCTCGTTTTAGGAATTCGCGATTACGCGCGGAAAAACAATTTCAAACAGGCGGTTCTAGGGCTTTCGGGCGGCATCGATTCAGCGCTCGTCGCGGCGCTTGCGGCGGAGGCAATCGGCGCTGAAAATCTTTTATGCGTGATGATGCCGTCGCCGTTTTCGTCCGAGGGAAGCATCAAGGATTCGGAAGAACTGGTGCGAAACTTGGGGTGCGGCGCGCGCATCGAGCCGATTTCGGGCGCGTTCGAGGTTTTGTCGAATCAGCTTCATTTGAATAAACCCACCAAAGGCGGCGAAAATCTGGCGGCGGAAAATATGCAAAGTCGCCTGCGCGGCGTGATTCTGATGGCGATTTCCAATGCCGAAGGACGCCTCGTGCTTTCAACCGGCAATAAGTCGGAACTGGCGGTCGGCTACTGCACGCTTTACGGCGATACGAACGGCGGTCTCGCGGTCCTGGGCGATTGCCTGAAAACCGAAGTCTGGGAAATCGCGCGCCACCTGAACGAATCGGCGGGACGCGAGATTATTCCGAACAAAATCATCGACAAAAAACCCTCTGCCGAGCTCGCGCCCAACCAATTCGACCAGGATTCTCTGCCGCCGTACGAGCTGATGGACCCGATTCTGGAGCTTTATTTTGAAAACAAATCAGCGCCGACCGAGATTGTCGCGAAAGGTCACGACCCGCGCCTTGTTTACGAGCTTTTAAATAAGGTCGAGCATCCGGCAAACGAATTCAAACGCCGGCAGCTGCCACCGACGATTATCATTTCCCGCAACGCCATCGGCGTCGGTCGCCGTCGTCCGATTACGCATAAATATCGGAGAATTCAAAGCTAAAAAAAAATTTCAAAGTTTTTGCAAGAAAGATTTTGCGCTCCGTTCTAAGAAACATCCGGGCTGCTGAAGCCCAATGAATTTTGAGAACGGAGTTTTTATTTTTTATGGCTAAATTCGATAATCCGATGAATAATTTGAAAGTTGCAAGCCCATGTTCGCAGGATTGGGATGCGATGCTCGGCAACGACCGCGCGCGCTATTGCGGCGAGTGCAAATTGAACGTCTACAATCTTTCGGGCATGACGCGCGCGGAAGCCGAAAACCTGATTATGAATGCCGAAGGCAGGCTTTGCGTCCGCTTTTACAAACGCGCCGACGGCAGCGTTTTAACGCAGGATTGCCCGGTCGGATGGGCGCGCGTTAAAAATCGGACGAAGGCTTATGCGACCGCGCTGGCTTCCCTGATTTTTACGTTTTTCGGCGCGCTCGGTCTGGTTTCCGCTTTTAAGAAATCGAATGAAACCGTGATGGGCGGCATGGCGTACACGACGCCGACGCCGAAAGCCACTCCAAAGGAAACGCCGCAATATACAATGGGCAACATCGCGCCGAAAACTCCGTTGCCGACGCCCGAAAACCAGCCGACGATGGGGAAAATGCGCGTGCCGGAAAAAAACCAGCAGGTTATGGGAGACGTTTCCATTAGAAAAAATTAAACGAAATTTGACGAATGCGTGTTGATTTTACCAACCGGTCTCCAAGGAAAAAAACATTCGTCAAAGCAAAACGGCGAAACTTTGTGCAGAAAAGTTTCGCCGTTTTTTTATTTGTCTTTCAAACTTTAGTTTGAATCCGGACCTTTTACGAAATAGCCTTCGCGCGCGCGAACTTTGTAACTTTGCGGGTTATTCAAACCGACTTTTACTTTAACGTATCGATTCAAGGCAAAATCGGCTTCCGAATAATATTGAACGAGATACTGCGCCCGCAGCTCATTCGCCAACTGCCGAAAAATCGCGGTCAGCGTTTCCTGATTTTTCTTGATATTGTAGGAATTCTGTAAATCGTCTTTCAAACTGATTGGTTGAAACTTCGGCAGAAAAGCCGTGCCGCCGGTTTCGACGGCAAATCTTTCGAGATTCGATTGCCCGAACGCGCTCGAAACGTTTAGTTGATACGAATTTCCGCCCGGATTAACCGAATAAAAAACCGCATCGGCATTCTGCAACGCCTTCAAGACCTTATTTTGTTCTTTGGTTTTCGCGGCTTCGCGTGTTTTCGCGCGGAAATTGCGGCGGTCGTCGTAGCCGAGTTTATCCTGAACGATTTTGTTTTCGGCTTCGATAATCGCTTTAACGATTCCGGCGCTGTTCGTATCGTCGCCGTCCGAAATAACAACCAGGACTTTGCGCGTTCCCTGCGGCGCGTTTTTCTGTAAATAGTTTGCCGCGGTCGTGACCGAATCGTAAAAGGCTGTCTGCTGCTTGGTCGGCTGAATCGATTTAATCGAAATTGCCGATTTCGTCGCATCGGCGCGCGGCTGAAGCAAAACGGGACCTTCGCCGATTGTAAAAATCGTCGCGTGGTCTTCCGGTCGCATCACGTCCTGCAAAAACTTCGCCGCCGTATCCTGTTCGAATTGAAACATCGCGTCGGTGCTCGCTGAAACGTCGAACAAAATCGCGATTTCGAGCGGCACTTTGTCGGCGTCCGAAACCTTTTCGATTTGCTGCGCTTTATTTTCTTCCGAAACGAAAAAATCCTTTGCCGTCAAACCCAAAATCGGTTGACCGCTGGTGTCCGTTACCGAAACCGGGACGACGACCAGACGCGACGAAACTTTAATCGGTTCGTTATCGTCCTCGACTTTCGGCGTCGGCGTCGGATTCTGTGCGAAAACCGTAAATGAAAAAATCGCGATTAACGCGAAAAGATGAAAAATTTGCTGGCGTCTTAGATGTTTCATAATTCAAAAGGTTAGTTGCCGTAAGTCTCAGCTTAGGTTTCCTTGCTTTTTAAAATCTTACGACGCAGGAAAAAAAATTTGAGGGCAAAAGTGAATCGGCTTTGCGTGCCGAGCCACTTTGTTGCCCTCATTTGTTCAAATTAATTACTGCTGGTCGCTGGTCGTAGTATTCGGACGAACTTCGACGTTCTGGTTGATACCACGGCTCACGAGAAGCTTGACTTCAACACGGCGATTCTGTTCGCGACCTTCGCGGGTCGTGTTGTCGGCAACCGCCTGAAGCTCACCGAAACCGAACGACGTGCCGATTCGGCGAAGCGGGATATTGTGCGTTTCAACCAAATAATTGATAACGGCACGGGCACGGCTTTCGCTCAAAACCTTGTTGCGCTGCGTGCTGCCTTCGGCCGAAGCAAAACCGGTAATTTCGATCGTGTAGCCTTTCAGCTGCATGGCTGCCTGTGCAACCTGGTCGAGCTTGGCTTTCCCTTCCGGCGAAAGAACCGCGCTGTTGACTTTGAAGTTAACGGTTTCGGCTGACTGAACGACATAATCATCCAAGGACGAAATGCGCTGATTGGTCGCGTTAACGCCCGCAATCGCCGCGTCGGCTGTTTCCTGAGCAGCTTTCGCACCACCGCGCGCGGCGTTTGAAATCGCCATCAATTCGTCAATCTGTCCCGAAAGACGCTGCTGATTTTCTTCCGTCTGCGTCAGACGAGTTTCCGCCGGTGCAACACGGCTCTCGATTGACTGCGCAACGCGGAAATCATCTTTCCCGAAGCGAATCTTGCTCGCCGTCAGAGCGCCCGCGCTGTCGCCGCGTCCTTCAACTTCCAGATTCAAGCCGCGCACGATTTGCGTCGAAGCAATGCGGTCGCCGCCGCCGAAGATTCCGCCTTTGGTTTTGATACTGGTGCTCTGGTCAATCATCACCCGCGTCTCGACGCCCGTGTAATCGCGAACGATAAAACTCATGTCGTCTTTTGCGACAACGACGCCTTTAATCTTATATTTTTCCCCGCTCGTCAAACTGCGAGTTTGGGTATCCTGCGCAAAAATGCCGACCGCACCGATTAAAATTACTAAAAACAAAGCAGAAAATTTTTTCAACATAAACTTTACTCCTATCTAAAATATTTTGAATTCAACCAAAACTGCGGAAACTCATTCAACTTTTGGACGTCTCGAAAACTGTTGGAGTTGTCATTAAATTATTTTTTTTAATTTTCAAACCCCTTTCTCAAATTCGCCAACATCAATCATTGCATAATTTCCGCACACTTTTCAATTGAATTATCTCTAAACAATTATTGTGCCAAACCGCCGAGGCAGTTAAATTTCTATCTACAAATGATTGCAAATAGAATGATTTACCTGCGTTCGATGACAAACGAACACTTTCTGAGGGAAGTGTTCGTTTTGCGGACACCTTCAAATATCCGTATCTGATATGTTCAAAAGAATCGCGCAGGCGAAATTGCGGCAAATTTGTTTTCGCTTGATTGCATTCCAAATTAAGCATTGCCGCCCGCTCCCCCTTGAAAATTCCAAACATATAAACACATTATCGGCTCGCTTTGTGAAAAGTTTCCTAAAAATTTAACTTTTTCTTAAAAAAACCAAAATCCAAACTTTTTCGTCCCGAACCGGAAACGCGCACTTCCCCGACATATAACGCGAAAAAAACGACTTAAAAGCATCAGCTCAATAAAAAAACGGCGAACATCAATGCTCGCCGTGGTCGTCGAATTTTCCCGCTCTTTACAAGCTGAACGGCGTCGTTTCGAGATAGTCCTTCATAAACGAAAGGAATTTTTCGCCGTCGGCGCCGTCCACGATGCGATGGTCGTAGGTCAGTGCAAAATACGCCATCTGGCGAATCGCGATGTAATCGTCGCCGTCAGGCGTCGTCAAAACACGGGCGCGTTTTTCGATTGTGCCGACGCAAAGAATCGCAACCTGCGGCTGATTGATAATCGGCGTGCCGAAAAGTCCGCCGAAAACGCCCGGATTCGTAATCGTAAAAGTTCCGCCCTGCACTTCGTCGGGCATCAGCTTTTTCGTCCGCGCGCGGTCAGCCAAATCATTAGCGGCGACCGCCAGCCCGGAAAGCGAAAGCGTGTCGGCTTTTTTTATGACGGGCACAATCAAGCCCCAATCGAGCGCGACCGCCATTCCAAGATTGATGTCGCCTTTATAAATTATATTGTCGCCCGAAACCTGCGCGTTGACGACCGGGAATTTTCTGAGCGCCTGATTCACGGCTTGGAAAATAAACGGCATAAACGTCAGCTTCGTGCCGAAACGCGATTGAAATTCAGCCTTATTTTTATCGCGAAAGCGCGCCACGTTCGTCATATCTATTTCATAAACGCTCGTCACATGCGCCGAAGTTTGTTTCGAGAAAGTCATGTGTTCCGCGATTTTCCGGCGCATCAACGACATCGGCTCGACTCTATCGCCGACTGCCGGAGATTGCTGCGGCTGAGCGGTTTGCGCCCTTTGCGCGGTCGGCTGCGAAACGGTTTGCGGCGCGGTCGCAGGCGAGACAGACGGCGCGGAAACCTTGCCGACGAGTAAATCCTGCGGGCGAAGCGCGGCGCCGGTTTCGATAAAATTCAGGATGTCTTTTTTCGTCACGCGTCCCGAAACGCCGCTGCCCGCGATGCGCGAAATGTCGATGCCGTGCTCTTTCGCGATATTTCTGACGAGCGGCGAAGATTTAGTGCGGCGCAGCTCTTCAAGGGAAAGTTCGCCGTTTGATTTGCCGTTTTGTGCGTCTTCGACGGCTTCGGGACGGTCGTAATCATAACTTCTGCCCTCGGTTTCTTCGATTTCGCGTTTTTCGAGCGCCGGCGTCGAAACGCCCTGCGAAGTTGTTGCCGCTGCCGCTTTTTGCTCGACGACCGGCTGACTCTGAACCCCGGTCTCCGGGCTCCGGACAGTCGAAGCGCCTTCCGCGCCGACGAGTGCGACTACCGAGCCGACTTCAACGGTTTCGCCTTCGTTTGCGCGAATTTCGAGCAGCGTTCCGGCAGCCGGGCTCGGAACTTCGGCATCGACCTTGTCGGTTGAAATTTCAAGCAGCGGCTCGTCTTTTTCAACTCGTTCACCGACCGCTTTGAGCCATTTCGAAACCGTTCCTTCGGTAATCGACTCGCCCATCTGCGGCATCACAACCTCGGTCGCTTCGCTCGATTGCGGATTTTGGATTGGGGCTTGCGGATTTGACGGGCTTGCGGCGGCGACGGCAGCTTGCGGCTGCTCGACAACCGGTTCGGGCTTGACTTCTTCAACGACAGGTTTCGCCTCTTCCGTCTTCGGCGCTTCAACTGCCGGACTCGGGGCTTCGGGCTTGGGACTTGGAACCGCCGCTCCGCTTTCATCGCCGATGACCGCGACGACCGTGCCGACTTCGACTGTTTCGCCTTCCTGCGCTTTGATTTCCAGGAGAACGCCGGCGCCGGGCGCGGGAACTTCGGCATCGACTTTATCGGTCGAGATTTCTAAGATCGGCTCGTCTTTTTCGATTTTATCGCCGACCGCCTTTAACCATTTCGACACCGTGCCTTCCGTGATAGATTCGCCCATTTGCGGCATTACGACTTCTACGCTCATATAATCTCCGTTTTATAAATATGAATTGCTGAATATAAATTTCAAATGTATAGAATACTAAAAAAAAGAGAGAAAAGGGAAAAAGGATAAAAGGGGAAAGGGTGAAAAGGGTGAAAAGTTGGTAATTTGAAAATCGACGAAAACTTTTTCCTTTTTTCCCTTTTTCCCTTTTTATCCTTCTCACCCTTTTCCCCTTTTATCCTTCTCAACTTTATTCGCTGATGAGGCGGGCAATCAAAAACGCCGCACCGGCTGCCGCGCTGCCGATAAAGCAGGTTTGCAGCGCGCTCTTCAAAGATTTCGCGCCGGTAAACCTGCCCTTTATGTAACCGAAAACGAAAAGCGCGATAACCGTCACGCCGACCGACCACAGCAAAGCCTGATGCGTTGCGTTCATTAAAATGTACGGAACCAGCGGAATCAGACCGCCGAACGCGTATGCGCCGCCGATTGTCAGCCCGCTGCGAAGCGCGCGTTTCGGTTCGGGTTTTTCCAAGCCAAGCTCGAACCGCATCATAAAATCCGCGAAATCTTTCGGTCGCGCGGCGAGCGATTCGACAATCGGCGTGCTTTCTTCGCGCGTCAAGCCGTAATTTTCCAGAATCCCGACAACCTCGTCCTTTTCGTGTTCGAGCATCTTGTCAATCTCGTAAATCTCGCGCTTATATTCGCTGTCGAAATGCTCGGCGTCCGATTTCCCGGCGAGATAACCGCCCAAACCCATCGCAATCGAACCGGCGACGATTTCCGCCAAACCCGCCGTGACGATTAGCGAAGACGACGCGACGGCACCCGAAAGTCCGGCGGCGAGCGCAAACGGTACGGTCAAACCGTCCGACATCCCAATCACGATGTCGCGCACGACTTCGCCCGACGTAAAATGTTTTTCGATATGCGGTGTCCGCGGCATAAATTTGTTAAATTGCGCTAATTGTATCAATATTTTACCGAATACAAAATTATGCCGATTATCGAAATTGAAGTTGAAATATACGCGCCGATTGAAAGAGTTTTCGACCTGGCGAGATGCATTGATTTGCACGCAGAAACGATGTCCCGAAATAATGAAAAAGCGATTGGCGGCGTCACAAAAGGCTTGATAAATCTCGGCGAAACCGTTACGTGGCAGGCGACGCATTTCGGCATCCGGCAAAAACTCACATCAAAAATCACTGCCTACAATCGCCCGTTTCACTTTCAGGACGTGATGCTGAAAGGCGCGTTCAAACGATTCACGCACGAACATTTTTTCGAGCAAAAAGACGCAGTAGTTTTGATGAAAGATGTTTTTGATTACGATTCGCCGTTTTGGATTCCGGGAAAAATCGCCGACGCGCTCTTTTTGAAAAATTATATGAAAAATCTTTTGACGGAAAGAAATCTGCTGATAAAAAAGATTGCCGAAAGTGAAGATTGGCGCAAATTTCTCGCCTAACTTTTAACTTTTGACTCGATTATTCCGATTGCTTTTTCAACTTCATAAATCGTTTCTGATAAATCAATCTTTTCGCCTTTTACTTTGCGGATTTCGCAGGTTGTTTTACCGTTTTTCGAGCTTGTTTCGATTGCCGTGATTTCATCCCAGCGCGCCGCGAATTTGCGATAACTCATGCCGTTTTCGTAAATCTTCAAAATATTCTTGCGCAGCATAAACCAGCCGAACATCGTCAGCAGGTAAACAATCAGAAACGCGGTCGCGAGAAAGAAATAAAGAAAATTCTGCCACCACGAAAACATCAGCGTCGTTATCAGAAAAAAGAGAAACGAAAACACGGCGACAATCACCGTCCGCTGCAAATACGCGGGCGCAATGCCGTAAACGCCGATGAGCTTTCCTAATTTTTCCGCCTTTTCCGTCATTTTTGATAAATTTTACCAACTATTTACAATCCGCACATTCGATGACTTTAACTTCCATCGTCTTCGTCGAGCCGCACATGCCGCTGCCGTTATCCGCGCAGACCGTGATTGTATAAGTTCCCGCTCTCGCGCCCGATAAATCCCAGACGACATTTTGTCCTTGTCCGATGATTCTGCCGACCGAAACCGTGTAGTTGTAAGTCAAAATGTCTGTCGGATCTGCACTGCTCGCTTCGGTCGAGACTTCAATCGCCTGTTTGCCGTTCGAGCAAGCGGCACCGTTTGCCGGACAAATCGTGACAAGTTCGTTTTTACTTAAAACAACTTTTGTCACATTGCCGAGCGGACGTGGTATATCGCCGTTTCTTCTGTTTCTCGGTCTTGGATTACCAAAAAACATTACGCTATGTGGCTCGGGGCTTAGAACAAATCCAGTAGGAATGCCGGGTACAACCGCTTTTGTAATTGCCGACAAATAATCGGTCTTCGACATATCGCGGACGAGGTGCGGATATTTCGCGCCGCCTTTGTAGTTGATGTTGAAAGTGCTCGTCACACTTCCGTTTTCAGCTTCGATTTTAATACCGCTCGCGCTCGATTTGGTCGCGGCAATCGCGCTTTGCAGTTTTTCGGGTTTGAATTCTTCGTCGTTGACCTTTTTAATCGTCATGCCGGGCGCGAGTCCCGCCTTTGCTGCCGCGAGGTCGGGATTCACGTCTGAAATCGTGCCTTCGGCGCTGACGCTGATGCCGACGGAATACATCAGATTCAGGTAATTTCCGAGGCTTTGGCTAACTATCGTCTGCTGATTCGGCGTGTCGTTGTAAACGAGCGTCCAGCCGCCGTTCGTGATGCCGCCGAGCGGGGCGCGGACACTCACTTTGTAAACGCGGTCGATAAAAAACGCGCGCCAATCGTACGGCAGAACGTCGTTCAGCGTTTTGATAATTTCCTCAAAATCATACGTTTTTACGGTCGGAGCGGAATTTTGCCCGCCGTGAAATTTGTGCAGAAAATCGTCGAGCGAGAGTTTTCCGCCGCTTTTTTGGCGGATTAAAACGTCGGCGTCGAGCCAGATGAGCGAGCCTTCGTAATAATAATCGACGCCGCGCCGCTGGTTGCGCCACGCGCCCGGACTCGGGTAAGTAAACTGCACGGCGCGCGACGTATCCGCGAGCGGACGCCAGCGTCTGCCCGTGCGCGCGTCCATCAACGCCGACGTGTCGGCGATGGTTTCGCGATACATTTCGTCGCTCCAAAGCCCGCTGCGCGCCGGCAGAACCTGACCGAGATACTGGGTCAAGCCCTCATAAACCCACAGAAGCTCGCCGTGCATCGGCTGTTCAAAATCGGGCGTCGTCAGCGTTAAAGGTCGGCGATATTTGCCGTTCCAGGAATGTGCGTATTCGTGCCCGAGCAGCTCGCTGAAATCGAGCAAAGCGTTTTTGTCGCTTAATCCTTCAGTCCCGACGCCGTTTTCGCTCGATTCGTGATGCTCCAAACCTTCGTCGCCGCCGTAATCGCTCAAGGTCGTCAAAAACCGGTAGGAATTGTAATGCCGCGCGCCGAACATCAGATTCGCCTGCGTGATTAAATTTTTCCAGCCGGCAAGCGTTTCGGGTGTATATTTCAGGGCGTCGGCGGTTTCGGCGGCAATATCCATTTCGGTCAAAACGCCGTCGGTGGTGAGCGGAATTTTGGCGAAATATTTGCCGATAATCGCAGGCGAATCGACAAACGTCGTCAGGTTAACCGGCTTGAAATCGACCGCACCGCCGGTTTCTTTTTCGATTGGCAGCGCGGTTGCAAATTTCCAATCGGCAGGCATTCGCATCGAAGCCGCGACCTGCACGTCGTCGCTTTTCGCGCCGCGCGGGTAAAGCAGCAAACGATTCCACTTGATGCGCGCCAGGTTCGCGGTCGCAATCGTGCCGTGTTCCGCGAGATAATCGAACGAAATTTCGATTTGCCGCGCGCCCGCCGGAACGTCGGCGTAAAAAGCGAACATCTCAACGTCGTCGCGCTGCCAGGTCACAGCTTTCCCGTCCGCCTTGATAAACAGGTTGACCATATCGTTGAGCGGGGCATCGGGCGCGTGTTCGCCCGGAATCCATTTCGGGTAAAAAAGCGCGAATTTTCCCGCCGCCGCGGGCGCTGCCATCGTTTCCCGCACGCGAAAGATGTTTTTTGCCGCTTCAGACGCGTCGAGCGTCAGCTTGATGTTGTTCTCCTGCGCCAGCGCCGAAACCGGCAGCGCGAGCAAAATAAAGATAAAAACGAATTTTCGTTTGACGAAGATTTTCATAAATTAAAGCGAATTTCGCAAAAGTTTTTTCGATGATAGCAGAAATTTAGTTTCAAGTTCCAAGTTTCAGATTCCAGGTTTGCTTCCGTTTTTTTAACTTGAAACCTGAAACATAAAATCTGGGACGAAAAGTGAAAACCTTTCGCCGCGTTTTGCGTAAAATGAAAATAGTTTTAATCTTTAAATTAAGTCCGATTTTTCAGATTTCCAAAAACTGATTTTTCACATCAAAGATATTTGGCTTTTTCTAACTTTTTACGGATTAAATTGTAGCTACCGATGAACAAAAAATTATTTTCTATTATCGCGTTTTTAACAATCGCTTGTACGACAAGCCTCTTTGCACAATCGCGCGTTTTGACGGCTGAGGATTACGCCCGCGCCGAACGAATGCTCGTTTATAACACTTCCCCGCTCGTTGACCGCGGCGCGGTGCGCCCGACGTTTCTGCCCGACGGCAGATTCTGGTATCAGGCTTTAACGCCGAACGGGCGCGAATATGTTCTCGTCAATCCGGCTGACGGCTCGCGCACGGCGGGCGACAGTTTGGAAAAACTCGGCGTGACTTCGCCGGCGGCAAATAATCAGCGACCGAATTCCATCGCCAGTGTTTCGCCGGACGGCAAAAAAGAGGCGTTTATCAAAAACTGGAATCTCTGGGTGCGTGACCTTGAAACGAAAAAGGAAACGCAGTTGACGACCGACGGCGTCGAAAATTTCGGCTACGCGACCGACAACGCGGGCTGGACTCACAGTGACCGCGCGATTCTGCTCTGGTCGCCGGATTCAAAGAAAATCGCGACCTTCCAGCAAGACCAGCGCAATGTCAGCGATATGTATCTCGTCTCGACCAACGTCGGCGCGCCGAAACTTTCCGCCTGGAAATACCCGCTGCCGCAGGACAAAGAAATCGTTAAGATTCAACGCGTAATCATCGAAGTCGATACGCCGAAAGTCATCCGTCTGAAGATGTCGCCGGACGACCACCGCTCGACGCTCTGCGACGATATTTCGTGCGGCGGCGAATTTACCGACGTTGAATGGAGCGACGACGCTGCCAAATTAGCGTTCGTTTCCACCACGCGCGACCACAAATCGGCGAAATTCCGCGTCGCGGAGGCTGCGACCGGCGACGTTCGCGACGTTTACGAAGAAAAAGTCGCGACGCAGTACGAATCCGGTCAGGGCGCGGTCAACTGGCGATACCTGCCCGCTTCGAACGAATTTATATGGTATTCGGAAAAGGACGATTGGGGACACCTCTATCTTTTCGGGATGGACGGCAAGCTCAAAAATCAGATTACGAAAGGCAATTTCGTCGTCACGCGCGTCACGGACATCGACGCGAAAAACCGCGTCATCTATTTTGAAGCCAACGGTCGCGAACAGGGACGCGACCCGTATTTCAGCTATTTTTACAGCATCAAATTCGACGGCAGCGACCTCAAACTCCTGACGCCCGAAGACGGCAATCATCAAATCACGCTCTCCGGGGACGGCAAATATTTTGTCGACAACTTTTCAAAGCCGGACGTTCCGACCGTTTCCGTGCTGCGCGATATGACCGGTAAATTGGTCGCCAACTTGGAAAAAACCGACATTTCGCGCCTGACCGCGACGGGCTGGAAACCGCCGACGCCGGTGACGGTTAAATCGCGCGACGGCAAATGGGACTTGTACGGCTTGATGTTTACGCCGTCGAATCTCGACCGCTCGAAAAAATATCCGGTCGTCAATTACATCTATCCCGGTCCGCAGAGCGGCGGCGTCGGCAGTCGTTCGTTTTCGGCGGCGCGCGGCGACAATCAGGCTTTAGCGGAACTCGGCTTTATCGTCATCGTCATCGACGGCTCGTGCAATCCCGACCGCTCGAAATCTTTCCACGACGCGTGCTACGGCAACATGGCGGACAACACGCTCGAAGACCAAATCGCGGGAATCAAGGAATTAGCGGCGAAATACCCGTACATCGACCTCGCCCGCGTCGGCGTCTGGGGACATTCGGGCGGCGGTTTTGCGACCGCCGACGCGATGTTCAGTTATCCCGATTTCTACAAAGTCGGCATCTCGGAATCCGGCAACCACGACAACCGCAACTACGAGGACGATTGGGGCGAACGCTACATCGGCTTGATGGCGGGCGACAATTACGAAAAACAGGCGAACCAGATTAACGCCAAAAACCTGAAAGGAAAACTCCTGCTCGCGCACGGCGGAATGGACGATAATGTGCCGCCGCAAAACACGTACCTGGTCGTTGACGCGCTGATTAAGGCGAACAAGGATTTCGATTTGATTATCATCCCGAACGCGCGCCACGGCTACGGCGCGGCGAGCTTCTACATGACGCGCCGCCGCTGGGATTATTTCGTCAAAAACCTGCTCGGCGCGGAACCGCCCCGCGAATACGAACTGAAACCCAAACAAGACCCGCGAATCGCGGCGCGGTAGTTTGTTTTTACAAAGAAAAAGAGCGGCTTGAATTATTCAAGCCGCTCTTTTTCTATCGAATCACTTTAATTTTTGCCTAATACCGTCAGGCAAATAAGTGCGCGTAATAAAATCGTTTTTCTCGTAGCCGAGATGACAGGCTTGGCAGTTTTGCATTTTCCCTTGCGCCTTTACTTCCGTCGCTTCACCGTTTAAGACCATAAATTCCCAATCGCCGACTTCCGGGTTAAAGCCTTTTTCGCGTTTTATCATCACGGTCAGAAGTTCGGGCGTTTTGTCGCCGACGGCGGAAAAAAGTTTTTCCTTAACTATTACTGTCCCGACCGGAAATTTTGGATTCGCTTTCGTCAGCATTTCGTCTCTGCCGACGGAATTGACGTAAACATTGATGAATCTATCGCTGTGCGGATTTTTCGTCGTTGTTTCCGCCGGTTCACGTTTGAGTTGAGCACACAACGCTGACACCTCAAAATCCATAATTTCAGGCTTTTCGTTGACCTTTGTCCAGCTTTTATAACCGGCAACCGCGCTTTTTCCGTCAAGAATAATTTCCGGCGTCTTAAGCGCATCGACGGTTTGCAGTTCGGATTTTCGTGTAAACCCAAAACCGGCAAAACCGATTGCCAAAGCCGCCGCAATAATCGAAAGTTTTATCAAATTCGCTTTTTTCATATCTTTATCCTCACCGAAAAGGTTCAATAAGATTACTGTTTGCCGTTTTCGTTCAGTCCGCTTGTTTCCGCTTCCGATTCGTCAAACAGAACGCTGATCGGCGTGTGCGCGGGCGGCAGGTTTTCGCGGTGTTCGGTCATGTTTTTGTTAAGATGTTCGACGGCTTCGCGCGCCGAGTCGAAATCTTCGCGCTTGATTTTCAGAGTGATTTTGCCGTCCCTGCTCGGCAGTTCGGCGAGCTTGGCAAAGTTTTTGAGACGAATTTCAATCTTCGCGCCGAGTTTAAGAAAGCCTTTGCGAAATTTAACGTCGAGAATCTCGTCGAGCGCGATGCGGTTTTCCTGCACGCCGCTTTTGATTAAGCCGAGGAACTTCGATTCAAATTCGAGCACGATGCCGGCAGGCGAAAATTTGCCCATCCCGTCAAACTGCGAGAGCCCGCTTTCGGCTTTAAATGGCACGGTGATGTAATTTGTCATAGTATTCGGTGGTCGGTGGTCGGTGGTCAGAAAAGAATTGTTTTATTCTGATCACCGACCACCGGACACTAAATTAAAAGCTGCCCGAAGGATTCAGAATTTCGAGCTTCTTGCGGCAGCGGTCGATGCCTTCCTTGTATTTGTCGAGCTTTGCCATGTCGAGAGTGACAATCGCCGCATCCTGGTAATATTTGATTGCCTGCTGCAGATTGCCGGTCATCTCGTACATTATCGCGTATTCGTTGGCGATGGTGTCTTTGACGATGCCGGGAAGCTGCGCCGTGCGGTCGAGATGCGTTTTGAGCTCTTCAAAGCGTCCCTGATTCGACAGAAAATAAGCATAATTCAAATACGGCGCGGTGTAATAAGGTGCGAAATTTATCGCGGCTTTGTAATATTCTTCGGCGCGCGCCATGTTTTTGTATTTTGTCTCGTAAACCCATCCGAGATGGTTGTAGGCTTTGCCGAACTGCGGATTGCGTTTTAAGATTTGCGAGAGTTTTTCGACGGCTTCCATGATAACGCCGTCATTCAAAAGCCGGTCGGCTTGCGCGAAAAGCTCTTCGCATTCCATCTCGGTACGGTCAGGAATTAAATTATTCAGCCGGTCTTGATTATTATTAAAATTACCTTGTCCGTTAAAATCCATAATTTTTACTCCTTAAAAAAATTATTTTTTCAAATCTTCGGCGCGCGTTTCGCCGGCGGCAGCCTGCTCGTGCTCGACGACTTTGGCTTCTTTTTCCTTAATCGAAACGAAGTTGAAAACCGTCAAAGCGACGGCGACCAGCGAAATCGCCGTTCCGTAATAAAGAACTTCCACGGCATTGTCGTATTTTAAAATTTTCTGCACGAATTTTACAGCCAGCACCGGAACAATAACAAAGGTGAATTTCGCTTTCAGCTCGGTTAAATCCTTGACGAACATCCAGTCCGGAACAGCCAGCGCGCCGACGAAAAGCTCGTAAAGCGCGATGGCGATAACAATCAGCGCGGTCGCAATCAGAAAGCAATCGAGCGCTTCGAACAAAATATAAAGCGTCGGCTCGGATTCTTCGGAATTCGAAAGGGCAGTCTGCAAAACTTTAACGGTCTTGACCGCGCCGAGATAAATCGAGCAAATCGCGCCCGCGAGCATCCCGAAAACGCTGACGACCGGCAAATACATCGATTTTTCAACCAGCCATTTCATAATCTTACCGAGCAGATGAAGAAATTTTACGACGAAAGCTAAAAAATTGAAATTGAAAAGGGTTAAAAACTTGCGCCGCCGGCAAACAAAATAAAAGCGGAAGCAAAATTTCGCTTCCGCTTTCTGCCCTTTACCTTTTGCCTTTTGCCCTATTCACCGCCGACCGTCATTTCCGAAATCAAAAGCGTCGGCGAAGCCGTACTGCCGAGCTTGAAATTCAAATTGCTGCCGATTGCCTGCACGTTTTTCAAAACCTTGAGGACGTTTCCGGCAATCGTGATTTCCTGCACCGGATAGGTCAATTCGCCGTTTTCAATCCAGTAGCCGCTCGCGCCCTGCGAAAAATCGCCGGTCACGCTGTTGACGCCCGAACCGAACATTTCCGTCAGGTAAAGTCCGTTTTTGACCGACTTGATAATGTCGCCGGGAGCGTCCTTGCCGTTTTGCAGGAAAAGATTCGTCGCGGAAACGCCCGGACCACCCTGATAGCTGCGTCCGGCGTTGCCGGTGACTTTCGCGTTCAGACGCCGCGCGGCGTAGGAATCGCAAACGTAGGTTTTCAAAACGCCGTTTTCAATCACCGTCAGCGCCGAAGATTTAACGCCTTCGGCATCGAACGGGCGCGAAGCCAAACCGTCCGAGATGGTCGCGTCGTCAATAATCGTAATCGACGGCGCGACGATTTCCTGCCCGACTTTATCGACCAGATAAGACGAGCGCCGGTAAATGCTGCCGCCCGAAGCCGCGCCGAAAATCATGCCGACAAAATCGCCCGCCACGGCAGGGTCGAGCACGACCGGAACGGCTTGCGATTTTACTTTTTTACCGCCCAAACGCCGCACGGTTCTCCGCGCCGCTTCTTCGCCGACCGCTTTCGGCGTATCGAGCTTGTTGAAATAACGATTAAACGTAAACCAGCCGTCGCGCTGTTTGACGCCGTTTTCTTCCGCCAGGAGTGAAACCGACATGCTTGCCACGGTCGTCTGATACTGCCCGACGAAGCCGTCGGAATTTGCCAATGTGACCTGCCCGACCGAGTTCGACCAGCTCGCGCCGTTTGAATTCGTAATGCGTTTGTCGAACGCGCGCCCCGAGTCTTCCATCTCCTTGACCATCGCGATTTTCTTTTCGGGCGTCAATTTCGCAAGGCTTTCGTCGAAAAGCAGCAGACTTCCCTTGTATTCGCCCAAAAATTCCTTCGGCGCTAAGCCGTTGTACTGGTCGGCGTTGGAAATCTTGACGATTTCGAGCGTGTCTCTGACCAATTCCTGAACGGTTTTCCCCTGAAAATCGGTCGTAAACGTCAAAGCGGTCGCGCCGTTTTTGAAAACGCGCAAGCCCAGACCTTTCGAGGTCGATTGCTGCAATTTTTCGATTGCGCCGAGCCTGACGGTCGTGTTAAAGCCGTTGGACGAAACGATATAAACATCCGCCGCATCAGCACCTTGTTTTTTCAAAGCCGAAACGAGTTCGGAGGCTAAATTTCTGTAATCATTCATTTTCTTTGTCCTCCTCGCTTATTCTTCCTCGCCGACCTTCGGCTGGGCTTTAACTTTCGTTCCGCCGACGGTGATTTCCGAAACTTTTACCGTGGGCGTGCCCATTCCGACCGGCACCATCTGACCATTTTTGCCGCACGTCCAGCCGCCGTCGGTGAATTTCAAATCGTTGCCGACCATCGCGACTTTCGTCATCACGTCGGGACCATTGCCGACGAGGGTCGCGCCCTTGACCGGTGAAGTGATTTTGCCGTCTTCAATCAGGTAAGCTTCCGAACAGCTAAACGTGAAATCGCCTTTTGTAATATCGACGTTGCCGCCCGTAAAGCCCTTCGCGTAAATGCCTTTTTTAACGGATTTGAGGATTTCTTCTTCCGAGTATTTGCCGTTGCGAAGATATGTGTTCGTCATTCGCGGCATCGGCGGGTAATTGTAAGCCTGCCGGCGACCGTTGCCCGATGATTTGACGCCGAGTTTTTTCGCGCTGATACGGTCGTTCATATAACCGCGCAGGATTCCGTTTTCAATCAAAACGGTGCTCTGCGGCGCGTTGCCTTCGTCGTCGACGTTAATCGTCCCGCGCATATTTTCAAACAAACCTTCATCGACGACCGTGCATTGTTCGCTGGCGACCTTTTCGCCGACTCTGCCCGAATAATTCGAGAGCTTCTTGTAATTGAAATCGGCTTCCAGACCGTGCCCGACGGCTTCGTGAAGCAGAACCGCGCTTTCCGAATTTCCGAGAACGACCGTCTGCAGTCCGGCTTCGATTTCGACCGCCGAAAGATTCAAAATTGCCAGCCGCGCCGCGTCTTTCGCGATGTCGGCGGGTTTGCGTTTCCGGCTGAAATATTCAAGCCCGATACGACCGCCGCCGCCCGTGTAGCCGGTTTCGCGCCGCCCGTTCTGTTCGGCGATGCAGACGGTCTGAAACATAAACATCGGCTGCGAATCTTCCCAGTAAACGCCGTCGCTGTTCGCGTAGGCGATGTGTTTGACTTCGTCGTTAAACCCGACGTTGACGCGAACGATTCTGGAATCGTATTTTTTGGCGGCTTCGTTGGCTTCCTTTATAAATTCGAGTTTTTTATTCAAATCGGCGGTTGTCGCCAGCTCGTTTATTTTGTAGAGATTCTTCGGCGCGAGCGGCGAAACCGGTATAATTCGCGCTTTGGCGGTATTGTCCGCCGCGATTGCCGCTGCCGCATTTGCCGCTTCGACCATTTTTTCGAGCGTCAGTTCCTCAGAAAACGCGAACCCGATCTGGTCGCCGTTGACCGCGCGGATGCCGACGCCCGAAACGATGCCGCGCCGCGCCGATTTGACCATATCTTCCTCGAACGAGAGGTTTGAGGTAATCCGATATTCAAAAAAAACATCGGCAAATTCCGCACCTTTCGCGAGCGCGGCACTTAAAACTTTCTTGATTTGCTCTTGCGATACTTGAAAATAAGTATCGAGCAACGGATTTTTTAACATAACAGATTCGCCTGCTACTATTTTACTAAGCCACAACTCGCTTGTCGCTGCGGCGCCAAGCGCAAATGCGCTTTTTACAATAAAATCTCGCCTTTTCATCAGATTTTCTCCTTGTTTAAATTTGGTTTTTATTTTGAATCGGAAACGCCCGGCAACATTTCAATTAAGCTTACGCAATAATTGCGGTTCGGGTTTCCAACGAATTACGGAAAACAAATCCGGCTTATTATGAAAACACCATAACCGCGAGTTTTATGACAGTAAAGTTTTGAGTTTACTGTCTATCTTTCAGAAGATATTTGACGACGCCGTAGATGCTTATTAAAACCCACAAAACCTCGACGATAAAAGCGGCGAAATTGAAGCTGTAAAGAAGCGAAAAGGCAATCAGTCCGGCGCCGAAACCGTTGAGCAGGGAGTAAATCAAACTCTCGCTTCGGATGCGTTCGGTTTGCAGGAGAATATACGTGAGAATAATCGTTCCGACGCCGATTGAACCGATGATGTCGTACCACGCAAAAGGCATAAAACGCTCTCTCTTTATCTGAATTCCTGACAACCGGAAGCATCGACCCGCGACGCCAAAACCAGTGCGAAACGATAGCCCAGATAGACTGCTTTCATATTGATTGCTCCGACCTTATCTTTTTGCGAATGAATGAAATCGCGCCAATCACCGTTGAGCCCGCTCAAAGTAATCGCCGGAATCCCCTGCAATTTGAACGTTAAAGAATCAGCCGCCGCCGGAAGCTCAACCGCCGCGAACCGGAATTCACTTTCTTCCGCCAGCTTTCCGGTAAAAGCAACCAGTTTCGGACTCGAAACGTTTTTCAAAGCCCACGGCGCGACAAACCCGAAGCTGTCGAAATTAAGCATCGCGCAAACGGCGGCGCGTTTTTCCGACGGAATCGCCTTTGCCATCGCAGCGGAGCCGCGCAAGCCTTTTTCTTCCTCGTCGAACGCGACGAAAACAAAGGATTTTTGCGTTTCAATCTGCCGGATAGTCCCGTACATATGCGCGATAATCGCGACGCCCGTCCAGTTATCAATCGCGCCGCAGCCGAGTTCCGCGAAATCGTAATGCGCGCCGACAATCACGGTTTCATCAGTTTTCCCTTTTTTCTTGACGACGACGTTGGAAATTTTGTCGAACTTTTCGATTATGATTTCATCGTCTTTCGCGCCCATTGCCGCAAAGAGTTTTTTGACCGCTTCGAGCCGTTTTCCGTTGCCGCACGTCGCGAGCTTGACGCTTTCCCTGACCGATTCTTCGGTCGAAATCACGTTATTCGCGTCCTGCTGCGCGAAAGTTTGTATGGAAAAACTAAGCGAAACGAGTAGAAATATTTTTGAGGTTAATTTCAATTTGCTTCGTATCATTCATTTTAATTCAAATTTACTGACAAGACCGTTTGCGCCGACTGCCCAAATCGACTTCCTCCCTTTTGCCGCGACCGCGTTGTAATTTTCCCTGTCGAGATTTTTCCAGCTCTTTCCGCCGTCTAAGGATAAATCCGAACCGCTTGAACCGACCGCGAGTATTGTATTTTTATCAATGTACGCAACGCCCGAACGATAGCCGTTTAAGCCCGTGCGAAGTGTCCAGCTCTTTCCGTATTCATTCGTAAAAGCGAGATTATTGTTGATTTCGTCAGGTTTTTCGTAGTTTCCGCCGACAATCACGCCGCGTTTCCCATCAAACATCGCAATCGAAAAAATTCCGCTGCCCGCCGAGCCTTTGATAATCGGTGTGTCGGCAACGCGCCACGTCGCGCCGCGGTCCGGCGAGCGAAAAACTCGCGCGTCCGCGCCGCCCGAAACCAGATAGATATTGTTTTTTCCCTGTGTTATTAAACAAGTTCCGCTCGCCGCAAACGCGGCTTCGCCTTCTTTTGCCAGCGATATTTTGTCGCCGGGATAATTAACAACCAGACCGCTGCTGACTTTATTCCATGTTTCGCCGTCTTTTGTTTCGTACAACAGATATTTGCCGTCAACCGGGTCACTCATTGCCATTCCGTGCGTTTCGTCCCAAAAGGCGAGCGCGTCGAAAAACGCTTTTTCGTCGGTGTTTCTAAATTGCAGCTTCCACGTTTTTCCGCCGTCCGTCGTTTTATAAATTCGCGACGATTCGCCCGTGCCGATGCTCAAAATGTAAGCCGTTTCGGCGTCGAACGCTTCGATGTCGCGAAAGTCCAGTTTCTCGGCGTCCGGAACTTTTATGACCGACCAGTTTTTTCCGCCGTCGATGGAGCGCAAGACCGTACCATTCGTGCCCGAAGCCCAAATCACGTTTTGATTGACGACCGCCAGCCCGCGCAGGCTCGCTTTTGTATCAATATTCTGTTTTTGCCACCCGGCATTAGCGATTATCGAGAAAACCATCAGCGAAATCAGTAGAAAAATATATTTCATAAAAAATAAGGATTTTAATCTTGTAATTCAAACACCGCCTCGATTTCGACCGAAATATTAATCGGCAAAGAATTCATCCCGACGGCGCTGCGCACGCCGACGCCGCTTTCCGCCCCCCAAATCTCGGCAAAAAGCTCGCTGCAGCCGTTAATGACCTGCGGATGCTCGCGAAACGCGTCCGTGCAATTGACCATTCCAAGAACTTTGACGACTCGTTTTATTTTATTCAAGCTGCCGAGCGCGCCGCGCAAGGTCGATAAAATCGCGAGTCCCGTCTGACGAGCGGCGCGAGCGCCCGCCTCCGAATCGACTTCCGCGCCGACTTTGCCGGTTAAAAAACCGCCGTCCGCCGTGTATGGTCCGTGCCCGGAAACGTAAATCAGGCTGCCGGCGATAACATACGTTTTGTAAATGCCTTTCGGCGTCGGTACCGGCGGCAGTTCGAGTTTCAGCTTACGCAAATTTTCTTCGGGTGTTGTCATAGTTACTTTCTCAGATGTTTCAACTGTAACGCTAAAGTATTTAGAGCGGGAAAACGCCGCCGCACGCGGCTAGGCGAATTATACGACTCTTAAAACCGGACGCGCAAGCGCAGCAGCGGCGGCGCTTAACTTCTTACGTTTCAAAATGTTGGCGCTTGCCGCGCGTGAAACCGGAACAAAATTTGAATTAAAACAAATTGCAAAGTAAAATCAACTCTGTTCTCTACAGAAAACGATAAGCCAAGGATTCAAATTATGTCTTTCTTTCCGATTCCGAGTATGCTTCTTCGGCAGCTCTACACAAACAACAGCCTGAAAAATGTGGACGGCGGCGTGCAGTTCGCGCTTAAAAATCGTCTGAGCGACGGCGAATTTACCGAGCTGACGGCGATTAAAATCGACGGCTCCGACATTCCGCACGAACAAATTTCGGTCGATTTGGGCGACGGCTCGTTTGTCGCCGCAGACGCCGTGCGCGACGTTTCGTTTCCACTCCGAAAGGTTTTGACCGTGCGCTGCGACATCGGAAATCTCGAAACCGGAAAACATAAAATAAACATCGCTTTTAAGGCAAAACCGTTTGGCGATTTGAAATTCGAGGTCGAAGATTCGATTGCCGAAACCGAATCTCTGGAAGTTCGCATCCCGCGCGATGCAAACGATGATTACTCGGAAAACGCTATCCGCACGCGGCAGGAATTCGTCGAAAAATATACGGGAGCCCGTCTCGAACATCTCCGCAATTATTCATTCGACCCGCACATAACTGCCGGAAACTGCGAAAATTTCACGGGTGTCGCGCAAATTCCCGTCGGCTTTGCCGGACCGCTCAAAGTCAACGGCGAATACGCGAACGGCGAATTTCTGATTCCGCTCGCGACGACCGAAGGAACTCTGATTGCTTCGTACAATCGCGGCATTAAAGTCCTGAACCTGAGCGGCGGCGTCAAATCGACGGTCGTTTCGGACGCGATGCAGCGCGCGCCGGTCTTCGTTTTCGAAGACGCGCGCGAAGGTCGCAAATTCGTTAGCTGGATTTTAAACAATATCGAAAAAATCAAGGAAGAAGCCGAAGCCACTTCGACCATCGCGAAACTAAAATACATCGACCCGTACACCGCGAATAAATTCGTCTATCTCAGATTTAACTACACGACCGGCGACGCCGCCGGGCAAAATATGGTCGGACGCGCGACGTTTGCGGCGTGCAGCTGGATAATCGACAACTATCAGGGCATCAAGCATTTCTTTCTCGAATCAAACTTTGCGACCGACAAAAAGGCTTCGCAGGTCAACATCATGCGCACGCGCGGCAAACGCGTCACGGCAGAATGCACCGTGCCGCGCAATGTTTTGATTGAACACATGCGCGTCGAGCCGGAATCATTGGTTTATCATTCGGGCGTCGCCAACGTCGGCGCGTTCCTCTCGGGCGCAAACAACAACGGCGCGCATTCGGCAAACGGCATCACGGCAATGTTTATCGCGACCGGGCAGGACGTCGCAAACGTTTCCGAATCGTCGGCAGCCGTCGTCTATTCGGAACTCACGCCCGAAAAGGATTTGTATATCTCAATCACAATCCCGTCACTGATTGTCGCAACCTACGGCGGCGGCACGGGTTTGGCAACGCAGAATGAATGCCTTCAAGCCTTAGGCTGCGTCGGTCGCGGAACTGTCAACAAGTTCGCCGAAATCGTCGCCGGCGTTGTTCTCGCGGGCGAAATCTCGCTGGCGTCGGCAATCTCGTCGAGCGATTGGGTTTCGAGCCACGAAAAATACGGGCGCAACAGATAATCGGAACGGATAATCGGAACACCGAGCGGTAGCGACGTGTTAGCCACTTCTGGTTTACGAGTTTGAATGTGAAATATTATGTCCCGAGAATGGAATGATACCGGAATTCCCTTAGCCTATCTAATTACTTTTAGATGCTACGGAACGTGGCTTCATGGGGACGAACGCGGTTCGGTAAACAGATTCCAAAAAACTTACGGCACGCCTTACGTTTCACCTAATTATATGTGGAATGAGTTCAATTTGAATAAACTCAAACATGAACCCGTGAAATTAAATGCCCAAAGACGAAAAGCCGTTGAAATTGCTTTACGGGAAACCTGCGAATTTCGCGGCTGGAAAATTTATGCCGTCAATGTCAGGTCTAATCACGTTCATATTGTTGTAGCGGCTGGCGCGAAAAACCCCGATCAGGTTTTGATTGCTTTTAAAGCTAACGCAACTCGAAAAATGCGCGAAAACAAAAGTTGGGAATTAGAAAATACGCCTTGGGCTGAAAAAGGAAGTAAGCGATATTTGTGGAATGAAAAAAGCGTCGAGCGAGCAATTGATTATGTGATTAATGGTCAAGGCAAACCTTTGCCCGATTTTAACGAATAAACTATTTGATTACTTAGTTATCTTGACTTGGTCTCGGTCGTTTTTCACGTCGCTACCGCTCTGTGTTCTGATTATAGCCGCATCGACTATTTTTCTTCATCGTCTTTCTTCTTGCCGAGAAAAACTTCGCGCATGACTTCGGCGCCGGGAATTAGTTTTTCCCACATTTGCGGCGCGTTTGTTGCCATTTCGAGCATCGAGCGGAAACGGTTGTCGAATTCTTCCTTGGTTTTCAAGTAAGCGTTAAAGCTCGCGGCGAGATGGTTTTTGAAAAAATCCTGCACGGAATCTTCGCGCGAGCGCAGGATTTGAAATAGAAATTCGGTCGGTAAGATAGTCTTTTTGTTTTTCTCTTCTTCCAGAATCACCTGAATCAAAACCGCTTTCGTGACGTCTTCCTTCGTCGTCGAATCGACGACTTTAATGTCGCTGCCGTTTCGGACGAGCTTTGCCAAATCTTCCGTATTAACGTAGGTTTTCGTTTCCGTATTATACAAACGGCGATTGCCGTGACGCTTAATTACAATTTGGTCCGGATTGGCTGATTCTTCCGTCTTTTTCTTTCTCGGCATAGTGCCAAGATTTTATCACAAATGCGATGCGGAATTCTATGAGTTTCTCGTAAGTGTTGAAATAATATAATTAAACATAATTTCGCAAATGCGATGACTAAATCGCGCCAAAACAGACCGAACACAACAAATATATTTTATATGCGATATTTTTATTTACTGAAATATAACAGCTTAGCCGCTTCTTAAAAATTTATTTCGCAAATGCGAGATTTTCGCTTGACAAGCGTTTTGTGATGGCTTAATATTCAAAATGTCAGCGATGGAAAAGGCTGCGACGGAAAAAGATTTTATAACGGAATTCGGATAAGGAGATTTAAGAAAATGACTAAGAAAGCGATTACGAACGAAACGATTGATACGGCGATTGAATTAACGCAGAAAACGGCGAACGTTACCTTAAAGAGCGCGGTGCAGGCTGCCGAAGCGACCGAAGGCTACGTTCAGGGAATGTACAAAGCGGGTTACGACGCGAACGTCGACGCGCTGAAAGTTGCCAAAGGCTACTGGGATGCGACTTCGCAAATCCGCCAGGACTGGATTAAGCTTTTTGCCTCGACCGGCGAAGCGTTTATTAATTCAGCCGCGAAAATGGAGCTGCCCTTGCAAAAGGAAGCGATGGAATTCGGCAAAAGCGTTCTCTCGAACGTCGAAAAGACGGTTGAAAATCTGACCGCCAACGCCAAGACTGCGACCAACGCGAAATAAGGTTTAACAAAGCAGATTTTCTCTCCTCAATGCTGGTCTGCGGTTGTCATCAATCGCAGACTTTTCTATATTTATTGCACCGAAAATTTATTTCTCGAGGTGATTCCGATGGCAGAAAAAAAGAAACCAACAAAAAC
Organism: Pyrinomonadaceae bacterium; assembly: GCA_036403375.1. Classification (GTDB taxonomy): domain Bacteria; phylum Acidobacteriota; class Blastocatellia; order Pyrinomonadales; family Pyrinomonadaceae; genus JAFDVJ01. Next base: position 33,659 of record DASWRC010000296.1, read on the forward strand.
GACCGCGAAAGAAGGAAACGAAGGCGTGAAACCCAAAACAGCGCCCAAATCAGCGCCGAAGCCGAAAGCGTCGGCAAAGCCGAAATCAGCGCCGAAACCGAAGTCGGCGCCGCGCGCCGGACGAACTTCCGAACCCGCGTCCGCGCCGGAAGCTTCAAGCGCGCAGACCGCACAGGCGGCACAAATGCCGACCGACTGGGCGAAGATGATTGTCAACCAGTTAATCGAAGCCCAGAGAATGTGGCTCGAAATGACGACGCAGCAGACGGCGCTTGTCTTTAAGACCGTGTCGGAGATTATGGGAATGTCGCAAAACGCGCCGTCCGAAGCACTCGGAAATTGGGCGAAACAGGGCGTCGAAAGTTTTATCGCGGCGCAGAAACACTGGTCGGAAATCGCGATGCAGCAAAGCGCGCAATTGATAGAGACCGTTCAATCGGGCGCGAGCTTCGGCGGCGCGGACGCGATTTCTTCGGCGCAGGGCGCTGCCGGAAAGGGTCTGGAAACGCTCGTTAATATGCGCAATGCGTGGCTCGATTTTGCCGCCCAGCAAAATGCGCAGATGGTTAAAGCATTAAAGCAGAATTTGAAATTAGACGATTCTTCGCCCGTCGCGGCGCTCGCCGATTTTGCGCAGCAGACGATGACCGGCTACGTCGAAATTCAAAAACGCTGGCTCGATTTGGCAACGCAGATGCCGCTTTTCGGCGGTTCGACGAAAGATAAGAAATAATTTTTGCCCACGAAATACACTAAAAATATTAAAAACCTTTTTTTTCGTTTCTTTCGTGTGTTTCGTGGGCAAAAATCTCAGTTACTGTTAAGATTACTAAACAAAATGGCGAAACAAGCTGGCAAAAAACGCACTTTTCCCTGGACAACAAAAATCGACGGAACGCAAATTAAACTGCGCTTGATGACGGCGGACGACAAGGACGCGGTGCTCGAATTCGCGCGCTCTTTGCCGGAAGACGATTTGCTTTTTCTGTCGTTCGATATTACGCAGGAATCGTTTGTCGAACATTGGATTCGACGCATCAACAGCGGCGCGTGGTTTACGATTCTGGTCGAGGCGGACGAAAGACTTGTCGGGCACGGCAGCCTGATGCGTACCGAACAAATCTGGTCGCGGCATCTGGGCGAAATTATTCTGCTTCTCTCGCCCGAAGTTCGCGGCAAAGGTCTGGGCAACATTTTAGCGGGCGAAATTTTTGCGAAAGCCGGCGAATTGAATCTGCAAAAAATCGTCGCCCGCATGGCGGCGGAACAAAAAGGCGCGATTCAGGTTTTTGAAAAACTCGGCTTTATCGCCGAAGCGCTGCTGACCGATTACGTCATCGACCGCAATAACCGGACGCACGATTTGATTGCGATGTCTTATGACATTACCGGCTTAACTGAAGAATAGTTCGATTTAGGATTTGGGATTTGGGATTTATAAAAAATTCAATCCGCAATCCCAAATCCCAAATCCCCGATTAATATGAAACAAGAACTAAATCGCCGCCTCTCGTCGCTCGATTCGGCATTTCTTTATCTCGAAAGAAAGGAATGCCCGATGCATATCGGCTCGACGAGCATTTTTGAAGGCAAAATTACTCACCGCGATTTGGTCAGGCACATTTCCGACCGCCTTTTTCTGCTGCCGCGCTACGTGCAGAAAGTCGTCCCCGACCCGTTTAACCTGGCGCACCCGACGTGGGAAACGTGCGAAGATTTTGACATCGGGAATCATATTTTTAAGGTCAAACAGAAAAAGGCTCTGACGGACAAAGATTTGGTCAAATTGGCGGGCGAGCTGATGACCGGCGTGATGGATCGCAGGAAGCCGCTCTGGGAAATTTACGTCGTCGAAAACGTGGGAGGCAACCGCTCGGCGATGATTTCAAAAGTTCATCACTGCATGGTTGACGGCATTTCGGGCGTCGATTTGATAAGGATTATCTTCGACATCACGCCCGATTCCGCGCCGCCGCTCAAACCTGAAACACCGCCGGCAGAAATTCCGCCGAAAAAAGACACGGCGCAGATGTTTTTCGAATCGATTTTCGGCGCGCTGCAGGAAACCACCTCGCGCCTGATGGAAATGCAGGGCGGACTGCTCTACATGGCTTCAAATTTGACGAACCCGCAGAATATGGAAGCCCTGCCGCACTTGAGCGAGGTTCTTCCGGCAGTTACGACGCCGGCGCCCGTTTTGCCGTTTAACGGAAAGTGTTCGGGCGTCCGCGAGCTGGCGTGGAGCGAATTTTCTTTTTCGGAAGCGCGCGCTATTCGCAACGTTCTGGGCGGCACGGTAAACGACGTAGTTTTGACGGTTTTGAGCGAATCGGTCGCGCGCTACGTTAAATTTCACGGGCAATCGACCAAAGAACAATTTGTCCGTTTTATGGTTCCCGTGAGCCTCCGGCAAAAGGAACAACGCGGCGCGCTGGGCAATATAATCTCGATTCTGCCGGTCGAAATCCCGCTCGACATTGCGGATTTGCCGTCGCGCTTTAAGTTTGTCAACAAACGCACGAACGTGATGAAATCGGCGCGGCTCGCCGAAGGATTATTGACGCTCGGCGGGCTTTATATGCTGATGCCCGCGCCGCTTCAATCTTTAATCGGCGCGCTTGCCGAACTGCCTTTCCCGCCCTTTAACATGGTCGCGACGAACGTGCCCGGACCGCAAGTGCCGATTTATCTCGGCGCCAGAAAAATGCTCGTTCAATATCCGTATGTTCCCGTCGGCTACGGCGTCGGCTTGGGCTGTGCGATTTTAAGTTATAATCAAACCCTCTACTTCGGTTTATCATCTGATGCTCAGGCGATGGGCGATGTCGATAAATTCAAGGAAATTCTCGAACAGGTTTTTGAAGATTTAAAGGCAACGGTCGAAAAACTGGAACATCAAGCGGCGACTGCTTAAAACGGAAAACGGAAAATGGAAAATGGATAATTAAAATGAATTTTATTTTCCGTTTTCCATTTTCCATTTTCCACTTATTTTATGGACATTCTAAATAACGAGATTGAAGTAATCACCGGTTTTGACAAGGAAATGCGCTCGCGGGCGCTGCCTATTTGGTTTGAATCGCTGGTCGGCGTCGATTGGGCTTTGCTGCATATCTCGCCCGTCTATTTCGGTTTCGGAGTTCCGCGGGGCGACGGTTCGGCGGTCATCGTCGTGCCCGGTTTTCTGGGGTCTGACTATTACCTCTACGAGCTTTACCTGTGGCTCGCGCGCATCGGCTACGCGCCGTATCTTTCGGGCATCGGCTGGAATGCCGATTGTCTGAACACGCTCAACGACAAGCTGGTCGCGACCATCCGGCGCGCGCACGACGAAACGGGTAAAAAAGTTCATCTCGTCGGGCACAGTTTAGGCGGCGTCCTGTCGCGCTCGGCAGCGACGCAGTATCCCGATCTGGTCGAATCGGTCATCACGCTCGGCTCGCCGTTTCGGGGCGTTCGCTCGCATCCGAAAGTCATCGAAATGTCCGAAAAGATTCGCCGCCGGATTTTCGCCAAAACCGACAAAACCGATTTTCCGAACTGCTACACGGGACACTGCGACTGCGTAACGATAAAATCGCTGCACAATTATTTGCCCGAAAAGGTGCGGCAAACCGCCGTTTACACAAAATCCGACGGCATCGTCGATTGGCACAATTGCCGCTCGCGCTTTGAATCGAATAATTTTGAAGTGACGGGAACGCACATCGGCTTGGTTTATAATTTTCAGGTTTATAAATTGATTGCGGAAAGGTTGAAAAATTAACTGCGGCGTTAAAGCACAAGGAGCGGCGCTAACTGAGACGGGCAACGACCTTTCCTTTAATATATTCTCTCGTAACGGCTCCGAAATGGCGGCTGTCATTGCTGTCGTCCAAATTATCGCCGACTAAAAAATAATGTCCGAGATGGTTAATCCGTTCGATTCTTTTAACTATCTCGCTGTTTTTTTCAAAGGGATGTTTGGCAATCACAATATCGCCGACCGCGATTTCGGCTTCTTTATCAACCAGGACCACTTCGCCGTCTTTCAGAGTCGGGTTCATCGATTTACCTTCGCAGACGTATTTATGCCGGTAACCTAAAAAAACTAAAGCGATTTCGTAAACACTGGCGGCGGGTAAATCTTTCATCGAGTTCTTCAACTACAGAAGACAAATTTTTCCTTCATCTTAACATTTTGGGCGGCTAATGAAAGCTCAAACTTGACAAGCGCCGGGAAATCTCTGATTTTGAAGTAATAAATTTTATGGGCAGTTTTAACTTCGATTTCGACAAATCCTTCAACCAGCCGCCGGTCTTAGAAAACTACAATCTTTTTACATCCGACGAAGCCTTAAAAACTGCTGCCCGGGCAAACGGCGGCGCGTGGAATAACGAAAACGCCGCGCATTTCGGTGAGATTTTGGGACGCGCCGAAACGCTCGAACTCGGAAATCTGGCGAATAAAAATCTGCCCGTTCTGAAAACGCACGACCGTTTCGGCAATCGTCTCGATGCGGTCGAATTTCATCCCGCTTATCACGAATTGATGCGGATTTCGGTCGAAAACGAAACGCACAGCTTAGCGTGGACGAGCGAAACCGCGGGAAAACACGTCGCGCGTTCCGTTTTGGCGTATCTCAAACAAGAGGTTGACGAAGGCACGAGCTGCCCGTTGACGATGACTTTCGCGGTTGTTCCGAGTCTGAAAATCGAACCGGAAATCGAGCGTGAGTGGCTGCCGAAAGTTTTATCGAACGAATACGACGCGCGATTTTTGCCCGTCTCGGAAAAACGCGGCGCGACGTTCGGCATGGCGATGACCGAACCGCAGGGCGGCTCGGACGTGCGCGCCAACATCACATTTGCCGAAAAATCGGGTGACGCAGGCGAGTATAAAATCACGGGCAGAAAATGGTTCTGCTCGGCGCCGATGTCCGACGCTTTTCTGGTTTTGGCGCAAACCGCAAACGGTTTATCGTGTTTCCTGATACCGCGTTTCAAGCCTTCGGGTGAAAAAAACGCGCTTTATTTTCAAAGGTTAAAAGACAAGCTCGGGAATCGTTCGAATGCTTCGGGAGAAGTCGAATTTCACGCCGCATACGCCCGGATTATCGGCGACGAAGGTCGCGGCGCGGCGAATATTATGGAAATGGTGCGCCACACGCGGCTCGACTGCGCGGTCGGTTCTGCCGGTACATTGCGGCGCGCCGTCGCGGAAAGCATTCATCACGCGGCGCATCGCAAAGCGTTCGGAAAACTCTTAATCGAACAGCCTTTGATGAAAAATCTGCTCGCGGATTTAGCGCTCGAATCCGAAGCCGCGACCGCGCTCGGGTTTCGCCTGGCGCGCGGGTTTGATGAATCCGAAACGAGCGAGGAAGCGAAACTCTTTACGCGTGCGGCGACGGCAATCGGTAAATTCTGGAATTGCAAACGCGCCGTCTTTGCGGTCGGCGAAGCATTGGAAGTTTTGGGCGGCAACGGTTATGTGGAAGATTCGGTGCTACCGCGTCTGTATCGCGACATTCCGGTCAATTCCGTCTGGGAAGGTTCGGGTAACGTGCAGTGTCTGGACGTTTTGCGCGCGATGCGAAAAGAGCCGCGAAGCATTGCCGCCGTTTTTGACGAACTCGTCACGGCAAAAGGATTAAACGAGTTTTTCGATACGCATTTACTGAATTTGAAGAACGATTTTTCCGTTGCGGACGATTTGGAATTTCGCGCCCGCGCGACGGTCGAAAAACTTGCATTAGCTTTGCAGGCTTGCGTTTTGCTGAAAACCGCGCCCGATTTTGTTGCCGAAGCCTTTTGCATTTCGCGGCTTTCGGCGAGTAGAAATCTTAGTTTCGGAACTTTGCCGGTCGTCGTCAAAGTAGAAAAAATCATTGAACGCTCAATGGTGAAAACAAATGTTTAATCACGTATGAACACAGATAAAAGAAGATTCAGCACGGGTAATTTTATATTTTATACGCTTTTATCCTAATATTATCCGTGGTCATCCGTGATGAAAATTCTTAAAAAACTATGTTAAATCTTGCCGTTTTACTCGAAGACAGCGCACGAAATGTGCCTGACCGGAACGCCGTCATTTGCGGCGACGCGCAGTTTACCTACGCGGAAATCAACGCTCAGGCGAATCAGGTCGCCAATGCGTTAAAAAAATTCGGTATCGAAAAGGGCGATAAAGTCGCGCTTTCGTGCGCGAATCTGCCGTTTTTCCCGATAATTTATTACGGGATTCTGAAGGCGGGCGCAACGGTCGTGCCGCTTAATATTTTGCTCAAAGCGCGCGAAGTGGCATACCATCTCGCGGATTCGGACGCGCGCGTTCACTTTTGCTTCGAAGGCACGCCGGAGCTTCCGATGGGAATCGAAGGTCAAAAGGGCTTCGAAGCAACCGAAACGTGTGAGCGGTTCGTGCTCATTACGCTCGATGCGAACGCCGAATCGCCCGGCGAAAACACGCAAACCTTCCGGCAATTCATCGAAAACGAGCCGACCGAGTTTGAATCCGTCGGGACGAGCGAAACCGACACCGCCGTTGTTCTCTACACATCGGGCACGACCGGACAGCCGAAAGGCGCGGAATTGTCGCACTTGAACATCGTCCTGAACGCGCGGCTTTCCGAGAACATGTATCCGAAGCGTGATTGGGACGTGCATCTTCTGACGCTGCCGCTTTTTCATTCGTTCGGTCAGGTCGTGCAGATGAACGCCGGTTTTTACAACCGCGCGACGCTCGTTTTGCTTCCGCGCTTTACGGCGGAAGACGCACTGCGCTTGATGGACAAACACGATGTCACGATTTTCGCCGGCGTGCCGACGATGTATTGGGCGCTGCTTCACTGTCCGAGCGCAGACAAATTTGATTTAGAAAAGATTTCGCGCAATTTGAGGCTCTGCAAATCGGGCGGCGCGTCGCTGCCGGTCGAAGTTTTGAAAGGTTTTGAAGAGAAATTCAGGACAAAAATAACCGAAGGCTACGGGCTTTCGGAAACGTCGCCGGTCGCCGTTTTTAATAAATACGGCGAAACGCGTCCCGGCTCGATCGGCTTTCCCGTCTGGGGCGTCGAGGTGCGCGTCGTCGATGAAAACGGCAACGATGTAGCGCCGGGCGAATTAGGCGAAATCCTGATTCGCGGGCATTGCGTGATGAAAGGCTACTACAGGCGACCCGAGGCGACCGCCGCCGCGATAAAGAACGGCTGGCTGCATACGGGCGACGTCGGGCGGCGCGACCCGGAAGGATATATATACATCGCAGACCGCGTCAAAGATATGATTCTGCGCGGCGGTTTTAACGTCTATCCGCGCGAAATCGAAGAATTTTTGATGACGCACGAAGCCGTTTCCCTGTGCGCCGTCGTCGGCGTCCCGTGTGAGGCGCTCGGCGAAGAAATCAAAGCCTATATCGTCAAAAAAGACGGTCAGGACACGACCGAACAGGAAATCATCGAATTTTGCAAAGCGAATATGGCGGGCTACAAATACCCGCGTTTTGTGGAATTTAGAGATTCTTTGCCGATGACCGCGACCGGCAAGATTCTGAAAAGAGAGCTGCGGTAGTGTTTTAGAAAGCATAATGGCGGCGTTGACGTGGTGCGAAACTGCCGCCACACAACTCCGAGTTAAACGGACAAGCCAACAAACAAAGTCGCTACGCGCCCTAACGACCATTAAATTGTTGGGCGCGTCTTGGCATAAAGACGTTTTTG
>DASWRC010000297.1:0-40394 GCA_036403375.1 Pyrinomonadaceae bacterium
TCGATTACGACGACGCGAAACTCAGGTTTGGGGCAATCGCGCAGGATTACGATTCGCCGTGGCGCGAAACCGCCGAGTATCTGGTCGGCAGAACTTTGATTCGGCAGGCGAGCTTGACCAAAGACAAGACAAAAACGACGCTGCTCTATACCGAAGCCGAGCAGAATCTATCGACCGTCGCCGCGAAAGGCGGAAAGTTTGCCGATTCCGCAGACCGTCTGCTCGGGCTGGTCAAATATCGCCTCCGTCCCGAAGAACGGGTGCGCGAATTGGCGCAGATTATCGCGACCCGCGGCGATGCCAATTTCCGGCAGGATTTGATTGATTACAACTGGCTGATGGACAAATTCGAGAAAGAAGCGCTCGAAGCCGAAGATAAGCGCAAGGAAGAATTGAAAAAACTCGAAGACGCCAATTCAAACGTTTCTTCAGCCAACATGAACACCGCCGCCGCGAATACCAATTCGACCGTCGTCGAGCCGCACGACGAAGGCGATTTGCACATTTATTTTTACACCGACGATTACAAGGAAAACTGGACTATTTACGTTAATCCGGATGCGACCGATGCGGAAGTACTCGCAAAGGCGGAGCAAGCCGCCGGCAGACCATTGACCGATAAGATGAAAGAAGTGGTGCGCAATAACCGGCGCGAGGCTTACAAAGGGCGTTACGACGGCAGCAACGGCGCGGAATATCAGGGCGGTTATTACGGCTCGGAAAAACTTTCGCGTTCGATTCTGCCCGATTACCTGCGGCAGGACGATTTGACGAACTGGCTTTTCACGTTTCAAACCGAAGGCAGCGAGGCGTATCTCTACGCGCTTGCCGAGTATCGCCGGACGAATTCCGATTTGTGGCTTTTGACCGCGATTTCAAAGGCGGAAAAGACTTCGACCGAACTTAAACGCCTGTTTGAAGCCGCCGATAAAATCGACCGCAATTCGATTGCTTACCAGACGATTGCTTATCACAAAGCGCGTCTTTTGATTGAACAGGGCAAACAGCCGGAAGCGCGAAAAATGCTGGACGACATTTTGAATTCAAACATGGATTTGCCGATTTCTTCGCGCAACCTGTTTCTAAAAGAGCGCGCCAAGCTGTCGGAAACCCTGGACGATTTTCTGAAATTCTCGCAGTTAAAGCCGTTCGCTTTCGATTCGGACGGCACGAGCGGCACGATTGACGATTTTATCAAAGAGCAGAAATCATGGTATTCGCCCGAAAGTTTCCCGAACCAGACGCGCGAGCAATACGAAAAGGAAGTCGAGGAAAATTTTAAGAACGAAAAGCAATGGCAAGACCGCCAGATGTTCGATTACGACACGCTTGAAGTGATGAACGAGCATTTTCCGCTGCCGGTTTTAGTAGAAGCCGAAAAATCGCCCGTCTTGCCCGATTACCTGCGCGAGCGGTTTGCGCTTGCTATCTGGACACGCGCCGTGCTCTTGAATGATTTCGGAACGGCGCAGAAGATTTCGGCGGAGGTTTTGAAATTTCATCCCGAATTTCAGGAATTGATGGACAAGGTGAATCTCGCGAAAACGCCGCTCGGAAAACAACGCGCCGCACTTTACCTGATTTTGAAAAATCCGATGCTCAGCCCTTTGCTCGACGACAGCCTCGGCACCGACAACGAATTCAATATGTGGGATAGCGACGATTGGTGGTGCGCGCCGTATACAGGCGAAACGGACGAAGTAACCGGCGAAACCAACAAGCCGCAACTTCCTCCGAAACCGTCGTTTTTAACACCCGCGCAATCGAACGCCGCGCAAGCCGAACGTAAAAAACTCGCCGACCTCGACGACGCGCCGAAATTCCTGGGCGAAAAGATTCTCGAATGGACGCGGCTGGCGCCCGCCGACCGGCGCGTGCCCGAAAGTCTCTATATCGCCTTTGAAGCTAACGGCTGGACGAAATACGGCTGCGGCAATAACGAGGAATTAAGAGCGAAAATCGGCAGCGTTTTGAAGAAGAAATACCCGCAGAGCGAATATGCGCAGAAGGTTCTCGACGAGGAAAAGGAACAGTAAAAAGTGGAAAACGGAAAGTGGAAAGTGGAAAATTTACAAATTCATTTTCCGTTTTCCGTTTTCCGCTTTCCGTTTTTTATAATTCAGCCCACATTCTGAAAAGGTTGCTGTGCGTTTGCAGGAGCAGATTGGTTTCTGCCGCGTGCGGCGCCTGCGCGTAAAGCGAACCGTGAATTTGATTCAACTGGAAAAGTATCTGGCGCTGCTCGGGATTTTTGACGTTCGACTGAATCCACGTAATCGCCGCCAGCCGCGCGCCGCTTTTGACTTCGTTGACGCAGTGCAGGTATTGACACGGATAAAGCACGGCGTCGCCTTTCGCGGGTTTAAAGGCGGACGTTCCCGTCTCGGTTTGAATTATCAGCTCGCCGCCTTCGTATTTTTCCGGGTCGCTCAAAAAAATCGTCATCGCCAAATCGGTGCGCAGCGGCGGTTCGCCCATCACGGGACTGTCAACGTGCCAGCCGTAGTAATTTCCGAGCGTGTGTTTGCTGATGATAAAAGGATAAACCGTTTTCGGCAGCGCCGCGATATTAAACAGCGGGCTTGATTTCCAGGCTTTGTCCAAAACGGTTTGAATCGGCGTCAAAACATCGCTGTCGGCGTCGATTTGCCAGTTGTTTTTGACATCTTTCGCTGCCAGACTCGCCGTCAGCTTTCCATCGACAAAATTCGCATCCGCCGCCAGAGATTCAATCTCGGCGACTTCCTCGGCTTTGAGCAGCGCGGGAATATGTAAAAAATGCTGGCTCATAAAAAATAAGGAGAAAGCGCGTTTGACAACTCTTTCTCCACTTCTCCCTTTCTCCTCTTTTCCTAGTTTCCAGCCGCCGCCGAAACGACTTTCGAAGCCGCATCGCTCATGCCGTCGGCGACGAGAAAATTCATTCCGGATTCGGCGATGACCCGATTTCCCTCTTCGACGTTCGTGCCTTCGAGCCGCACGACGACCGGAATCGAAACGCCCAAGTTTTTGCCCGCCGCGACCACTCCGCGCGCGACCATGTCGGTGCGCACGATGCCGCCGAAAATGTTGACGAGCACGGCTTTGACGTTTTCGTCAGCGAGCAGTATGCGAAACGCCTGCTCGACGCGTTCCTGCGACGCGCCGCCGCCGACGTCCAAAAAGTTCGCCGGTTCGCCGCCATGCAGCTTGATAATGTCCATCGTCGCCATCGCCAGTCCCGCGCCGTTGACCATGCAGCCGATATTGCCGTCGAGCTTGATGTAGTTCAAATCAAATTTCGACGCCTCGATTTCGAGCGGTTCTTCCTCGTCCAAATCGCGCAGCTCGGCGTAATCCTTATGACGATAAAGCGCGTTATCATCGAAATTAACTTTCGCGTCGAGCGCAATCAATCGATTGTCTTTCGTCAGCAAAAACGGGTTGATTTCAATCAGCGACGCATCCATTTTGTCGTACGCCTCGTACAGCGAAAGCATAAATTTCGCGGCTTGCCCGATAAGTTCGCCCGGAATTCCCAGACCAAACGCCAGGTTTCGCGCCTGAAACGGGCGAAGACCGACCGAGGGGTCAATCGTTTCTTTCAAAATCAGCTCCGGCGTTTCTTCGGCGACCTTTTCGATGTCCATGCCGCCCGCGCTCGAAGCCATAAAAACGTTTCTGCCCGTCGTCCGGTCGAGCGTCAGCCCGAGATAAAACTCCCTGTCAATCGGCAAGCCTTCCTCAATAAGCAGAGTTTTCACTTCGCGACCTTCCGGTCCGGTCTGATGGGTCACGAGCATCATGCCGAGCATCTGCGCGGCGACTTCTTTCGCCTCGGCGGGCGATTTGGCGAGCTTTACACCGCCGCCTTTGCCGCGTCCGCCGGCGTGAATCTGGGCTTTGACGACCACGATGTCCGTTCCAAGCTCGCGTGCCGCGGCTTCAGCTTCTTCGGGCGTCCTCGCGACGATTCCGCGCGGCGTCGGGACGCCGTAATTTTTTAAAAGTTCCTTTCCTTGATATTCGTGTATTTTCATAAATTTAGAAAAAACGGATGCGTTTTATAGACTTCAAAAAGTTTAGCTTTCAACGCGCTAAAAAGCAAAAGCAGCCCTCGAAAGACTGCTTTTTGAAGGCGGATTTCCGCCTCAATTGGTAATTAACGTTTCGTAACTTTAGTAACGACGTTAATCCCGACGAGCTTCCATTCCTTGCCTTCGACAATGTATTTCAGCTCGAACTTCGTGGTAATCGGCGAGGTCGGATATTCCCCGTCAGCTTCCAGCGTTTTCATGCCCAGACTGCGCGTCGTTTCCGGCCCGCGCGTAAATTTGGCGGTCATGTCCTTAATCGGACTCAAATCGGCATTGCCGTCGATAAAGCCCTGAAAACTGGTTTTCAGCTTTTCGGGTGAGGTTTGTTTCTGCCAGTATTTCGAGATTTTACCGTAAAAATCGGTAAAATCTTCCTTTTGCAGACTGTCGTTAAAATCGAGCAGCGTTTTCTTGACGATGTCCTGCATTTCGTCTTCGCTCGGCAAAGCGTTTTTAGAAGCGTCCGCTTTTGTATAGGATTTCGTCGGCGAAGGACTCGGGCTGGCGCTCGCGCTCGGGCTGGGCGTGGTCGAACCGGTGTTGGTTAAGCCTTCCAACTTGTCTTTGTTGCAGAAGCAGCCGAGACCGATTGCCGAAATTATTGCCAGGGCGATGATGCCGCTGACCATCGAGTTTTTTCCGAATAGAATTTCATTTATCAGTTGTTTCATAGTTTCTCCCCTTTTTAAGAATCAAAGCTCAAACTTTTTTAATTTTTGCGCCACGGCTGAAGCAGATTTTTCCAGCTATCAACCGTCCGCTGATACTCAACCGGACAGCGCGCGGCACGTTCTTTCGGCAGATAGCCGTCGGTCACAAAATATTCGTATTTTTCGGCGTCCGCACCGTAAATCATACACAACGAATTATAAAAACGCTGTTCCTGCAAGAGATGTTCATCCGCCAAATCACGCTTTGTCGCGCTCTTTTGTTTCGACTCAATCCGAAACGCGTCCGCCGCCGCCAGCACGGCTTTGACGCCCGCATCACCTAATTCTTCAATGTTGATGTACGACGAACAGCGGTCGGCGGCGTCTTCTTCGTTGCCCGTCACCGGCAAATCGTAGTTATAAATCAACGCGTGCCCGACCTCGTGCAGAAACGCGAACCGCACGGCGTCGAACATCTTTTTGTCGGCGTCTTCCGGCTTCATCCCGTCGCTTTTATAAAGATTCGCGAAATGCTCCATCAATTCGTAGCAAACCGTAACGCTTTCGGTTTTCGAGTCAAATTCAGCGTTCGGCTCGCCGCAATCCTTCGAGCGGAGAAAAATATTATTCGGCAGAATCAATGCTTTGTTCAAATCGTCAGCCGCTTTTTCGAGCAGTTTCTCCTTCTTTATTTTCTGGTCTAAATCATTAAACCGCGCGTCTTTAACTTCCAGATGCTCGACGATAAAATCGCCTTTGTCTTCCTTTTTGTTCGATTTTTCAAAGCTCGGCGACGTGTCTGAAACATTCGCCGCGTTTGTTTGCAAATTTGCACGCGAATTTGAATCAACCTTCACGTTTTCCTTTCCGGTGCTGAAAACGCACGCTGAAACCAGCAGCCAGACGACTGAAACTACACAAAGATTTATAAAATTTCGGCTTTTGAAAAGCCTTTGTTTTTTTTGCGCCCGCATTCGTGTTTTGTTGGTTTCCCGTCTGAATTCGCCTCGGAGTTGACGCCATTATAGCAGTCTTTTTGCAAAAAAAAACGGCTGGCGAAACGATTTTCACCAGCCGGCTTTTTTAGTTCCGGGTTCTGAGTTTTTAATCTTGCGACTTAACGCTCAGCACTTGGAACTTAGAACTTACTGCGATTTTTCGATCAAGTTGACCAACGTTCGCACCGCGACCGCCGTCGGACCCTTTGCCTGGTGCGGTCGTTCATTGTCCGCCCAGGCTGTTCCCGCAATATCGAGATGCGCCCATTTGGCTTTATCGACAAACTCTTGAATGAAAACCGCGCCGATAATCGTGCCCGCCTTGCGCGACGGACCGATGTTTTTGATGTCGGCAATGTCGGATTTAATTCCCTTGCTGTATTCTCTGCCGACGGGAAGCTGCCAGTAATTTTCGCCGACTTCCTTGCCGCAGGCGATAATTTCGTCCACCAGCTCCTGGTCGTTGCCGAGCACGGCGGTATTAATGTCGCCGAGTGCGATAATCACCGCCCCGGTCAGCGTCGCCATGTCGATAATCCGGGTCGCGCCCTGTTTTTCGGCGTACGCCACCGCGTCAGCCAAGATAAGGCGACCTTCGGCGTCCGTGTTGAGGATTTCGATGGTCTTACCGTTCATCGCCGTCACAATGTCCGAGGGGCGCGTCGCTTTGCCGTCCGGCATGTTTTCGACCGCCGCGACGACGCCGAGAACCGGAACTGACGGTTTGAGAAGCCCGATAGCGCGCATCGTGCCGACAACCGATGCGCCGCCCGACATATCGTATTTCATCGCGTCCATTCCTTCGCCGGGTTTTAATGAAATGCCGCCCGTGTCAAAAGTAATGCCTTTGCCGACGACCGCGAGCAGCTCGCCTTTTTTAGCCGTCGATTTTTTCGGCTCGTACTTGAGAACAATCAATTTGGCAGGCTGCTCGGAACCGATTGAAACGCTCATCAGCGAACCCATGCCCATTTTTTCCATCTTCGCTTCATCGAGAATTTCGCATTTCAGACCGACTTCCTTTGCCATCGCCTGCGCGCGGCGCGCAAATTCGGTCGGATGCAGCACGTTCGGCGGCTCGTTCGCCAAATCGCGCGTAAAATTCATCGATTCGCCGATGATTTCGCCCCGTTTTAAGCCGTCTTTCAAATCACCGTCTTTTGCATCCTCGACGCAGAGCACAAAAGTATCGACCGTTTTGCCGTTTTTGTCTTTGGTGCGGTATTTATCGAGTTCAAATTGGCTGGTTACAAAACCCGACGCCGCGCTTTGCGCAACTTCGCGCCCGCCGCCGTCACTGCGCGGCAGCAGCGCAAAGCTTTTGACGTTGCGCTTGCGTAAAAACCGTGTTGCCGCGCCCGCGACGTTTGCCACGCTCGCCGTCTGGTATTCGCCGCGTTCGCCAACGCCGATTAATAAAAGCAGCGACGCTTTGACTTTGCCTTTTGCCGCAAAACGAACCAGCGCGGTTTCGTTTACTTCGCCTTTAAATTCCTCGTTTTTAATAACTGACGAAACGATTCCGCCCGTTAATTTGTCCAAATCTTTCAGAACGCCGCTCGATGCTTTTTCGTCCTTAAAAACCGCGACCGCCAAAGCATCCACATTCGCTTCCTGAAAATTTCCCGAAATTGCCTGAGTTTTCATATTGTTCCTCGAAATAAAGATATATTATGCCTGCAAAACTTCTTTCAATCTATAGCTTATCTTAAATTTTCTTTCAACTGCTGGCGCGTCTCTTTTTCAATCGTCCGATTCATCTCGGTTTCGCGCTTGTCATACAGTTTTTTGCCCTTCGCGACGCCGACTTCAAATTTAATGCGCCCGTTCTTTAAATAAATCCGCGTAATCACCAAAGTCATCCCCTTGACGGTCGTTTCCTTTTCCAGTTTCAAAATTTCGCGCTTATGCAGAAGCAGTTTACGCGTCCGCAGAGGGTCGTGATTTTCGCGATTGCCGTGCGAATACGGCGAGATGTGCGCGTTCAAAACCCAGACCTCGCCGTCGCGCACCGAGACGTACGAATCTTTGAGCTGAATCCGACCGCTCATTACGCTTTTGACTTCCGTCCCTTTGAGAACAATTCCGGCTTCATATTTATCCAAAACATGATATTCGTGAAAAGCGTGGCGATTATTGACAATTTCTTTCCCGTCAACCGACATAAACTTTTATTTTGCCAAGCATTTATCAATGTGGCAAGTAAAAGTTGACGGATTCATTTGACAATCCCGGTTTAGCTTTTTAAATTGATAGATGCTGGTGGGAGATCGTCTAATGGTAGGACTGCAGTCTCTGGATCTGCCTATCGGGGTTCGAATCCCTGTCTCCCAGTAAATCTAGTGGTCAGCGGTCGGTGGTCAGTGGTCAGTTGGAATATAACTTTCCGACCGCTGACCACCGACCGCTGACCACTTTTTATGCAAGATTGGTACGAAACACAAATCCGCGTCCGGTATGCCGAAACCGACAAAATGGGCATCGTTCATCATTCGAATTATCTCGTTTGGTTTGAGCTCGCGAGAAGCGAATTTTGCCGCGCGCGCGGTTTTTCCTACAAGGAAATGGAAGAAAAACACAATGCGCTGCTGGTTGTCGCCGAAGTCTACTGCCGTTATAAATCGCCCGCCTTTTACGAAGACGTTTTAACCCTCCGCACCAAGGTCGCCGAAATCCGCAGCCGCAGTATTCGTTTTATATACGAAATTTATCGGGCGGTTGACCAAACGCTGCTTGCCGAAGGCGAAACTATGCATCTCGTCACGGACGAAAACAAAAAGGTTCGAAAATTACCCGAAACTTATAGAGAAATGCTTCTGACGGAAATTGACGATACTAACGCTTTTCCAGAAGGCGAAGCGCCGCATTAGAACGCCTTAAAATTTAATTATCCGCGGATAAAATTATTCCGGTTTATTTTTTCTTAACGATGACCAGCGTGATATCGTCGCCCGCCGGCGCGGTTTGCGTGAAGTTTGAAAGCGACGACTCGACTTTATCGCGCAAGCCGGAAGCCGAAGCCGCCAGGTTTTTGCTGATAACGTTCGAAAGTCTTTCCATTCCGAACTCTTCGCCTTTGAGGTTCGCGGCTTCCGAAACGCCGTCCGAATAAACGACCAGAGCTTCGCCGGAATTTAATCCGGTTTCGCCTATTTCGTACTCCGCCAGCGGCATTATTCCGAGCGGGAAACCGCCTGACGCAAGCTGCTCGACCGTGCCGTCCGTTCTGCCGATAAGCGGCGGATTATGTCCGGCGTTGATGTAGCGCAGCGTCCCGTCAGAAGGATTTAATTCGGCGAGAAACAGCGTCACGAAACGATTTGTCGGCGTGTTTTCCGAGAGGTATTGATTGACCGACCTGATAATCTCCGGCAAAGGACTTCGCGCCGAGACCTGCGCATGAATCGCGGCGTGAAGCGAGCTCATCAATAGCGCGGCGGCTGTTCCCTTACCTGAAACGTCGCCGAGCGCGACCAGCATTTTTCCGTCGTGAAGCCTTATAAAATCGTAATAATCACCGCCGATTTCGTAGCACGAAAACGAAATTCCCTGAAATTCGTAGCCTTCCATAATTGGCGGCGCCGACGGCTGAAATCGCTGCTGGATTTCGGTCGCGAGCTCCAGCTCGCGCTCCATACGCTCGCGCTCGAAGCGCTCTTCCAGGAGCCGCGCGTTTTCAACGCGAATCGACGCGACCGAGGCAAGCGTCGTCAAAATATTTAAGTGTTCTTCAGAGAATGTCGCTTCGTTCGTCGGCGAATCGGCATAAATCAGCCCGAAAACGTCGTTTATGTTGACGCTCATCGGAACTGCTAAGACCGAGCGGATACCGAGCAGCGCGATAGTCTGGCTCGCATAACGCGGGTCGTGCTGAGCGTCCGCCGTCAGCACCGATTTGCCGTTTTTCAGGACTTCATCCATCACCGTCCGGCTGATGCGAACTTCTTCCAGCGTTTCGTCTTTGCCGCGCAGCCGCGCGACCGATATTTTCATGCCGCCTTCCATCGTCTCGTCGCGCAGCATTATCACGACGCGCTCTGCCGGAACGGCTTCAAAAACCAGCGACGCGACCTGGTTCAAAGTTTCGTCCAGACCGCTCGACGAAAGCAGCGCGATGCCGACCTTGCTGATTAAGCCTAAAAGCTCGTTGCGCGTCGTAAATTGCGAATCGAGGAATTCGGCGGTCGGATTCTTTTGCGGCGAAAGCGCGATGGTTTTCGACGGGTCGAGCGCGTCCGTATGGTCGGCAATCAGCGTCGCGCTTTTGCTCGCGCGGAGGCGTTCGTCTTCGAATGTGATAACCGTTTCGCCGATTTGAACTTCGCCGCCCGAAATCAACGGAATCGGCAGCGACACGACATTCCCGTTGTAACGCGTGCCGTTTGCCGAGCCTAAATCCTGAAGCCAGTACGCATCGCCTTCCTTGCGAATCTCGGCGTGGAGCCGCGAGGCGAAAGCGTCCGGAATACAGATGTCGCTGCGCGCTGAACGTCCGATGGTCGTCCGCAGGCGAGTCAGGAAAAATTTCTCGTTCTGAAAATCTGAATTTTTAATAATCAGATGCGGCATAGTTTAATTTGGGATTTCGGTAATTTCTCGCGCGACTTTCTGTCTGCCGTATATGACGACCGTTCCGCCGATTAAATCCTGCAATGCGCGACCTTTTTGATTGACGGCGGAAAACAAAAATCCCAAGCCGAGCGTCAAAGCCGTTAAAAAATAACCGAGCGTGTGACGCAGCAATAATTGGACAAATGTCGGCGGCGTGCCGTCTTTCCGCACGATGCGGATGCCGGTCAGCATTTTGCCGATACTTTGCCCGCTGAACATCGGGAAAATCACGAAATTCGTCAGTCCCAAAAGCAGCATTATCAGCCAGCCCGTGTTGCTCAGCTCGCTGCTTAAGAGTTTTACGCCGTCGATGCCGTAAAATCTGCCGAGGATTAGAAACAAAACCGGAATACAGACGAGCAGAATGTAATCAATCAGAAACGCGCCGCAGCGCAGCAGAAACGGCGCCCGCAGCCGCTCGGCATCGAAATCGATGACCACTTGTTCGGGCTTAACTCTTTTGACAGCGATATTTTTTTCCGCGTTCGCGCTCATATACTTAAAAACCTCAATTCAACCTTACCCGATTGTGAAATGCAAGGTCGTATCACCCAATTTAATCTTATCGCCGTTGGTCAAAGTATGCGGCTGATGTGGAAGCAGGCGCACGGAATCGCTCGTCGACGGCAAAAGAGTCGTACCGTTTGACGAACCTAAATCTTCGACCAGAAACGAGTTGCCTTCGCGCCAGATGCGCGCGTGTCGACGCGAAATCTTCGTCTGCGGGTCGTATTTCGATAAATCGACTTCGGGAAAAATATTCGACATCGGGTCGCGTCGCCCGAGCAGATTGTCGGGTTTTTCGAGCCGGTAAGTCGAAGGCTCAAGCTCGCCGGTTTCCTGAATTATCAGTTTTGCGGTCATCGGCTGGACGGCGACTGACGACTGTGAAACGCCCGGCTGGGCAATTGGCTGCTGCGCGCCGCAGAAAGCGCAGAAAACGTCGGTCGCGACGATTTGTTTGCCGCAGAAACCGCAGAAAACAGCTTGTTCGGAAAAAGCGCGGTTCGAGGGGGCGACCTTTACGCCGTAAGTCACTTTGCCTGTTTGCAGATTGCCGAGATGTTCTTTCAGAGAGTCGCGCATTTCGGCGGCGGACATGAACCGCGCTTCGGCGTTGTATTCGACCGAACGCATCAGAATCTGCTCGATTTGGTCGGATAATTGGGAATTTATCTGGCGCGGGCGCGGATTTTTCTGAAAATCGAAAATCAGCAAAGGATTGCTCTGCGGGTCGGCGCCGGTTAAAAGGTGAAAAATTGTCGAACCTAAGGAATAAATATCCGAGCGCGGCTCGACGTTTCCGCTGAAAAGTTCGGGCGGCGCGTAGCCCATCGTGCCGACCGCCGTGACGCCTTTTTCTTCCTTGTTGACCCAGCGCGCAATCCCGAAGTCGATGAGCATCACGCGTCCCGTATTGCCGTCAATCATGACGTTAGCCGGTTTCAAATCGCGATAGACGATTGACGGTTCGTGATTATGGAGATAATGCAAAACGTCGGCAATCTGTATCGCCCATTCGACCACGCTTTTCTCGTCAACCCGACCTTCGGGCGCGGCGCGCAGGCGGCTCGCCAGATCGCCGCCCGAAATGTACTTCATGACGAGATAAAATCTGCCTTCCTTTTCGTCGAAGAAATAATCGTAAATCGTCGGAATCGCCGGATGGTCGAGCGATGTCAAAAGCAATGATTCGCGCTTGAAATCGGCGACTGCCTTGTCCTGCTGTTCCGATTCGATATAGCTCTGCACCATTTCCTTGACGGCACGCAGAACGCCGCCGAGGTTGCGGTCGTTCGCCAGATAAACCGCGCCCATGCCGCCGCCGCCGATTTTGCGGACGATTTCGTAGCGACCGTTGAGAATCGTCCCTTCGTCGAGCGGCTTTAATTTCGCTGCTTTGCGCCCGTCGGTGTCGCTTTTTCCCATGTTCGGTGTCGTCAACGAGCGTTCGTCTCTGGAATCTGCTTTCGACTCGGCAGCCGGCGTTTCTTCAACCGCTGCCGGCGGAGTTTCCAAATCAGCCGAGGCTGTTTTCGCGTTTTCCGCCTCGATTTCGTCTTTTTGAATAATCTGCACCGAATCAAACTGCGTCGGCACGCGCTGATTTTCCAAAATCAGCGGCAAATCCGGCATTTCAATCGGCGGTTCGGCGGTTTCCGCTACGGGCTCGGCGAGCTCGTCACCGGGCAGCTCTTCAACCGGCACGTTTTCGGCTGGCAGCGGCGCGCTTATTTTTCCCGAACCGAGCGTCGGCTGTTCAAAAAACGCCGGCGGATGGTCGAATGTAAGATTTGCGCCGCCGGCATTTAAATCTGGTACGGCAGAATCCGGCGAAGCATCTGCTGCCGCCTGACCGGCGTCCGTTTCTTCGATTTGCGATAATTCCGGCGCCGGAGAAGTTTCTTCAACCGCCGGTGTTTCAGTTTTATTTTCCGGAAAATCGACGGGCGCGGCTTCCGGTTCAGTTAATTCAGCCGGAGTTTGAGATTCGGAAACCGCTGATTCGTCCGTCGATTTTTCGTCTTCGATTTCCGGTTCCTGAATAATTGACGAAGCCGGAACTTCGTCGATATTTTCAGTTTCCGGTGAATTTTCGATAAGCGGCGAGACGACCGGTTCGGCGCTCAAGGGCGGCGAGGTGACAACCGACGGCGCTGCGTTTTCATCAGCCGGCGCTACTGCCGGGTCGTCGCCAAACGGACTCGGCAGCGGAAGGCTTCTGATGTCTTCGAGCTGCTCCGCCGGAATTTCGACCGATTCGGTTTTCATCGTCCAGTTTTCCGACGTGTCGCCGGCACTAAAAACGGGCACGTTTTCGCTGGTGTTGACCGGCTCGGAAGGTTTTTCTTCAGCAACCGGCGCGTTTTGAGTTTCGGGTTTCGGATTTCCCGTGCCCGAGTTCGCAGTCAGCGCATCGAGCGCTTCTTTGTTGATGACAGGCGCGGGCACGGCAACGAGGGTCTCCGACATTGAAACGTCTTCGACCGGCGCAATCGGCTTTAAAGAAATTCCGCAAAAGGGACAAAAAACATCTTCTTTGGTGATTTTTTCACCGCATTCAGGGCAATAGGACATTTTCTTAAATTAAATTCAAAGTTTGTTTGACTACTTTCTTAATTATTTATTTTAAACCGCAAAAAAGTCTTGCCGACGATAATCTCGTCGCCGTCGTTAAGTATATTCGGGCTTCCCGGAATCAAGCGCCGCCCCCGATTGATATACGTTCCGTTGGTCGAGCCTAAATCTTCGACGGAATATTTCCCGTCCCGGTAAATAATCCGCGCATGGCGGCGCGAAACTTTCGCCTCGGGGTCGTGCGCGTCCAAATCGATGTCGGGGAAAATCCCGTTGTCCGCGTCCCATCGACCGATATACGATTCTTCCGCCGATAAATTAAATTGCTTGCCGACCGACATTCCGCGTTCAATCGTCAAGGTCGCGTGAACGCCTTCGATTTTGCGCTCGCCGCCGTTTTCGACCGGCGTCGGCTCGACCTGTTCGATAATCGGTTCGATACCGATTGACGTGACGCTCGCCACGTTGAAAGACGGCTCGGAAAGAGGCGGCTGGAAACTTTGCACTACATATTCGTTTTTATTATTGCCTGAAGACTGCAAATTCGACCCGCATTCATCGCAGAATTGCGAACCGTCCAGATTTTCCGTTCCGCAAGTTTGGCACTTTATCATTGTTATATTTTCCTTTACCTTGCGATTAAATTTGTATAAGTTGTTAAATTATCTATGGCAAACTCATTTTAACCTTAAAATCCGAGTTCGTAAATCGTAAAATAATTATCCTGTAAACCGGGAGCGTTTTTTTTACGTCTTAAATCTTAAACAAAATCCAATTTGGCGGATTACTTTTTTGAAACTATTCGGCTCAAGGCGTCGTAGTTACGCATTGACCGAGGGACAAGCATTAATTTGCGTTAAAATTCAATACCAGAAAATAAATCTTCGTTTAGAGAGGAAAGAGAGAAACTATGGCAGTTAGCCGTAAAGGAAAAATTATCATCGGTGCGTCTGTTGCCGTGCTTTTATTAATCATCATCGTCGTCAGCATTTTCGCGACGCGCAAGGACACGCCCGAAGTAACAATCGTCAAGGTCGAAAAGCGCAAAGAGCTGCGCTCAAACGTCACGGCGTCAGGCGAAATTCGTCCGATTCAGTTTATTAACCTGACCAGTGAAGTACAGGGCAGAATCGAAGAAATCTACGTCAAGGAAGGCGACGCCGTAAAAAAAGGCACGGCGCTCGTCAAGCTCGACCCGACGCAGCTCGAATCGAGCGCCGATGCGCAGCTTGCTTCACTGCAAGCCTCGCAAACCGACACCCAGGTTTCGCGCTCGCAGGTGACCGCCGCGCAGAATCAATATTCGCAGGCGCAGCAGGGTTTAATTGCTTCGCAGGCGTCGATTGATACGGCAATTCAGCAGGTCAGCACGGCTCGGCAAAACGTCGTCGCTGCCCAAACCGAAGTCGATCGAGAACAGGTCGGCCTGAATACCGCGCAGCGAGAATTGAAAAGAACTACCGAACTTTTGGAATCGGGCGTTGTTTCGCGTTCCGAATATGATGCGGCAAAAGACCGGGTCGATACCGCGCTGGTCGCGCTCAGAAACGCCCAGTCGCGTTTGAAATCCGCACAGCTCGCCGTCAACGAAGCTGAAGCGCGCGTCAAAGAAGCGCGCGCCCGCGCCAATCAGCAGCAGGTTGCCGTGCGTGACGCGCAGCGCGCCATCGATACGGCGAATTTAAGCGCGTCGTCGAGCCAGAAACGCTCCGAACAGCAAGCCGCTTTGTTTCGCGGGCAGCGCACGCAGCGCGATAAAACTTTGCAGGCTGCGCCGATTGACGGCGTGATTGCCGACATTCCGTCGAAGGTCGGCACGTTTGCGGTCGCCAATCTTTCCTCGACGCCGCTTTTGACGATTGCCGATATGTCGGCGATTAACGTCGAAGTCAAGGTTGACGAAACCGAGATTGATAAGGTCGAGGAAGGACAGCGCGCCAAAGTCAAAGTCGACGCCTTCGGCGATAAGGAAATTTTAGGCACAGTTAAATTGAAAAATCCGCTCGCAATCGGCAAATCGCAAACCTCCGGCGGGCTTTCGACCAACATCAACACGCAGGAAGCGAAAGAGTTCAAGGTCGTTATCGAATTGACCGACATTCCGCAGGACTTACGCGACGGGCTGCGTCCCGGAATGAGCGCAACCGCTGTGATTACAACGAAAACCGTGAATGATTTGGTTGCCGTTCCGCTGCAAGCCGTGATCGAGAAAAAACCGGAAGCCGCGCCCTCGCCGACGATTCAGAACGACGTGCAGATGCCTTCGGAAAAACCGAAAACCATCAAGGGCGTTTACGTGCTCGAAGGCAACAAGGCGAAATTCGTCGAAGTTCAAACCGGCATCACGGGCGAATCCGACATTGAAATAATGAGCGGATTGCAGGACGGACAGGAAGTAATCACCGGTCCGAGCCGTATTCTAAACACGTTGAAGGAAGGCACGCAGGTCAAGAAACAAGAGAAAAAGGACGGCGAAAACGCTAATAAATCCTAAGATGGGTTTCAGGTTTCAAATTTTGCGAACCTAAAACTTGAAACCTGAAACCAAAAAAGCTATGTATAAATTCATGGAAAACGAGAACGGCAATCAGCCGGTTGCGGTGAGCGAAAGTCATCCGTCGGCGGGCGAATCTTTAATCTCGATGCGCAACATCTGGAAAACCTATCAGATGGGCGTCGAAGAGCTGCACGCGCTGCGCGGCGTTTCGTTTGATGTCAAAAAGGGCGAATATCTTGCCATCATCGGACCTTCGGGTTCGGGCAAATCGACCTTAATGAACTTAATCGGCTGTCTCGATTCCCCGTCGAAAGGCGAATACTGGATTAACGGTCACCAGGTTGCCGAAATGACCGACGACGAGCTTGCCAAGATTCGCAACAAGGAAATCGGGTTCGTTTTTCAGACGTTCAACCTTCTGGCGCGCGCCACGGCGCTGCATAACGTCGAACTGCCGCTGATTTACGCCGGAATGCGCGCCGGCGAGCGCCATGAAAAGGCGCAAGCCGCGCTGGCATCGGTCGAACTCGGCGACCGCGTAATGCATAAACCGAACGAGCTGTCGGGCGGACAGCGCCAGCGTGTGGCGATTGCCCGCGCGCTTGTCAATCACCCTTCGATTCTGCTCGCCGACGAGCCGACCGGCGCGCTCGACACGAAAACGAGCCACGAAATTATGGCTCTGTTCGAAAAACTCCATGAAGAAGGCAACACGATTATTCTCGTCACGCACGAGCATGACATTGCCGAACGCGCACACCGCGTCATCACCATCCGCGACGGAGTAATCGAAAAAGACGAACAAACAAAATGATCGAAAATTTGCCGGGATATGTTTCGATTACGTTTATTTTGACGGCTTTTCTCACGGTCGGCTTCCTGCTTTACGCCGTCAAACAAACCGTTTTCGACACCGTTCCGGCAAAAATCCTGGTCTTTCTCCTCGCCTTCTGGATATTTTTTACAGCAATTCTCGCCCTCAACGGTTTTTACGAGGTCAACACGTTTCCGCCGCGCGTCTTTCTTTTCGGCGTTCTGCCGGCGCTTCTGTTAATCGCCGCGTATTTTATATTCTTCCGCAAAAATTTCATCGAAAAACTGCCGCTTAAAATCTTAACGCTTTTGAGCATTATCCGAATTCCGGTCGAGCTGACTCTTTTCTGGCTTTTGCAAGCCAAGCTCGTGCCGCAGTCGATGACCTTTGAAGGCAGAAATTTCGATATTCTG
Source organism: Pyrinomonadaceae bacterium (assembly GCA_036403375.1). Classification (GTDB taxonomy): domain Bacteria; phylum Acidobacteriota; class Blastocatellia; order Pyrinomonadales; family Pyrinomonadaceae; genus JAFDVJ01. The sequence continues at coordinate 17,138 of DASWRC010000297.1, forward strand.
TCCGGTCTGAGCGCGCCCGTAATTTATTTTCTCGCGTTTCGCCGCCGTGAAACGAATCGAACGCTTTTAATTGTCTGGAATATTCTCGCGCTCGGTTTGCTCTTAAATGTCGTCATCACGGCGATTCTCGCGTTTCCCGCTTTCAGCCCGAACGCCGCGCCCGAAATGCAAACGCGCGCCGTCGCGTATTTTCCGTATATCTGGCTTCCGACCGTCGTTGTTCCGATTGTTTTTTTCAGCCATCTGGCGAGCCTCTGGAAATTATTTAAAATTGGCGCAAACTAAACCTTTTCAACCAATTCGCGTATAATCATCATCAAAGAATTTTGTTTCTTTTTGATTATTAAATGAATTTTGCTGAAACCTTTAAACTCGCATTCGATTCGATTTGGTCGCATAAGCTGCGCTCTTTTTTAACGCTTCTCGGAATGATTTTCGCGGTCACGGCATTTATGCTGGTGCTCTCGGTTTTACAGGGTTTCAGTGCCTACGTCGATGAAAAGCTCGCCGGCATCGGCTCGAACGCGTTCACTGTTCGGCGGTTTAATTTCGACGACTTTAAGGACACCGATTCCATCGCCGCGGCGCAGCGCCGCAACAAGGAACTGACATTCGACGAGTTGGAATTTATTCGTGAACGCGCCCAATTAATCGACAAAATCGGCGCGAAAGCCCTGCCCAACACGCGCGAAGTCAAACGCGAAGGTTATGAAAGTCTGCGCGACGTTCGCATCGAAGGCATCGAACCGGTTATCGGCGAAATAGAAAAGATCGATATTGCACAGGGGCGATTTTTTACAAACACCGAAAACAACAACGCGATGCGCGTCGCCTACGTCGGCGCAGACATCGCCAATAAGCTGTTTCCGCAGGGTGACGCACTGGGCGGCGAGATCAGGATTCAGGGTATTCCCTACCGCATCATCGGAATCCAGACCGCGAAGGGCACGGTTTTCGGACAGCCGCAGGACAGTTTCATATGGCTGCCGATAAAAACCTACGGCGGAAACTTCGGCGGGCTTCGCGGCAGCCGCCAGATTTATTTTGAAGCGTCCGCAAAGTCCGACAAATTCTATAACGACGCGGTCGAAGAAGCGCGGACATTAATGCGCATTAAGCGCAAGCTCCAATTCGGCGAAAAGGACAATTTCGGGATTTTAACGCCCGACGCGATTTCCAATTTAATCAAAGGCATCACCGGACCGATTGCGCTCGTCATTTTCCTCGTGCCGACAATCGCGCTTTTTGTCGGCGCAATCGTTCTGATGAACATTATGCTGGTCGCGGTCACGGAAAGAACCAAGGAAATCGGCATCCGCAAATCTCTGGGCGCGCGACAAGCCGATATTTTAAGACAATTTCTTTTTGAAGCGGCGACGCTTGCCCTCGCCGGCGGCTTAATCGGTTTGATTATTGCCGAACTTCTGGGTTTTGTCGTCAGCGCAATGTTTTTTCAAACACGAATCCCGATTTGGGCAATTTTTTTGGCAATCGGCGTGTCCGGCGGCATCGGCGTGTTAGCCGGACTTTTTCCGGCGTGGAAAGCCGCGCGATTAGACCCGATTGAAGCTTTACGGCATGAATAATTAAAGATTTATGAAGTTTTTAACCAGTTCGTTTTACGAAAACTTTAAAATGGCGATTGATACGCTGCGCGGTAATAAGCTGCGCTCGTTTTTGACCATTGTCGGCGTCGTTATCGGCGTGATTACCGTGATGCTGATTTCGTCAATCATCAGCGGCATCAACGTCGCGGTCGAAAAACAGGTCGAATCCTTCGGCACGCGCTCGATTTTTCTCTACAAGATGGACATCGGCATTCGCACCAGCGCGCCGTCGCGCGAGGAACGCATGCGCAAGCCTTTAACGATGGACGACGCCGCCGCCATCAATAATCTTTCATCCATCGAGACGGCAGTACCGTTTCTCGATATTTCGAACAACTTTTTCGGTCAGAAAATCAACGTTACGGGCAAAAACGGAAAAACTTCCAGCTCTGTGCAGATGAACGGAACGCTGCCGCAAATTGAAAAGACAACATCCGAGACGCTGATGGAAGGACGCTGGTTCTCGCAATCGGAATCGGACGAAAAAGCCAATGTCTGCCTTATCGGCTCGACAGTTAAAGAAAGCTATTTTCCGTACGATAACCCGATTGGACAAACCATCGAAGTCGGCGGAACCGAGTTTAGAATTATCGGCGTGCTGCAAAAACGCGAACAGCTTTTCGGCGGCGGCGGCGGCAACAACGACCAGTCAAACTCGATTTATATGCCGATGGGCGCGGCTTTGAAGTTAAAGCCGAACGCCGACGATTTGTTTATCCTCGCGGTCGCGCGCGAGGGACAGCTCGAAAAGGCGAAAGACGACGTGCAGGACCTTCTGCGCATTCGCCGCAACGTCAAATTCGGCGAGAAAAACAATTTCGCGATGGAAACAGCCGCGAGTCTCATCGAGCAGTTTTCGGCAATCACAAGCGGCGTATTTCTGGCGATGATTATCATTTCCTCAATCGGCTTGATGATCGGCGGACTCGGCGTCATGAACATTATGCTCGTTTCGGTCACCGAGCGAACGCGCGAAATCGGTATCCGAAAGGCGATCGGCGCGCGGCAGACCGACATCTTACTGCAATTTTTGATTGAAGCGGCGACCCTGACGGGCTTCGGCGGCTTGGTCGGACTCGGACTCGGCTGGCTTTTATCGCTTCTTGTTAAAATGCTTATGCCCTCCTATGTTCCGCTCTGGGCGCCGATTGCCGGTTTCGGCGCAAGCGTCGGCATCGGCATCATTTTCGGACTTTTTCCGGCGTGGAAAGCCGCGCGACTAGACCCGATTGAATCCTTGCGCTATGAATAAATAAAAAGACCTGAGCGATTTCGGCTCAGGTCTTTTTTCGAAATTTACGGCTCGATTTTAATTCGGATTTCCCGAAAAGAATGCGCCGACAACTCTCAGTAAAACGCCGATTAAAGCCAGAATAATCGTAATTGTCCACGCCGAACCGCTGGAAATTTTATTGGTTTTCTGCAAGCCGATGGCGGCTAAAATCCAGCCCCAAATCGCAAACAAATCAAACACGGAAATCAATGTTGCCAGCACCGGCATCGATTTTCCGTTCACCAAAAAACTCAGATTTGCCTGGATAACTCCGCGCTGGCTCGTCGCAAGCTCGATGTCGTCCGCTGATTTAAATATCAGCACGATAAAATTAGCAATCATCGCGAGCACAGCCGGCGGCAGCCCCGAGTAAATCCAAACCGATAAACCGTGCAGAAAATTGCCGGTTCCGCCGAATGCCTTCGCGCCGAGCCAGTAAAAAAGACCGCCCAGAACAAACGAAATCGCCACGAAAACCGGTAGCGCAAACCGAACGACTTTTTGAATCGTCATCTGCAGGTTGACGGCGGTATTCTTCTGTTCGGCGGTCATTTGGTCGGCGCGCGGACTTTTATCAATCTGCTCGACCACAAAACGACGTATTCCCTCGTCGCCGATTTTGTAATAAAGCCCGAAGCCGTAAGCGGTCGCCAGCAGCGCGATTATCAAGCCTGCCAGAATAAAGCGCGGTTTGCGGCGCAAATCCTCGAAAGTTCTGCCCGGCTCGATAAAAATATTGCCGAGCGTCGCGGCTTCCGACATTTGCGGCGGATCGTCATCGACCCTGATTTGTTCCGGCAGCGGCGGTTCCTGCCACGGTGTTTCTCTTTCTGCGTCCATAATTTTTCTCCTTTTTTGGGCGTCTTTCAAACTCGAAAACTGCTTAGCAGAAAGCACGCGCTGTATTTTATTAGTAAAAACGCTCAATGTTACGCAAAATCGATTTTTTGCGTTTCAAATTTATTCGGCTTTCGGCGCCGCGTGGTAGCCTTCGACGCGAATGCACGCCGCCGCATGACCCGGTTTAATCTCGCGCAGCTCGGGAACGACGCGCGCGCAATCGTCAATCGCCCACGGGCAGCGCGTTCTGAACCGGCAGCCCGACGGCGGATTTATCGGCGTCGGCACATCGCCTTGAAGAACGATTCGCTCGCGCTTCTGTTTCGGGTCGGGAATCGGAATCGCCGACAGCAAAGCCTTCGTGTACGGATGCAGCGGCGATTCGTACAACCCTCGCGCGTCGGCAATCTCAACGATTTTCCCGAGATACATCACCGCGACGCGCTGCGAGATATGCTCGACCACCGCCAAACCGTGCGAGATAAAAAGATAAGTTAAGCCGAATTCCGCCTGTAAATCCTGCAATAGATTAACGACCTGCGCCTGCACGGAAACGTCCAGAGCCGAAACCGGCTCGTCGCAGATAATCAGCTTCGGATTCAGGGCAAGCGCGCGCGCAATGCCGATGCGCTGGCGCTGACCGCCTGAAAATTCGTGCGGGTAGCGATACATATAATTCGGGTCGAGTCCGACTTTTTTCAGCAAATCCGCGACGCGTTCCCGGTGTTCTTTTTTCCCGCCGATGCCGTGAATTTTCAGCGGTTCGGAGACGATTGACAGAATACTAAGGCGCGGGTTGAGCGAAGCGTACGGGTCTTGAAAAATAATCTGCATCTCGCGCCGCATTCGCCGCATTTCGTCGTTCGGCAACCCGATGAGATTCTTCCCTTCAAACAAAACTTCCCCGCTCGTCGGCTCGTGAAGCCGCAAAAGACAGCGCCCGACCGTCGATTTTCCGCAGCCCGATTCGCCGACCAGCCCTAAAGTTTCGCCCGCCAGAATATCGAACGAAACGTCGTCGACCGCGCGCACCACGTCATCCGAATTCTCGACCGCGAAATGCTTGACCAGATGGCGAACGTTGACGATTTCTTTCCTTTGAGTTTTAACTGCGCTATTTTCCATGCTTCTTCGTTTTTTCGACCAATTTTAGAGGTGTTATATTGAGTTTCAAATAAATTAATTTTAACGAAAGTTTGCAGTTTATTGATTTCAGCTCGACAATATCTTTAAAATCTTCATAAATCTTCAAATTCCATTCATTATTTTTTTGACGCGAAAAATGCTCGACCCGAACGTAATACTGCGAAACCAAAACATAATCGGTCAGCGACTTCAATCGGAAATAATCCTCCGCCTTTGCGCCCCGGTCGCGTTTTTCGGTTGATTTTGACAACACCTCAAAAACCACAACCGGATTGAGCAGAGTTTTATCGTTGTCAATGATTTGAATATCGCCGCAGGCAACCGCGACGTCCGGATAAACATTATGTCCGCCGCGCACTCTTACACGAAAATCGCTGGCGTAAACTTCGCAATCGGTTTCGCGTAATTGTAGATTCAATTCGGTCGAAATATTTGTCGAAGCCAGATTATGTTTGCGCGTCGCGCCAGCCATCGAAAAAATCTCGCCGTCCATATATTCGTGGCGAATTTTAGATTTTTCTTCCAGTAACAAATATTCTTTTTCGGTCAAAAATTTTTCAGCAATCGCCTGATTCATTTTCTTTCTCTCCAATCTTCACGAATTATCGCAAACCGTTCGTGGTCGCGCCAGCGCCCGGCGATTTTCAGATATTTGCGCGAAAAGCCTTCTTTCGTAAAACCGCAGCGCAGCAAAACGGCGATTGACGGCAGATTTTCCGGCTGTACGCTGGCTTCGAGGCGATGCAGCTTCAAGTCTTTGAACGCAAATCGCAGAACAAGGGCAACCGCTTCGGTCATAAAGCCGTTGCCCTTGTATTTGACGCCGAGCGAATAGCCTAAGTAAGCGTTTTGGAAGCTCCGGCGAAAAATCTGCGATAAATTTATCACGCCGACGATTTTTTCGTCCGTCGCGCGGCAAATGACGAAACATTCGTTCGCGTCCGACGAGTTGCGCGCCGCGTACGCCGTGAATTGTTCGATGGTGCCGGGCGTATCAATTAAGCCTTTGTAAAACGCGCGGCTTTCTCGGAACAGCGTCCGCATTTCTTCAAAATCGTCCATCGAGACATATCTCAGAAAAACGTTTTTGCCTTCAACCCGCCGCTTTAGATTTTTCACGTTCATTTTCGTATAAAACGCATCTCACGGCGACGCCGTTTTCCAACTGGTAAAGCGGAATCTCGCCGTGCGTGCATTTGTCCATACGGTATTCGCAGCGCGGCGCGAAATGACAACCGTCCGGCAGATTTGTCGGACTCGGAACCGTGCCTTCAATCGTTTGCAGGCGCGAAACTTTTTCGAGCGCATGTGCCGAAAGTTTCGGAACCGATTTTAAAAGCCCGCGCGTGTACGGGTGTTTCGGATTTTCGAAAATCTCATCAACGCCCGATTCTTCGACAATTTTTCCGGTGTACATCACGCAGACGCGGTCGGCGACTTCCGCAACGACGCCCAAATCGTGCGTGATGAGAAGAACGGCGAGCCTTCGCGTCGTTCGCAATTCATTCAACAGTTCGAGAATCTGCGCCTGAATCGTCACGTCGAGCGCCGTTGTCGGCTCGTCCGCGATTAAAAGCTCGGGATTGCACGCCAAAGCCATCGCAATCATCACGCGCTGGCGCATTCCGCCCGAAAGCTGGTGCGGGTAATCTTTTACGCGCCGCGCCGGGTCGGGAATCGCGACTTCCTTCATCGCTTCGACGGCAGCGTCCCAGGCGTCTTTTTTGTTTAAATTTTGGTGCAGGCGCAAGGCTTCGGCAATCTGTTCGCCGACCGTATAGACCGGATTGAGCGAAGTCATCGGGTCCTGGAAAATCATCGAAATGTCGTCGCCGCGAATCTCGCGCATTCTTTGCGCGGTGGCGGTCGTCAATTCTTCGCCCTTGAATTTTATCGAACCTCCGGCAATCTTGCCCGGCGCGGCAATCAAACGCATGACGGAAAGCGCGGTAATCGATTTTCCGCAGCCCGATTCGCCGACCAGCCCGAGAAGCTCGCCTTCGTCGATATAAAAGCTCACGTCGTTGACTGCCTTGACCAGACCGGCACGCGTCGGAAATTGTGTTTGTAAATTTGTAACTTCTAATAAATGAGACATTTTTAATAAATATTAAAACTGTATTCGATGGTTTTCACAACCGAATAACGATTGCCAAAGCTTTGCTCCGGGATGAAGACCATTTTACGGGCGGCGGTAATCGCTTCCTGCGTTAAACCAAAAGGCAGCCCGGAAAACGGGATGACATTACCAATCGCACCGTTTGCCAGAAATTCAACTCTTAACTTCACCGTTCCCTGAACCTCGTTCTGTCTGGCGCCATCGGTAAATTTTGCTTTCGGCTGCAAAATTATTCTTGCGAGATAAACGCCGTCGTCGTTGATCTTCACGACTGTTCGTTTCGAGGCTGCCGCCGATTCGTCGTTTCCGGTATTTTTGGCTTTGATTTGGATTATGCTTTTTGAGACATCGTCGCCAAAGGTTTGCGCGGCGCCTTCGCCGATTACTTTTCCGGTCGTTCCAGTATTCGTTTTAAGCGAAGCCAGAAATTTTTTCACTTCCGCCTTTTTCTCGTCCGAACCATAAATAGCCAGCTCCAGCCAGCGCTGGTTGTCATAATCGTTGACAATCTGAACAACCTTATTAGTCCCGACCAATTTGATTATTGAATCTTTAGAAAAGTTGTTTTCCGAGTTTGAATAGTCCTTAAATTCCGTTTTGAGTGCATTAACTCTTTCAATAAAATTATTTTCGTCAAAGTTTCTTTTCGGAGAACAAGTATCAGCCGGCTCCATTTTGGAAGTTATCCTGAAAACGTAAACAACGCCGTCGTGATAAGCGCCGTATTCTTGAATTTGTTCGCCCTGACACCGCCTCTCCCGCTCAATCAAAACCGGCAGGCGCGGCATTAGAAACGAAACATTTTTATCCTTGACTGAGTATAATTCCCATTTGGCGGGAATAGTGTATTTTTCAAACTGAGAAAAAACCGCATTGTAAAAGGTTAAAATAATTGCGAATATGGTCAGAAAACGCATTGAAATTGTAAATTTTGTCATTTTGTTGTAAACCTTTGTGCAACTAATTTTATCGCTTTTTCTTCAAACAGATGTTATCATTTTTTGTGAAAAATTCTATTCGGCAGTAAATTTTCAGGAGATTTTTATAGTGAAAAAACATACGACTCTGTTCGGCTTATTACTTTCTATAATTTTAGCTTTTTCAAGCGTTCCGGCGCAGACCGGCACGGCAATTTCAAAAAATAATCCGAAAACGCAGACGGAAACCAAGTCGGCGGCAAAAGTCGTGTCGACCGAAACGATCGAGACGGACGTTGCCGAGGCTTTGAGCATTATCGAGCAAAATCACGTCAGCGGCAAAACTTTGGACTACAACGAGCTTTTCAAAACCTCGATTGATTCGATGCTCCACACGCTCGACCCGCACTCGAATTACTTCGACGCGAAAGAATTTGAACAGTTTCGCACCGACCAAAGCTCGCGCTATTTCGGTATCGGCGCGACCATCGGCGATTTGTCCGACGCCAACGGCAACGTTATCGCAACCTATATTAAAGCGACGTTTGAAGGCGCGCCCGCCAACCGCGCCGGTCTCGGCTACGGCGACAAAATCCTGGAAGTAAACGGCACGTCGATGCTCGGCAAACCGTTTAGCGAAGTCCGCACTTTTCTCAGAGGACCGCGCGGCACGGTCGCGAAATTAACGGTCGAAAAATACGGCACCGGAAAACGCGAAACCGTCGATATTATCCGCGACGCCGTCGCGCAGCCGTCAATTTCCGAAGCTTATATGATTCGTCCCGGCGTCGGCTACATCAATATGTCGGGCGGTTTTAACACGACGACTTACACCGAATTTCGACAGGCGATGACGGATTTGAAAGCGGCGGGAATGCAGCAGCTCGTCATCGACCTGCGCAATAACGGCGGCGGTCTGGTCAACCAGGCTTATTACGTCGCCAACACATTTATCGGTAAAGGACAGACGATTTTTACGCAGAAAGGCAGACTCGACGGCACGGCTGACACGTATCCTTCGACCAACGCGACGCCGGACGAAACGCCGCTCGTCGTGCTCGTTAACCGAAACACGGCGTCGGCGTCGGAAATTCTCGCCGGCGCGCTGCAAGACCACGACCGCGCGCTGATTGTCGGCGAAAATTCATTCGGTAAAGGTTTGGTGCAGAATCCTTTTCAGCTCGAATACGGCTCGATGCTGCTCCTGACAATCGCAAAATACGAAACGCCCTCGGGACGTCTTATCCAGCGCGATTATTCAAAAGGCGACCTTTACGATTATTATACGAAAGGCGGAACGTACCGCGACGAAAACGGCAGCCAGACGCCGACCGGCGAGCAAACCAAGACCGATTCGGGCAGAATCGTCTACGGCGGCGGCGGCATCACGCCGGACGAAGTCGTCAAACCGCAAACGGTGACCAACGACAGCATCAAAGTCCAGCAAAAACTCGTTAATCCGGTTTTCGCTTTCGCGCTCGATTTGGCTTTCGGCAAAGTCCCGGGATTCGAAACCTTCAAAGCCGATAAACCGATAAAATTCGATTACGACATCAAGCAAAAAGATTTCGAAATCACCGACAGCGTTTATCAGGCTTTCAAAACCTACGCCGCGCAGAAGTACAAAATCCCGGCGGCGCAGGTCGATAAGGAAAAGGTATTCGTGCTTCGCACGCTGCGCACCGAGCTCGTGACGGCAGCCTACGGTTCGCAAACCTCGTTCCAGGTCTTCAACGAATACGACAATCAGCTGCTCAAAGCCATCGAGGTTTTGCCGCAAGCCAAACAGCTGGCGCTCGAAGGCGCGAAAGCGAACGCGAAAAAACTGAATTCGAGCTTAACGAATCGTTAAAGCGTATAATCACAAAAAACGACAGAAGCCGCAAAAGATTTAACTTTTGCGGCTTCTGTCGTTTTTGACGAATTTTAAAGTTTAAGAATTCATCCAGCGAATCAGGTAAAAAACTCCGACGCCCGCGCCGATTAAAAGCAGGGTCAAAAAGAAAATTGCCATCCCGACAATAAGTTTAAATTTGCGGTAGCGCTTTTCGTCCGGCGGCGAAAGCTGATTCTGCGGAAAATACGGCGGCGGTCTGTTCATAACATTAGTATAGTGTTCAGAGTTTAGAGTTCTGAGTTAATTGATTAAAACTTACCATTTGAATCTAATCAAAGCAACTCCGTACTCCAAACTCTGAACTTATGAACTCTAACGCGGCAGAGGCTGTTCGAGATTCGCCAACCCGTAGGCAAGAACCGCCATGACCGAGCAGTTTTCGGCTAATTCCCGCGCATTGACCTTGTCGAAAGTGTCGGCTTCGGTGTGGTGATAATTAAAATACGTGCGCGTATCGAACCACGGAGCGAACGACGGGACGCCTTTCGCCGTCAGAGTTCCGATGTCGGAGCTTGCGCTCGCCTGCGGATTGATTAACCCGGCGCCTTGTTTGTTGAGAACGTCGGCAATCGGTCGAAGAAAAGGCACGGCTTCCGGTTTTCCGGCAAAGATGAAACCGAGCGGGCGGCTCGCGCCCAAATCGCCTTCGATGGCGGCAAAATGTTTCGCGGCGTCAGCTTCCTCAGCATAGGTTCGCGCGCCGACAAAGCCGTTTTCTTCATTCATAAAAGCGACCACGCGAATCGTCCTTTTGGGCTGTATTTTGAGCTGTTTTAAGGTATAAACCGTCTGCATCGCCATCGACACGCCGACCGCATCGTCGAGCGCGCCCGTTCCCAAATCCCACGAATCGAGATGCCCGCCGACAACGACGATTTCATCCGGCTTTTCGCTGCCTTTCAAATCGGCGATGACATTGTAGCTCGTCGTATCGGGCAGCTTTTGCGGCGTCAAAACGAGCTTCATTCTGACCTTTCCCGTCCTGGCGAGATTGGCAATCGTTTCGGCGTCTTCAAACGGAATCGCCGCCGCCGGAATCTGTTTGACGCCGTCCGCATAGCGCAGCGAACCGGTATGCGCCAGACGATTTTGCGAACCGCCTGCCGAACGCACCAGCACGCCAACCGCACCGAGCCGAGCCGCTTCCGTCGCGCCGCCGCCGCGATAGACCGTAACTTGCCCGTAAGCCGCGCCCGCCTGATTCATCTCCGCCAGGTTGCGGTCGAATTTGACGTTGTAGAGCACGATTTTTCCTTCGATATTTTTTGCGCCGAGGCGCTTTAATTCATCGAAGCTTTCGACGACGACGACCTCCGCCGTCAAACCGTCGGCGGCGGTCGCGACGCTTCCGCCGAGCGCCGTTAAAACGATTTTCTGCGTCGTTCCGGCAGCCATTCCGTTCCATTCAATTAATTCGCCGCGTTCTTCGCCGCGAACCCAGTGCGGCACGGTCAATTTTTGCAGGCGCACTTCGAGACCCAATTTCCGCATTTCTTCGGCGACGTAGTCGACGGCGCGCGCGGCTTGCGGCGAGCCCGTCAGGCGCGGTCCGATATTGTTTGCCAAATAGGCGGTTTGCCGGTAGGCATAATCGCTGGCGAGCGACGCCTGCTGGATTTTCTGCATCTCGGCGAGCGTTTTTTCGCTGTACAGAACGGGTGTCGGCGTCGGCGTTTGGGCAAAAACCGAAGCCGATAGAATCAGAACCAAAAGAATTAATGTTTTCATAGATTTTGAAGTAAAGTATTTTGGAAATATGATAGCCGAGTTAGTTCAAACTTCACAATTTCTGTGCAATAATATTTTTGCTTTTACCATTTCAATTTCGACTTTAAAACTTATGAAAAGATTATCTTTTGTAATACTGATTTGCTGTTTTGCATTTATCGGCGCGGCGGCGCAGACCTTTACGTTCAACGATATGATAAAGCTGCGCCGCGTCTCAGACCCGCAGCTCTCGCCCGACGGTCGCTCCGTCGCCTTTACAATCGGCGACGTTGATAAAGCCGCCAACAAAACCTTAACGCACATCTACACGGTGAGGACGGACGGCTCAGACCTGAAACAAATCACGAAGGGCGATAAATCCAGCTCAGCCCCGCGCTGGTCGCCCGACGGCAAAAAACTTGCTTTCACTTCGGGCGGGCAAATCTGGACGATGGACCCGGACGGCGATGATAAAAAACAAATTACCAAGTTTTCAGCCGGTGCGGGCAGTCCCGTCTGGTCGCCCGACGGTCGCTGGATTGCTTTTAGCACCGACGTTTACCCGGAATGCAACGCTAACGACGAATGCAATGCTCGTGAAGACGCGACCGCCGAAAGCAGCAAGGTCAAAGCGATTGTCACCGACCGCCTGCTTTACCGCCACTGGGTCGAATGGCGCAACCGTAAGCGAACACACGTTTTCGTCGTTCGCAGCAACGGCGAAAGCAGCGTCGAAGATATGACGCCGGGCGATTTCGATTCGCCGCCGTATGCCGCCGCGAGCGGCGTCGATTACGCTTTTTCGCCCGATTCAAAAGAAATCGCGGTTCTCAGAAACCCCGACAAAATCGAAGCCATTTCGACCAACAGCGACATTTATCTCATCGCGCTGCCGGGTTTTTCGCGTAAAACAACCGAAATGATGTGGCGCGACGGCAACGTCAAAAACATCACCGTCGCCAATCGCGGTTACGACGTTTCGCCCGCTTACACGCCCGACGGCAAATACATTTTGTTCCGCTCGCAGGCACGCGAAGGCTTTGAAGCCGACCGCTGGCGCATTATGCGCTACAACCGCGCGACGGGCGAAACAAAAGAATTAACCAACGGTTTCGACCAGCAGGTTGACGAAATGACGCTTTCGCCGGACGGCAAAACGATTTATTTTACCGCGAACACAAGCGGCAAAGAGCCGATTTACAGTGTGCCGCTCGAACCTAATTTCAATCAGCGCATCGCGACGCACGTTAAAATGATTCGCAGCGACGGTTTTTTCAGTAATCTGAACGTCACGCCTGACGGCAAAAGCTTCATTGTCGCCGCCAGCTCGATGACCGCCCCGTCGGAAATTTACCGCCTTTCGGCTGACGGCAGCGAAATGGTCAACCTGAGCAAAGGAAACGCCAATCTGAATCTCGCAAAAGCCGAAGATATTCAATGGAAAGGCGCGATGAACGCCACCGTTCACGGCTTTATCGTCAAACCGGCAAACTTCGATTCATCGAAAAAATACCCGCTCGTCGTGCTGATTCACGGCGGACCGCAGGGCGCTTGGAGCGACAATTGGGGCTATCGATGGAATCCGCAGATGTTCGCCAACCAGGGCTACGTCGTCTTTCTGCCGAACCCGCGCGGCTCGACCGGCTACGGGCAAAAATTCGTCGACGACGTTTCCGCCGACTGGGGCGGGCGCGCCTACACCGACATCATGAACGGCACGGCGGAAGTCATCAAACTTCCATACGTCGATAAAACCCGCATCGGCGCGGCGGGCGCGTCCTACGGCGGCTACATGGTCGATTGGATTCTCGGACACAACAACGACCCGCGCTTTAAATTCAAAGTGCTGGTTTCGCACGCCGGAGTCTTCAATCTCGAATCGATGGCTGGCGCGACCGAAGAATTATGGTTCGTCAACTGGGAATTCAAAGGAATGCCGTGGCAGAACAAGCTCAACTACGAAAAATGGTCGCCGCACAAATTCGCCGCCAACTTCAAAACCCCGACCCTCGTCACGGCGGGCGAAATCGACTACCGCGTGCCGGTTGACCAGGACATGCAATTATTCACGGCTCTGCAATTAAACGGCACACCCTCAAAACTCGTCATCATCCCCGACGAAGGACACTGGATTCTGAAACCGCAAAACTCCGAATTCTGGTACGGTCAAGTTCTGGATTGGCTGGGTAAATATCTAAAGCCGTAGGGTAGTAAATTTTTTTTCCTGTGAGGTCAGCCGTCCTAAGAAAGCAAAAATCCGTCGTTAGCTAACGGCGGATTTTTGCTTTTAGAAGAAAAAGTTTGTTGCTTGCGGCGTTTCGATTCTTTTCTAAACCTTTAACAGAACGGGTTCGTCCGGCAGCTCTTCGAGCCATTGACCAATTTGTTCTTTCAAATCGGCGCGGCTGACGAAATCGCCGGTTTCAGGGAAATTCGTCTTCATAAGAATCGAAGTCGGCAGGTTTTCAAAGGCTTTTTGCAGAATGACAAGGTCGGCATTCGTCAGCAGCGGAATCTCGCTTCCCTGTTTGAAGATGTCGAACAGGCGGCGGGCTGCCGATTTGTATTCTTCGTCCATCGAACGATTCGCGAGATGCGAAATCAGTTGAACGAGCGTGTCTTTGAGCGTCAGCAGAATCTTGCGATAGCTCGCGCGTCCTTTTTCGATGGTCTGCTGCAAGGTCTGCGGGAGTTTTTCCCATGCTCTGATTTGCGCGATATTAAAGGAACACGCGCAGAACGGGTGGGTTTTGAGCATTTCGCGGACGCTGAACAGACAGTCGAGTTCGCGAAGCTGTTGGCAGATTTGTTTTGCTTCGCGGTAATAAACCTGCGGCGCAACCGGCAGGTGCGAGAGATTTTCAAATTCCCACCATTCGTTGCTGCGCATTATTTCGTCGAATTGCTCCTGCAAATGATGCGATTTCATAATCGAATCGTGCTTGGTCGCAAAGTATTCGGCAAAGCGCGTGTGAAACGACTGCCAGACGTTTTCCAATTCGCGGTTGGTAAGCTGGCTCGGGTTGATGGTCGTTTCTTCGAGCATCTGGAAGAGTTTTTCCCTTAAAACTTCGATTTTCGCGTCGTCGGTCGTTTCGCAAACCGCCAGGTAAGTTCGGATTTCCTCGCGACGGTTCGTGCCGCCGATGAAATCTTCGAGCACGACTAAATCCTTGGCGCGTCCGAAATACTCTTCTTCCGAATCCGAAAACGCGTCCGCGACGCGGTGCAAACCTTCGTCGAGCGTGATTGAATCGTCTAAAACGGACGCCACGCTCGTCGCGACAGAACCGAACGTTTTGTCGGCAAGTAATGAAAGACGCCAGATTTTCGTATTTAAGATTTCGTCGGGCAATTCGCTGAAGCGCTCCAGAAGATGCGCTTTCTGCCAATCGGAAAGCCAGATTTGCAGCGCTTTTTTGACGGCTTCAACGTCTTCGGGCAGATTAATCGAATTAAACGTGTCGGTGCTCGTTAAAATCTTTGCCCACTGCGTCAGGCGTTCCGACGGGTAGCTCGCGGCGGACGGCAGCGCGATGCCTTCAATGTCGTCCCAGATGATTTTCAAATCAAGCGAACGACGCGTGATGCGGTCGCCTTTCGTCGTCACGAACTCGATTTGACGATTAGCGACGAGCGCGGTTAAAAAAAGGTGCTGGGCTTCGCGAACCAACCCGATCGGCTCGCGTTTCAGGTGTCGATAAACCGCCCTCAGAGAGATGGTTTCTTCGGCAGATTTTTTGACGAGCGCCAAAACTTCCTGCGTGATAGGTAATTTTAAGAGATTTTCCTCGGTTTCGAGAACAAACGAATTGCCGCGATTGGTGACGAGTCCGAGCGGCAGCGCGAAAAGCTCGGCAAAGCGCTGAACTTCCGCCAAATTCTGGCGCGTTCCGCTGAAAAGGTCGCTGATAAGCGTCGAAACTTCCGTCATCCCGAGCGTCTGCAGGAACACCGGATGATTCGGAAACTTCATCTCGAACAGCGAATCGAGCATTATCGTGAAAATTTTTGCGAGGCTCTGCGCATTTCGCGCTTCGTCCGTAAAGTTGAAATCAAAGCCTTCGATAGTCAATTTGCCGTCAACCAGAAAGACGCGGCTCCAGATTTTTTCAATCGCGAGCGAGTGTGCGTGACCGGCGGCGCGCAGCTGGTCGCCGAACTCCGCGCGCAGATTTTCATCGTTCACTAAAACGTGATAACGCAGGAGCGTCTCGATTTCGTCCGGTCTCAGGGCGGCGTGCTGCCAGTAAACGCGCGGCACGCCGTCCGCATTTTCAGACGCCGGCAGCGCCGGCTGCTCGCCGCTGATAATCACCATCCAGTCCGTAATTTCGAGGTTGGCGGGCAGGTGGGCGATTTCCGATTCATTTTCTTCGACGTTCCAGCACAGGCGACCGCGCCGCAATCCGCCGCGCCAGACAATCTGCGTGTCCGTCCAGTTCGCGCCCGACGCGTCCGATTCATCGCCGAAAGTCCAATCGGAAAATCTCTCGCGCGCAATCCTGCGCAGCATTTTCGGGACGATTTCGGGTGAAACCTCAGCGATTGCCTCGTTCAGCGAATTGTTCAGGCTTTCCTTGATGCTGACTTTCAGGCTGTAGCGAATGTCCCTGCCTTCTTCCGCCTTTCGCCAGATTTGGTCGGGCAAAACGGCGGCGAAATTTTCAAGCAGATTTTCGACCATCTGCAAACCGTTGTTCGGATTGTTCTCGTCAAAAATCAGCATCGCCGCGCAGATTTCACCGGCGGTCGTGCCGTCACCGTCGAGCGATAAAAGCAGCAAGCCTTTGAGGATTAGTTTCGCCTGCAGCCTTTGCATGACGGGAATATTGCCGACAACTTCCGAGTTTAGGCGGTCGTAAGCCAGAAAAGCTTCGTGCAAATCGTCAACTTTTCGCAAATTCTGCTCGGTGCAGTCGAACACTTCGTCGAGCGCAATCAGCGAATTGGCGGGACGCCCCAGAATTTTGCTGCCGGCTTCCGAAGCAAACCCGAGCAGCGCGAATTCGGGCGCGTAAAGCCTGACGAACGGCGCGTTTTCCAGGATTACCGGATGCAGCGGGTAAAGCGAGCTGAAACGCTGCTCGCTCCATCGAAAATGCGGCAGAACCTCGCGGAAATAGTTGT
Organism: Pyrinomonadaceae bacterium; assembly: GCA_036403375.1. Taxonomy (GTDB): domain Bacteria; phylum Acidobacteriota; class Blastocatellia; order Pyrinomonadales; family Pyrinomonadaceae; genus JAFDVJ01. The sequence goes on from DASWRC010000297.1 coordinate 33,774, forward strand.
AAATATCGTGGAGCAGCGCCTGCGTCTGACGATGTTTCGGAAAAACATGCGAGTCGACGATTTTATAGAGGTGTTCCTGGTCGAGATAATCAATCGAAAAAACGCGCGCAATCGCCGCATTCACACCGTCTGCGCCCGCAATGTCGTCATCGAGCGCGACGCCTATAAAAACGTTCAGGTTTTTTGTGAATTCGGCGATTGCGCCGAGCATCACGCCGTCGTCGCGCGCGACCCGCGAAGAGCGTTCAAAAGCCGTATCGACGATTAAAATAAACGGCATATCACCCGATTTTTCAACCGCCGTTGTCAGGATTTCGGGCATCGACTCGCCCAACTCCGACGCATCAACCGAAAATGATTCGGCAATTGCCGCTTTTAATTCTTCGAGCAGCGTCGGATAAGTTCCGCGCCGCACGAACGCCACCGGATAGCGACGCCGTTTGAGGCGCTGCGTACTGACGGAAACGTGCTGGTCGGAAATTCGCGAGCGCAGCTCGGGCTGCGCGACAATCGCGCCTAAAGCCGCCAGAAAATGACTCTTCCCGACGCCCCGATAACCGGCAAGCGCCATCGCCTGCCCGTTTTCGTCATTAACTTCCGCGATTCTATCGAGCCATTTCGACATCATATCGGACGTGGCATCGGTAAAATGATAGGCGGCAAGCGTCTCGCCCGGGTCGGAAAAATAATCGGTCAGACTTTTATATGGACGAACATCGACTAAATCCTTAACCTTTTCGTTTATGCGTTTCATTGTAAAAAATTGAATTTTAAGTTGTGCCGTAAGAGCGTGTGCTTAGCGCGGGATTCGTACCGAAAAATCATCCGGCAGTTATTACTTTAACAATTTTTCGCGCTAAAAAAAATAGTTTTCACGAAAATTTTGTGTTTTTTTGATTTTTTTCGGGATAAGCCGCCCGGAGTAACAACTTTTTATTTGTGAACTGCATCATAAAAGCGTTGATTTTACAATCCAATTAAAGTTAAAATTTAAAACCTCGTCGGATTTATTTTTAGGAGATTTTTAAGATATGCGTAAAAGATTTGTTCGGCAAATAAGTGCATTTTTTCTGCTGTTTGCTTTTCTGCTGAGCGCAACGGCAATTGCGCCGCTCAGCATTGCAGCCCAGACAACAGACAAAACCAGTCAAACTCAGGCTAAGAAAGACAAAAAAGACAAACAGAAACAGGATAAACAAGTCGCCGCAACCGCCACGACCGACGGCAAAAAACCGCTCGCGCCGAACGAAGACCCGAATATGATTGGCAAACGCAACATCAACGGCGGCGCCGATAAACTCTGGAGCTGGCTCGGCGGCTCGAAAGAAAAGGAAATGCAGGTCGGTCGCCAGCTCGCGCTCGAAGTCGAACAGCAGGCGAAACTTGTTGACGACGAAGTCGTGACCGAATACATTAACCGCGTCGGTCAGAACATCGTTCTTCACTCGGACGCGAAAGTTCCCTTTACGATTAAAGTCATAGACACCGACGAAGTCAACGCGTTCGCGCTGCCGGGCGGATTTTTCTTCGTCAACAAAGGTTTGATTCTCGCCGCCGACAACGAAGCCGAACTGGCGGGCGTGATGGCGCACGAAATCGCGCACGTCGCGGCGCGTCACGCGATGGAAAATCAGGGTAAAGCGACCGCGATGAACTACGGAATGCTCGCCGGTATTATCTTCGGCGGCGGTATCATCAGCACGGTTCTGCAAAACGGCGGCGGCATCCTCGGCGCGCTCGGAATGCTGAAATTCACGCGCGGCGCTGAAGAAGAAGCCGACCGGCTGGGGGTTCAATACCTCTACGCTTCGGGCTACGACCCGACCGGCATGGCGACGATGTTTGAAAAGCTCGCCTCGCAGAATAAAAAGAAACCGGGCACGATTGCCAAACTTTTCTCGTCGCACCCGCAATCCTTAGACCGCCGCGATGCGAGTCTGGCGCTGGTTGCGCGGTTCCCTGAAAAGGACGAATACGTCATCAGCACGTCGGAATTTCAACGCGTCAAAGCGCATCTGATGCGGCTTTCAAACGCCAAAGCCGGCGTGACGAGTGACATCGACGATACCGAATCGAGCAAGCCGACGCTGAAACGTCGCCAGCCGTCGGACACGGAAAACACGACGACCGACCCGGCAAACAACACGCCAACCGACGACACGAAGGAACGCCCGCAGCTCAAACGCCGCAGCGACCCGTCGCCGTCGCCGTCGCCGGAAAATAATTAATTTGAAGTAAAATGTAAAAAGTAAAAAGGCAAAAGTTTAACGGCTTTTGCCTTTTTACTTTTCCGGACAATTCGTCAAAAAGTTTTTATTTCGGAATTTGAAAAGCAGACTCGGGATTTTATATCGTTTGATTATGAATCGTTATTTGCAATCGTTTCTTTTTGTTTTTCTTTCAATTGCCTTTGCTCAATTCGTTTTTACCCAGACCGCACGGCAAAACTTTAATCGACCCCGCACCTTTGACGCCCAGCATTACCTGATTCGAACGAGCTTTGACCGTAAAAATCGAACGATTTTCGGCGAAACGACCGTTTCGCTGAAACCTCTAAAAAACGGTTTCAATTCGCTTGAGCTGGATGCGGCAAATCTTAATTTTGAATCGGTGACCTTAGAGCCGGGCGGAGCGGATTTGCCATATAAAGCCGAAGCCGACAAGATTTTTATCAAGCTCCCGAAAGATTATTCGCCGAAAGATTTAATAAAGGTGCGCCTCAAATATTCGGCAAAACCGAAAAAAGGCGTCTATTTCATCCCGGCGGAACGCGACGGCGGCACATTGCTTCATGAAGCCCAGATTTACACCCAGGGCGAGGCGGAAGAATCGCGCTACTGGTTTCCGTCCTACGATTTTCCGGACGACAAGGCAACAACCGAACAATTTTTGACCGTCGAAGCCGGGGAAACCGCCGTCTCAAACGGTGAACTGATCGAAACTCTGCAAAACGCGGACGGCACAAAAACTTTTCATTTCAAAATGCCGCTGCCGCATCCGGTTTATTTAACGTCTTTCGTCGTCGGAAAATACGTCAAATTCGCCGATTCCTACAAAAATACGCCGCTTTCGGTTTATCTCTACCCGGACAGAGAGTATCTGAACGAAAAAGCGTTCGGAAATACCAAACAAATGATGCGCGCGTTTGAGGAATTGACCGGCGTCGCGTTTCCTTTCAACAAATACGACCAGACCATCGTCGCGCATTTCAGCCTGGGCGGCATGGAAAATGCGACGGCGACTACTTTGTCGGACCGCGACATTTTCTTTTCCGAACGAAATAGGTTTGTTGTCGAAGACATTGTTTCGCACGAGCTTTCACATTCGTGGTTCGGCAATCTCGTGACCTGCCGCAACTGGGCGGAACTGTGGCTGAACGAAGGTTTTGCGACGTTTATGGAAGCCGCCTACCGCGAAAAAATGTACGGGCGCGACGATTATCTGCGGAAAGTGCGCGAAGACGCGGACATTTATTTTGCGGAAGAATCAAAAACGAGCCGCAAACACGGGCTTTTTAACAATCAGGCGCGCGGTGACGATTCGATTTTCGATGCCGTCGCTTACCAGAAAGGCGGCGCCGTTGTCCATACTTTGCGCGAAACCGTCGGCGATAAAGTATTTTGGAAGGCAATCAACATTTATCTCAACAAATATCGATTGAGCAACACGGAAACCACCGATTTACAGAAGGTTTTCGAGGAAGTTTCAAAAAAGGATTTAGACTGGTTTTTCAAGCAGTGGGTTTACGGCACGGGTTATCCGAAACTGGAAGTTAAATACCGGTATAACCCCGAGACCGAAAAACTGATTCTGAGCGTCAAACAAACGCAGAAAATCGACGATTTAACGTCCGCCGCCTTTGTTCTGCCGATGGACGTTGAAATTCTGACACCGACCGGCACGGTTTATGAAACGATTGAGATTACAAAACGCGAGGAAACCTTTTCGATAAAAGTCGGGAATGCGCCGACCGGCATCGGGTTTGATAAAGATTTGAAAATACCTTTGAAATCCGTGAAGATAGAGGAAATTGATTAAAACCGGACAAACAGAAAGTCCCGCCAACCGTGACGGGACTTTCTGTTTCTTTGAGAAGACCGGACGTCTTTGTTTGATTTGTTGAAAAAATCAAAGGTACAAAGCACTAATAAATCTCACCCTTTTGTGGATTAACTCTTTCGTAGCTTCTTCACCACACCTACGAGGTTAGCTGTCGGGCTAGGGAAGAAGAAGTTAATCCCCGCGTTCACGTCGAACGCTTCGCCCCGTGTTCGGCAAATCAATTACCAAACTTTGGTTCCCCCGCGCCGTTAATCGAAAAACGGCTTCGGCGTTTCAATTTTCAACAATTAAAATTATAGTAGCATAATTAGATAAAATCAAGGGAATTTTGATTTTTTTTACTTTGCCGGAAACAGTTGATAAACAAACAAATAAACCATCACGCCCGTGACCGAAACATACAGCCAAATCGGGTACGCAAACCGGACGATTTTTTTGTGCGCCGCGAATTGGGCGGTCGCCGCATAAAACATCGCGCGCAGAACGAGCGGCAGAACGACGAGCGAAAAGACAATGTGAGTCGCCAGTATAAAAAGGTATAAGCCTTTGATAAAACCTTCGCCCGCGAATTTATTCGATGGATTCGTCAAGTGATATAGAACGTAGCAAACCAGAAAAAGACCGCCTAGCCCAAACGAAATGGTCATCATCGATTGGTGCAGTCTAATTTTTCGTAATTTGATAAAAACCAAGCCCAGAATCAACGAAACGCTCGTCAGAGTGTTTATCGTGCCGATTGCGTGCGGCAAATTGCGCGTCCACGCGCCGAGGTCGAGCTTAGCCGGAATTACGAGCAGAATCGCGACCAATACCGGTACGACAATCGAAATCGTGTTGATAAAAATATTCGATTTTTTCTCGCTTTCAATTTCCGCGACCGTTTCCATAGATTATTTCCAGAATCCGAGGAGAGACAATAAAACCAGCCACAAGCCGCCCATAAAATGCCAGTACCAGCCAACGGCGGCGGAAACGTCGCGGCGACGTTCGAGGTCTTTTTCCGCTTCGGTTTGGTGCCAGTTTTGCAGCACAACATAACCGAGCGCGATGATTCCGCCCAAAACGTGTGCGGCGTGCAGCACGGTCAAAAAATAGAAAAACGTGACGTACGGGTTGCTCTGCATATAAAGCCCGCGATTAACGAGCATCAGCCACGCTAAAATTTGCGAAGAGATAAACATTCCGCCGAGCACGGTCGTGGCAAGCAGCCAAGGTTTTACTTTTTGATAGTTGTTCGAATTGATGGCTTTTTGCGCGGCGATAAATGTCAGACTGCTCGCGAGAATCAAAAGCGTACTGACATAAACCTGAAACGGAAGATTGAACGGCTGCCATTCGGCGACGCCGTTGGTTGAAATTACAATATACGCGCCGATGACGCCGCTAAAAGTCATCGTCACGACAACCAGCAAAAACAAGGTTAAGATTTTCGGTATGCTGAGTGATTTTTCGTAAAGCTGTTCGGCTTGCGGATTATTAAAGCCGTCATCGCCGCCGTTATTGCCGCCGCCGTTGTTTCCGCCGCCGCCACTGCTTCCCGATTCGCCGCCGAAACGGCTCAAGGGTTTGCGTTTCCGCAGTTTTTTCCCCGGTGTGACATCTGTTTTGAGCGTTCCGACTTTCATATTTTTATCAATGATTAAAAACCATCAAAGCAAAAATTATCGGCAGATAAAGAACCGAAACGAGAAGTAGCTTTCGTGATTTTTCGACCGTTTTATAACGTGCCGCCTGAATGCTCGTCCACAAGAACCAGATTCCCAAAACGATTGCGCCCGCGAGATAATAAACGCCCGAAAGCCCGATAAAAAACGGCGCGAGGCTGACCGCAACCGATAAAACCGCAAACAGCACAATCTGCCGCGCCGTAATCTTTCCGTCTTTTTCCAGGGTCGGCAGCATCTTGATTCCCGCCTTCGCGTATTCTTCCTTATACATCGAAGCAATCGCCAGAAAATGCGGAAACTGCCACAGGAAAAGCAGCGCGAAAAGCGTCCAGGCGGCAAGCGTGATGCTGTCGGCGGCTGATGTCCAGCCCATCAAAGGCGGCATCGCGCCCGGCAGCGCGCCGATGGCGGTCGAAGCGGAAGTTCGGGTTTTGAGCGGCGTGTAGAGCAAAACGTAGCCGACAATAACAACCAAACCCAACGCGGCGGTTAATCCGTTGACGAGAAAAAGCAGGTAAAGCTCAGCCGCCGCGCACAGCAAAACCCCGAAAATTAAGGCTTCGCTCGGCGAAACCTTGTTCGTCGGTAAAGGTCGCCTCGCGGTTCTGTCCATCAGCGCGTCGGTTTTGCGCTCGATAAACTGGTTCAAAGTCGCGACGCCGAACGCGAGCAGCGCGATGCCGACCATCGCGTTGACAAAAAGCGTGACGTTAAAGCCCTGCGCGCTGCCGAGATAAAAACCCGCCGCCGACGTTAAAACCAGCATAAAAGCGATGCGCGGCTTGGTTAATTCGACGTACGCCGCCAGCTTTTCGCGCGCACTCGTCGCCTTTGTTCCCTCAATTTCTGCCGTGATTATATCCATTGAAATGTACAACTGATAAAGATACAG
>DASWRC010000298.1:0-29444 GCA_036403375.1 Pyrinomonadaceae bacterium
AGCGAGTGTCGCGACTGGTGCGAAAAAGTTTATCTTTTTCAAAGAGCGATTGGTTTCACGAAGAAGCCATCAAATATTTTATTGCTCATTACAATCTGGAACGTCAGAAATTATTTGAGCATTACTTTTAGTTCACTACCAGAATCTTATCAAGAGGAGTTTAAAGAACTTACAGCTAATTGGACTACTTTAGAAGGAAAAGCACAGAACATTGTTACGATAGCAGGAATTTTCGTTGCGGGAGTATTTGCCTATATTCGTGAAACTAAAGTTGAAAATCAAAATTTCGAGAAAGTATTCCTAATTTTTTCTATTTTCTGTTTGATTGGCAGTATAGTTTGGGCAATGCGTGCGTTAAAAGTTCGTAAAGTAGCTAAATCTCCATTTGGAAAAAATACAGATAATTTAGCTGAGGGGATTACTAAAATTTCTAATGAGGAAGGATTCTTGCGATTTAAACAAGGTTTGTTTGGTGACCTAAAAGATTCTTGGTGTAAAACAAGGGAAAGTGTTATAACAGCAAATGAAAATAAAGCGGAAAATGTGCGAATCGCCAATAAATTTCTTGTAAGTGCAATAATATCGGTTGCATTGGTGTCAATTTTTAAACTTCTATTTCTTATGAAATTTAATTGAGAGGGAGTAAAAAGTAATGGAGTGGAAATGTCAATACAAAGAGGGATGTGATTCTGGTGCGTTTGATAATAGTAATTTTTGTAAAAAACATAAATATAATCCAGATTTCATTACTAAATTAAGTTTTACTACACAGTATTTTATTGTGCTTTCAAGACGTGATATTACCCTAAATGAATTAAATAGTGAATTATCAAAAACAACTGTCAAAAACCATTTGAGATTGGTATGGACAGAAGCTCCTAGTATTGAAGAGGCTGATGCAGGTGCAAATAGACTATATTTTGACCTTAAAGATAATAGCGCAATGACACCTGAAATTATTTTGGTAAAAGATAATAATGCAGAAAAAAGAATTGCAATTGAAGAAGCAAAAGGAAATAAGTTTGAATTTAAGTCTGAACTTTGGATACAAAATCAAAAAGTTGAAATTTTAGCTTTCAGAAAAGGTTTTTAATTTTACCTTGTAATTCCGCCTAAAATCATTTACTTTTAACTAGAAAATTCTATTGGTGTCTGTTGATGCCTATCATTCGCAAAATATGCGGACGGTAGGCATTTTCTATTTCCAGTTCATGGTCATCGAGGCGACCGATTACAGTCCCGAGGAAACTGCGGACGTGAGAATGTTCAAGCTGCAGGAATGGTAATTTATGGCGACACCGGTTTTTCAAAAAGGATTGCAGATGTTTATCGAAGCCGAAGAACACGGCGGCTCGAATGGCGACGCCATTTCGTCGGTTGCGGATTTGTCGGTTCACGGGCGCGATTCGGTTTGCGCCTCGAACCAGCCGACAGTCAAAACGGGCGCGGTAAACGGTAAAAGGTCATTCAATTTCGACGGCACGAACAATCCGCTTCGTTACGACGGAGAATTCACGATTCGCTGCGGTTTTATGGTCGTGAAAGTTCACGGCAATTTTAACGGCACTTACGAAGGCATTTTGTCGTCGCCGACGAATTTCGGAATTTCGGCGGGCATCGGCGGCTCGAATCTGCTTTATGATTTTCAATATAAATATTACGAATACCGGCTGAACGACGGGATTTATTCACCGGCTTTGGATAGCGCGGGAAATCGAAGTTTTGTGGCTCCGGCGCCGACTTCGGGCTTCGGCATAATTTATTTCAAGTTCTGGACGGATTTGACGGTCGAAGGGATTCAGCTCGGGCAGGACAGAGATTTACCGACCATAAATACGACGGCGAGATCGCCTTGCTCGCGCTCTACAATCGCGATTTTTTCGAGAAGGACGTGCGGTTGATGACGCACTCAATCGCCAGTTCTTACCAAATGCCATTGCCGGACGTTTTCCCGTTTCAAGGCATGAAGGGCGACGGCACGAGCATATCGAAACGCATTTTGACGGACGGTCAGGACGAACCCGTAACGCGCATTAAACGCGACGCGCGCAAATTGTTCGATTTGAATTTTGCCGCTCGCCGCCAGGAGGAACGCGACAGGGCAAAAGCCTTTTGGGACGAATTTCACCCGGATAAAAGATTTATCTATCGCGATTACGAAAACTGTCCGCCGGTCGATTGCGTTTGCCGGTTTCCCGAAAATTCCGAGTTCGAGTTCCGGGGCGGTTTGATACCGAATGATCACACCTATTCGTTTCAGGTTTTTGAATCAATCTACGCGCCTGCGACGAGCATTCCGCTCGCGCCGGTCATTCCCGTCGAAGCTCCCGACGAGCCGGACAGCGGCGGAACTCCCGCAATGGTCGGTGAACTTCTTTTCGGCGGCGAACAGATACTTTTTGGAGGAGAGCCGATAACTTTCGGTTTATAAAATTATGGGAATTGAATCACAAGATTTGGCTAATTACAGTCCGAGCGGGAAGCGAGCGTTTGCGATTAAGGATGGCACACTGGTTTGGGGCGCACTCATTGACGACCTTTTGAATTACGGCGGTTCGCTGGCGACGGCTGCAAGCACAATCGGCTCGACGAAAACCGTTTTGACGGTTTCGGAGCCGGTGACTCTCGCCGCGAATCTCGACTTGTCCACGACCGGCATCACGCTGAAATTTATTAATAACGGCGTAATCAACATAAATTCCGGAGTCACCTTAACAATGGGTCCAATGGAAAAAGTCGGAAACAGGCAGGTTTTCGCGGGCGCGGGAACCGTTCGTTACGCAAATGGTTCGGTCAGCTGCATCAATTTGGCGTGGCGCGCCGGGAATGCCAACAATGCCGATGTTACGACTGCCTTGAATGAAGCCATCGCTTCGCTTAATTACGCGGGCGGAATTTGCAGTATTTACGTTCCTCAATTAGCGCCGGTCACAAGTGGCGCTCACTTGTGCGAAAGCGCTTTTCATCTTTTCGGAAACGGTAACTTTTCGACCGGCACGAACGGGCGCAGCAACACGCTTCGCATCAAATCGGGTGCAACTCCAGCCTTTATGTTCAAAATCGGCGAAGGTAAAGCTTGCATTCGATTTGCGAATATCGTTTTGGACGCGGACGGCGCGGCGAATGTTGACGGGATTCTGGTCGAAGGCGCGGAAGGCTCAGGCACTACCGTTGCAGATGTTTCCTTACAACACGTTACGCTCGATTCTTTCCGTTACGGTTTCAATCACAATTCAACTTCGGGCGCGCATCAACTGGCGCAGACAATTTTCGATACCGTCATTTTTCAGGGCTGCACGACGGCAGGATTACGGACAAGCTCGGTCAATGCCGGAATGACGATGATAAATACCAACCTCGCCGTTCCTGCGGGAGCTATCGGCTGGAAAAACGAAGGCTCTGGACTGGTCGAATGGACAGGCGGCGAGTTTGCAGGTGGCGGCTCGGGAACGAAAGTAGTAGTTATCTCGGCGGCACACGGCGCCATTAACTTTGCTCCGGTTCAAGATGAGAATTTCGGCACTTTTTTAGAAAATAACGCATCCGACAGTTCAGGAATAATCAATTTTGGAAGCGGTTGCTTGATTCAATCAAAAATACAGTTGAATGATACTTGCAAGGTTAATCTTTTGCCGGGCTGCAATATCATGTCCTACGCGATTCAGGGCACAGCAACCGGCGCGGTTGTCACTGTCCACGAAGGTTGCAATATCAGGACAAAATCCGTGAATGACGGAACGACCAATGTTGTTCCGGCTGTCCTTCTCGGCGTCGGCTCCGGCGTCAAAGTCGTGACCGAAAATCTGACAGATCTCGGCGTTTTCAAACAGCGAATAGCGCAACAATTCATTTCGCCTCTTTCAGATTTGGGAAATCCGAGCATTCCGGTTTTGACACTCGCACATATCACGAATGGCACGAACGAAGATAAAGACCTTCTTTGGCTTGGACGAATGACCACAGCTGGAGTGAGAGAATACGGCTATGCTTTAGGACGCGACCACGGAACGGGCAGACTCTATTGGTTTGGGAATCAAACCGGCTTTTTGGGATTAGATACGAATTTTGATATTAAATCACAGACGCCGGAGCCGTGGACTATTCCGTGTTCGGACACGTCAAGTAGTTTGACGACTGGAACGGTAAAAGCCTATTGCAGAGCGCCCTATGCCTTCAAAATAATCTCCGTTCGTGCTTCGGTCCAGACAGCGCCGACTGGCGCGCCTCTGATTATCGACATAAACCGGAACGGCAACAGCATTCTTTCAACAAAACTCTCCATCGATGCCTCAGAAAAAACGAGCGTTACGGCGGCAGTTCCGGCAGTTATCGACACAACAGAACTTGTCAATTCAATTATTGTGGATGACGCGGAAATCACGATTGATATTGACCAAATCGGTTCGATCATTGCCGGAAAATGGTTGTTAGTAACAATTATAGGTTACAGAGTTTAATATGTTTATTGGAAGTCCATACAATTTTGCGGCAGGTGGCGGAGGCGGTGGCGGAACGCCGACAAATTATGCCGATACTGCAAACGGCGGCAGTATCACGGCGACTGTTGCGGCGTTAGCTTCAACGAATCTCGATTCGGTGATTAACGGAAATCGCCGCTGTCCTAATTGGGGCGGCGGCTCCGGTACGGTTGCCGGTAACGGCTATCACTCGGCATCAACGGTTAGCGGCTTTATCAATTTCGATGTTGATTTCGGAGCGACGCGCTCGATTACGGAAATCGACATTTTCTTCGTGCCGCTCCCCGAAAACGACACGTCGACGCCGACGCTCACGCAAACGTCGGATTACGCAATTCGCTCATTTGAGATTTTCTATTGGAACGGTTCATCTTGGATTTCGATTCAATCGGTGACCGGCAATGATAAAGTTTGGCGGCAATTCACGTTCTCAACAATTTCGACAACCAAAATCAGATTACAGGCAACAAGCGGCGGTCTGACTTATGGGTATGCGCTGCTGGCTGAAATCGAGGCTTGGAGCTAATTAAAGGAGTAAAAACAATGGCAAGAAATCATAAAGAATATTTCGGCAAAACAATGCCGTTCACCGACAACGAAGGAACAGAATACGCGGAGAGCTTCTGGCATCTGCAAAACTTTTCGATTGATACCGACAACCGGATTATTTATTTGAATTTCGTCGCGTATGCCTCAATCGAGGCGTTTGAAAGCGAGTCGGAATCCCTTGTCAAAAAAGGCGGTTCGTGGGCGAAGACTCATGCGGGCGAAAACTATCACAGATTGATAGCGATATTCGCTCCGGCGGTCGCAGGCGTAGCATTGGCGACGTGGCAAATAGCAGCATTAACTAAGGACACGCCAGGCGAGACTGAAGATTTCGAGAGTTTCTTTGCATCTGCCGGAGCGGTCATCGCGCCCGAAGAAATGCAGGCTTTATTAAAAAATTAATTTTTAGAAACAGGAGTTTTTATGAAGATAACTTTGACACCGGACGAAACCACGGATTTGGGTTTCAAAGATTGCGCGACGCAGGATGAGCTTTCCGATAAAGTCGGAAAATTCCTGCGCGAGCGGGTAAAGATACGATGGAGTAAATTCAACGTGAAACCAACCGAAAACAAAGGTCTGGAAATCACGATTGATTAGAGATTGGCTGGTTCAGGCAGTTCTTAAAAATATTGAAATTGTAGTTTTGTGGGATGTGGAGGAAAAATCAATAAAATTGAATTTCAATGGTTCGTACGCGAAACCTGACAGCCAAGAAAACGGCGAGTGGTGAAAGTCACTCGCCGAAAATTTTTAATCGAAATCGAAAAGCGACGGCTGCTCGATTTCGGTTGTGTAGATTTTTCCCTTTGATTTTCTTTTTGTCCTGGAAGGATCGAAACCACCGACCGACAAAACCAATGAACGCCTAACTTTGATCTTGAAATCAATTTCACGAAAACGATCCGAAGGTGAAATTGAACGATCTGACTATGATTCGGCAAATCCGGTTCAGGATTTAGCAGATTTAATTAAAAAAGAATACGGCGATATTCGCAATTCCGAAATAGCAAAACTAATGTGCCTAATGTTTCCGGGAACGGATGCCGACACGTTGGAACAGGAACTTTCTCAAGATGATTTCGGCTGCTGAAAAGCTTGACGGCATTTTGACGGCTTATTTTGAGAAATACGCCGCAAACCACCGTATAGAGTAAAAACAAAAACCCTGATTTTACTTGGATAATCGGTAAAATCAGGGTTTCGTAAATTTATAGATGGCGGAGATGACAGGATTCGAACCTGTGGAGGGCTTTTGACCCTCAACAATTTAGCAAACTGCCGCTTTCAGCCACTCAGCCACATCTCCGCGCGGCGCTTTTCAAGAAAAGCAAGTTTTTATTCTAGCCGCCCAGCAAACTTTGTCAAGCGCGCGGGCATCGAATAGCTAAACTTTAGTGTCCCTGCAGCAGGCTTGACACATTTGATTTTTCGACAGAAAATAGCAAGGTGCCCGTTTTAGCACTTTTATTTGTTTAATGCAGTATTAGTACTCCTTTTAATAAGTTTCCCTCTAACTTGTTTTTTAAGCGGAGGTTGCTTTTTTAGATGAGTTTTTCCGAAAGCCCGAAATTTTTTCTGAAAACTTTAATAGTTGCGCTGGCTGTTTACTCCGCGTTTTCTGTGACCGTGCCCGAAGCTTCGGCGGCGGTCGTCCAAAACAAAGGAATGCTGGGCGTGATTAAAGGAACTGTGCGCGACGACGGCGGAAACCCGATTGCCGATGCGTATGTTTCTTTCTTTAAGGTCGGCACCGATCAGCTTTTAAAACAGGTTCGCTCGGCGGCAAACGGAAGCTTTCTTGCCAAAGTATTGCCCGGAACTTATACGGTTCTGGCGGTCGCACAGGGCTATAACCCGGTACGCTACAGTTCGATTGAGGTCAATCGCTCGGCTGAGCTAAATTACAAATTCAACCTTGAACGTGCCGGAAGCGGCAACACTCTGCCGGAAAAACGCGCTGACAGCAAGAGTTCGAAATGGCGCATTCGTCCGGGTTGGATGAATGGCTCAATCTATCAAAATCAAGACGGCGAAACGCCGGTTGATGAACCCGCAATCGCCGAAAATCAAACGGAAGAAACAGCGGAAGTCGACGACCGGGAAGAAAAACAAAACCGACCGGGACAAACCGTTATCGAAACTTTTGCCGCCAGCTCAAACGGTGAAAACTTTGCCGGCGCAAACTTTGCAACGCTTCTTCCGGTCACCGAAAACACGCAAATCGTTTTAGCGGGACAAACCGCCACGAGTCCGAACGCACCGCTGAGATTTGAGGCAAATGTTAAATCACGCCTCAGCGACGAGCATCAGATTCGCATTAATACGGCAATCGCCAAGCTCGGCAAGGTTGAAACGGAAACTCAGGAAAAACCGCTCGGACAATTTTCCGTGCAAGCGACCGATGAATGGCGCGTTAAAAATAACGTCGTGCTGGTTTTCGGGTTTGATTATTCGCGCTTTCTCGGTGCCGGAAACGATTTTTCACTGACGCCGCGCCTCGGTTTACAATTCGATTTAAATTCTAAAACGCGGCTTCGTACCGCTTACACAACACAGACCGAAGAAAAGTCCTGGTCGCAGACAATCGAACTTGAAGACACGCCGGTAGTTTTCCGCGAGCCGGTCGCGGTGCAGGATTTTGTCTTCGAAAACGACAAGCCGCAACTCAACAAAAGCACGCGGTTTGAATTCGGTATCGAGCGAATCCTGGACGGCAGCTCGTCAATCGAAGCCAACGTGTTTTTCGATTTAACGAGCGGTCGCGGCGTCGGCTTGATAAATATGCCGATTGACTTTCTTGGCAACGAAGCCGAAAAGATAGTCGCCAACCAGCAAGGCAAAGCGCAGGGTTTACGGCTTGTTTATTCGCGCCGCCTGAACGGAATTTTCAGCACTTCGGCGGGCTATGCCTTCGGTAACGGTCAGAAACTTTCCGAAAAAGCTCTTTCCAATCCGGCAAACACTTTTGAAACCGATTATTTCCAGACGCTTTTCGGACAATTCGACGCCGATTTGCGAAGCGGAACGCAGGTTAAAACCATCTTCCGGCTTTCGCCGCAGGCAACCGTTTTTGCGATTGACCCGTTTCAGGGCAGAATGACGATTTACGACCCGGGCTTGAGCGTCGTCGTCACCCAGTCGCTGCCGAATCTCGGATTACCGATTCGTGCCGAAGCAATCATCGATGCGCGCAATGTACTTGATTATCAAACCGGCGTCAGCGGCGAAGAAGGAAGTCTTAAACTTTCATCGCAGAGACGCATTTTGCGCGGCGGAATTTTGGTCAGATTTTAATTAAAGTTACAGCCAAAAAGTTATTGTCCAAAGTCGAAAATTTTTGGCTTTGGATTTTTTTGTTTCCAAATTCTCGGATGCGAAGCAAAAAACTGAATGAACCCGCTGGTTATTAATCGTTTATGTATTTGGAAACAGCTGATTTGACAAGTTTTAAGATAAAATTTTTATGCCGGAAAACTGGAACAAATATTGCATAAAAATTTTCCGGCGGAGTACGTCTTGCGGCAATGACAGGTAAGTTACTGACAAGTTGGAGTTTAGTTTGGCTTCTGGCGACGGTTTTATTCGTCGTCGGCGGCGCGCTCAACTTGTCGCAGCGCGCCTATCACAAACTGCCGCCGACCGACGGCGTCGTCTGGGATTTAAAAACGGACGGCGGCATTTATGCCGAGAAAGTCTTGCCCGGTTTTGCCGCTTCGCGCGCCGGTATTTCGACCGGCGACCGGCTTATCGGAATCGGTCTGGACAGCGATAAAACCGACGAAATCACGTCGCCGGCTGATGTTCAAATGTATCTCGAAGCCGCCGGTGTTGACGGCAGTCTTACTTATTTTTACCAGCGACCTTCATATTCATTCGCCAACAATTACTATTTTGCCGATCTCAAGCACATCGACACGCAGCCGCGCTGGACGGCGCCGATAGTTCTTCTGACCTTTGTCGGAATCGTCTGGCTCGTCGTCGGCACTTTCGTGCTTTTCAAACAGGGCGGGCACGCGCCGTTTGTCCTGCATTTTGCGCTGATTTGTCTGGCGGCGTTCGTCTTTCACGTTTATAAATCGCTTTACCTGGGCGAAGATTTCGACCTGGCTATTAACCTGCTGGACAATCTCGCCTTTGCGTTTTTCGGTCCGCTGTTTTTGCATTTTTGCCTGCGCTATCCGGTCAGAAGCGATGTTTTCGACAAATCCCGCTGGCAAACTTTAGCGCTCTATGTTCCGGCAGCCTTAATTACGTTGGGCATCGTCGCGTTCTCGGTGATTCCGCAAATTGCCATCAGGCTGGACGTGATTGATTCGATTGCGCCGCTGCTCGATAAATACAACCTGCTGCCGAATCTTTATCAGGCGAATTTTTATCATTTCGTCGTTTTTGTCGCCGCCGGCGCGGGCGTTTTGATTCGCCGTTTCTGGCGCAACAAACATACGATTGTTCGGCAGCGTTTGAAATGGGCGATGTGGGGAACGATTGCGGCGATTGTCCCGATTGTCGCCGTCCAAATTGCGCGCCGCTTTGTTTATTTGCCGGACGACAGTTATACGACCGCAATCACGACTCTGCCGCTGGCTTTGATTCCTCTAAGCTTCGGTCATTCGGTCGTGCGTTATCGCCTGATGGACGTTGACGTGGTTGTCCGCCGCGCGCTCGTCTATGCACTGACGACGCTGGCGATTGCAATGATGATTGGCGCGGTCGCGCTCGGGCTCGTCTTTCTGGCAATCGGCAGCAATCTTTCGACGACGGAAATCACGCTGCGCGCTCTGATTGCGATTGTCGCGATGGCTGGAATCGTACTTTTGAGCGAGCCTTTGAAGAAGTTTTTGCAGGAACGCGCCGACCGGTTTTTCTACGGCGAACGCTACGATTTACGCAGCAGCCTGCTTGATTTCGGCAGAACGCTTTCGGCGACGACCGCGCTCGAACCGCTGCTCAACGCTCTGACCGAACGCTTGCGGCAGGTACTCGACGTTGAAAAGGTCGCGGTTTTTATCGAAGACGAAACGGCGCCGGAACATTACAAGCTCGCCAAATCCATCGGACTAGGCGAAGGATACAAAATTCCGAGCGATTTTCGCCAGATGATTCGCCGGAAAAGCGCGGAGAAAGGAATCGTCCGCGCTGACGAGCTTGAACTGTATGAAACGGAAATCAATAACGAAATTGCCGTCGAAGAAAGCTCTTCGAACGGTTTTGCGGGCAAGCTTGAAAAATTCAGCCCGAACGGAAAAAACATCCACCGGCAAGAGCTTCATTATTATGTGCCGTGCGTCGTTCGCGGGCGAATGATTGCCGTCATCGGCTTGGGACGCGCTTCGGATGGTTCGCTCCTCTCGAGCGAGGATTTGGAAATCCTGCGCACCGTTTCGGGCTACGTTGCGGTCGCGGTCGAAAACGCCACGCTTTATCAGGAACAGGAGAAACGCGCCGAGGAGCTTGCGCTGCTCAAAGAATTTAACGAATCAATCGTCGAATCGGTCAACGTCGGGCTGCTCGCGGTTGACGAAACCGGTAGAATTACGCGGTGCAACTCGACGTTTGAAGAAATGCTCGGCTTAAGCCGCGAAGAAACAATCGGCAAGGTCGTCGAAGAGATTTTCGACCGCGGATTTGCCTTAAATCTCGAAAATATCTTAGGAAAATCGCGCTGGCATCTGACCGAAATCCGCCACGCATACAAGCTTCATACAACTTCCGTAGACAGAAAATCGCTGATTTTGAATGTCGCGGTCGCGCCGCTGCGCTCGGTTTCGCACGACCGGGTGGGTGCGATTATCGTGTTTGAAAACGTTACGTCGCGCGTCAAATTGGAAGAAACCCTGCAGCAGAGCGAAAAACTTTCTTCAATCGGGCTGCTTGCCGCCGGTGTCGCGCACGAAGTCAATACGCCTTTGACCGGCGTTTCGAGCTACACGCAGATGCTGCTCGGAATGATTCCCGAAACCGACCCGAAACACGCGCTGCTCCTCAAAGTTCAAAAACAAACCGAGCGCGCGTCGAACATCGCGGGCAATCTCCTGAATTTCTCGCGCGGCGGAAATTCGACCGACTTTGCCGAAATCAATGTCAATAAACTGCTCGACGACACGCTGCAGCTTCTTGAGCCGCAGATGCGGAAATCGGAAATCGAAATCGTCAAAAACTATTCGGACGCGCCGCCGAAAGTTCTCGGCGACGGCGGAAAGCTCCAGCAGGTTTTCACGAATTTAATCCTCAACGCGCGCGATGCAATGATTGACGGCGGAAAAATTACCTTAATGACCGCGCTCAACGAAACCGGCGAGGTAACAATCGAAGTTTCCGACACCGGAAGCGGCATTTCGCCGGAAAACCTGAGCAAAATCTACGACCCGTTTTTCACGACGAAAGGCGTCGGCAGCGGTACGGGCTTGGGTTTAGCCGTGTCCTACGGAATCGTCCAGGAACACGCCGGAAGCATCCAGGCGATGAGCAAAATCGGCGAAGGGACGACATTTCACCTCGTTTTCCCGCAATTTCACGAACAGCGTCAGCGCGCCGTCAGTTAAATTAAATGAACACCCGCGTTTCATTTAACCATCAGATTTTATCCGCCGAAAAAACATTTATCGCCGCCGTTTCATCAGCCGCGCTTTACGGCAAGAGCATTTTTACGACGCTCGCGGTTTATAATTTAAAACCCTTTCTATGGGAAAAACATTGGCGCCGACTCCGTGAAAATGCAGATAAAATCGGGCTTGATTTACGCGGTTTTGATGAGACAAGCGCCCGCCACGCGCTGCTCGAATTAGTTCTTCTCAATAATCTTAAAACCGGTCGCGCACGTTTGACCTTTTTTGATGAATCCGCCAGTCCGGTCTGGAATTTCGACTCGAAAAATAAAACGAGTCTTTTAATCACGACTGCCGAATTTCAAAACATGAAGGACGAATATCTTTTAACCGTTTCGCCTTATTCGATAAATTCGAAATCGCCGCTCGCGGGCACAAAATCGTGTAATTACCTGGAAAATATTCTCGCGCTCGAAGAAGCGAAAAAGCGCGGTTTCGACGAGAGCGTCAGGTTAAACGAAAAGCGCGAAATCGTTTCGGCGGCGATGGCGAATGTTTTCTGGGCAAAGGACGAAAAAATCTTTACGCCCGCGCTTGAAACCGGATGTCTTGCCGGTACGACACGGGAATTTTTGATGGAAAACTTCCCTGTTTCAGAAACCAATTCAGCGATTGCAGAATTGACCGAAGCGGACGAAATTTTCCTGACTTCCGCCGCCCTCGGCGTGCGTGCGGCACGTTTTGCCGAGAGCACGCAGAAAAGCTCTACGGTAATCGTAAAACTCAATAAACTTCTTGACTTGCAAAGGCTTAAAGCATAAACTCAGACAAAATTTCGAGGACCACTCCACATAATGAGAAAAGACAGGGAAATAAATCCCGAAGCATTTGACAGAATGCTTTTATGGCTTGATGAAGACCGCGATATTGCCGGCAGCAAATACGAGGCAATCAGGGTGCGTCTAATAAAAGTTTTCGATTACCGCCGGTGCACGAATTCCGAAGAATTGACCGATATCGTATTTGACCGTGTTCTCAAAAAAATCGACGAGAACGCGGTCACAAACGGCAGCAATCCCGCGGCTTATTTCTTTAAGGTTGCCAATAATATTTATCTGGAAAGCCTGAAAAAGCCCTTGACGGTCGAGCTGCCCGAGGAGATTGCGCAGGCGGATGAGCAGGAGGAAGAAGATTTCAATCCATATTACGAGTGTTTAAAGAAATGCCTGCAAACCCTGCCCGAAGAAAAGCGGACATTTATCGTCGGCTACTACGAAGAAGAAAAGCGGGCAAAAATAGATTTTCATAAAAAACTCGCCCAAAATCTCGGGGTTCAAATCAAAAAGCTGCATTCGCAGGCATTTCGCATGCGCGCGAGCTTGCAGAAATGCGTCCTTGAATGCGTGAAGGAAAACGGCTGGTAATTTTTTTTGAAAGAAAGGCGAACTTTTCGGAAAAAAAAGTCATTATAAATAGCCGAGACTGTTGAGGTGAAGGTTTGGAACAGCTAGATGAACAATCAAAACTTAGAAAATATCTCTTAAACGAGATTAGCGAAAATGAACGCCTTGCAATCGAAGAACGCCTGCTGGGAGATGACGAATATTTTGAAGAAATCAAGATAGCGGAAGAAATTTTGTTTCAGGATTACGCCGACGGGAATCTCGACGCGAACGAGCGCGAAAGATTCCGGAAGTGTTTTCTGGCACGGGAAGAAAACCGTCAACGCGTAAAATTCGCCCGCGCGCTCAGAAAATACGTCAGCGAGAATAAAGATTTACCGGAAGCGGAAAAAAACCCGAGTTTTTTTGAATCACTGAGAGCATTTTTCGCCGCGCCCGCCTTCGCTGCCTTCGCGGTTTTATTGATTGCCGGCATTGTCGGTTTCATTGTCTGGAAAAATTACTCCAGCCAATCGGAAGTTTTAGTCGCGCTGAACAGATTTCAAAAAAACAGCCGACCGACCGAAGCCCGAATTACAGGCTTTAATTACGCGCCGAAAGTCGAAGGCACGCGCGGCGGCGGCAAAAACGAAAGCTTGGATTTGTCGCTCGCCAAATCCCGCGCGACCGCCGCCGTTATTGAAAATCAATCCGCCGAGAATCTGCACGAGCTGGGTAGGGTTTTGCTGGCTGAAAATAATTTTGACGAAGCCATTCAACAATTTGAAAAGGCAATTAGTAAAAATCCGAATATTGCGAAACTTCACAATGATCTGGCAGTTGCTTTTATCGCCAAAGGCGGACAAAAAAAAGAAGCCGGTCTTGAACTTTACCAGAAAGCTAACGAGGAAATAGAAAAAGCCATTGCGCTGGATAAAAATCTGACTGAAGCGTATTTTAATCGCGCTCTGGTTGCCGAATTATTAAATCTCTCAAATTCCGCCAAAGAAGCGTGGGAAAATTACCTCAAACTCGATTCTTCTTCCGAATGGGCGAAAGAAGCCCGCGAGCATCTGCAAAACCTTGAAGCAAACAAGCCTATCAGTAAAAACAAGGAAGAGATTCTGCGTGAATTCTTAGAAGCCAAAGCGGCAAACGATAAGGAGAAAGCCTGGCAAACCTTAAGCAGAAATAAAGAGATAATTACGGGCAAGTTGATACCACAGCAACTTGCTTTTTTATTTCTGGACGGCAAATCCGGCGGCGATGAAGCAAAATCCAGAGAAGCATTGGAAGCGCTCACATTTGCCGGAAAACTCGAAGAAGAAAAATCGGGCGATTTATTCTGGCGCGATTTGGCTGAGTATTATGCAAAGGTTTCCGACGACAAAATTCCGATTCTCAAACAGGCGCAAATATTATATAACCAAGCGGTTTCTACTTGTCTTAAAGGAATTGATTACAAAAAAGCAATTGAAGAATTTGAGTCTGCCCAAAGTTTCTACAAACAAGCGAATAACGATTTGGAGCCGAAAATAATTGATTTTTTAATTAGTTACTGCAAAAACCGCGAGGCGAAATATAACGAGAGTATCGAAAAGTTAAATGAACTGTCAGACTTTTGTAAAAGCAGAGACTACAAATGGCTTCGCGTACAGGCAGGAACCTGGCTTGCTACCACCGACTTTACTTTAAAGAGATTCTCAGTTTCGCTTGAAAAGCTTAACAAATTCTTAGAAATTGCGAAGGAAATTGATGACCTTTTTAGTCAACAAAAATTACTTACACAGTTCACCGAAACGTATTTTGTAATGGGGCAATTTGAAAACGCATTTAAATCAATTCAAGAAAGCCTGAGACTCGGGAAAACACCTGATGCCAGCCTGCGGGAAAAATGGCGCGCATTTAATGCAACAACACGATTTTTTTATAAAATCAAAAACTTTTACTCGGCGGCTTTGTTCGAGCAAGAAGCGCTGGCATTGGCTCAACAGCTAAAAGACAACACTTTCGAGTTTGCGAGTTTAATTGATTTAGGCTCAATCAACTCGGCATTGGGAAAACCTGATTTAGCTCTGGAGTTGATTGATAAAGGACAAAAAATTTCCGAAACTTTTTCTGACATCGAATATAAAAATAGATGTTTCGCCCGAACGAATTTGTTGCTCGGACACATCAAAAGACAAAAACAGGATTACTCAAGCGCAGCAGAAAATTACCAGCAAGCTATAAATTACTACGATTCGAGTGATGTTCAAGTTTTTGGTTACGATGCCCACCGCGGACTTTTGTTAAGTTATTCTGCTGAGAAAAACGATGAAGCATTTCAAAACGAACTGCCGAAAATCCTAAAAATCTTTGATGATTATCGGTCACAAATTGTTGAAGAACAAAATCGCAACAGTTTTTTTGACAGTCAACAGGATGTTTACGACATTGCAATCGCTTTTGAATTTGAAAAACATAACTATAAAAATGTTTTCAACTATTCGGAAGAGTCACGTTCGAGGTCTTTGCTGGACATGCAAAATTCGGTAATAAACGTTTCGACAAATGAAACACAACCCGAAATTAAATTCTCACCGAATATCGTTCAACCTTTGAATCTTACCGATATTCAAGCGGAAATGCCTGAAGATGTTCAGCTTCTGCAATATTCGGTTTTGAATGATAAAACACTTATTTGCTTAATCACTAAAGAAAAATTGATTATTGCAAAAGCTGAAATCTCATCGGAAAGTTTGAAAGAAAAGGTTTTGACCTACTTCGACCTAGTTTCAAGAAAAGGCGAATTAAGCGAACAACGAGTCCGGTCGGCAGAACTTTTTAACATATTAATCAGTCCAGTCAAGGAAAACCTCGATTCACAAAAGGAGATTTTTATCATCCCGGACAAGGTTTTGTTTAAATTACCGTTTGACACGCTTTTTTCCCAAAAATATTTAATCGAAGACTATAGAATCTCATACGCACCCAGCGCGAACGTCTTTTTATTTTGCTCAAAAAAAGCCCGGGAGCTTGGTGCGAAACCGACGGAAACTTTGCTTAGTATAGGAAATCCGACATTTAATCAAGCCGATTATAAAAACACTTTGCAGCCGCTTCCTTCGGCTGAAGAAGAAGTGAAGGAAATTGCAAAGCTATACGATAGTCCAACGGTTTTTACCAAAGATGCGGCGACCAAAGAGCGAATTAAAGAAAATTTGAAAAAAGCGGATGTCGTTCATTTTGCCGTACATTATGTTGTTGATGACGCAACCCCGCTGCTTTCGGCGTTCGTTTTAGCCGGAAATGAAAAAACAAATTCAAGTCTGGCAAATTACGAAATCATTGGCGAAAGTCATTCAAACATTCGCCTAATTGTGCTTTCGGCATGTCAAACAGGTATCGAAAAATATTTTAACGGCGAAGGAATGATTGGTGCTTCACGAACCTTTTTGGCAACCGGCGTTCCGCTCGTCGTCGCTAGCCAATGGTCGGTTGATTCCGAGGCAAGTAAGGAATTAATGATTGATTTTCACCGCTTTAGAAAAACAGACCAGCTTTCAACTGCCGAGGCTCTGCGCCGCGCACAGATTGAAATGCTTCGCAGTGAAAAATATCAACAACCTTACTACTGGGCGGCTTTTGCCGCAATCGGCGGTTATACACAGTTTTAACTTTACCAAATAAAATACAAAAAGGAGAAAAATATGTTACTGGAAAATTTGAATCAAAATATAAAAAAAGTGAAAAAATTTCCGACCGGAAAAAATATTAGAGTTAAGATTGAGGGGCTGGCAGTTTGTCAATTTGATGATAGCGATGACACAACATCACCAACTCAGTCAATTTGCCATTTCTTACAAGGTATTACAGAGCATAAATTAAAATTTAGTATTGTAAGAGTTAATCCTGACGGAACAAAGACAATTATCCAGGATGTCACAGATATTACCGAAGATATTGGCTCGATAACAATCGGTGGAAATCATTTGAAAAGACCAGCAAATTATATATATGAGCCGCAATTATCCGGTGAACATGAACTGGAGAGGTTACTGAATCTTTCAAAAATTCACAAAGAGCAATTTATTGTTGCTAATTCAGCTGAAACTACTAAAATGACCTTAAAGAATTGCTCATTTTACACATTCCAAAAAACATCTAAAAGCTTTAAAGTCACATTAAAAGGAATTGGGAAAAAATTCGCGAATCTATGCGAAGTTATTGGAGGCTATATTGAATGCCAAAGCAGAACGATTGATATTGACATTCCAGGTATTTACACTGATAGGCTAGCTATTTCAGAAAATGGGAATTCTTATAAATATGAAATTGCATTTACTAATCATTGCCATGGAACGACTGCACAATGTTTTGGTACGACACTTGGCGCAGATGTAAAATTTCTTTACCGTATTCTTACTCCTCCGAAAGGTGACGCTGACAAAATTGTTCTCGAACAGCTAAGGTTGAATGAATTTGGGAAAAGAGCATTCAGTGCAGATGTGGCAGCCTGTTTACCGGGCTCGACTGAGCCTTGCGATACTTGTAGCTAAAAATCACTTAAACTATACAGGCAAAAAAGATTTTTCGTAATTTAATCGGTTGAAGATTAGGACTTTTCTGAATAAACCTGAGTCTTCTTTTTGCATAAGCCTATAAAATCTCTTGGTATAAATTCTCGGTTTTCTCAATCATTTCTTCCAAAGAAAAATGTTCTTCCGCGAAACTTTGCGCATTTTGGGCAAAGGCTTTGCGTTTTTCAACTGAAACTAAAAGTTCTTCAATAGATTGAGCAAGTTTTACTGGCTCTTTTACCGGAACCATCAATCCTGTGTCACTATTTCGCAGAAGCTCTTTCGCGCCTTCGGTTTCGGTTGCGACGATTGGAGTTCGGTTTGTCATGGCTTCGAGGATGGCGAGACCGAAGCTTTCCGAGTGGGAGGCGGAGACGAAGATGTCGAGGGCGGCGAGCAGCGACCGTATATCTTCGACCCAGTCGAGCCAGAGGAAGCGATTTTCGAGGTTAAAGACTTTTACCAGACGCTTTAATTCGCGGCGGAACGGCTGGTTTGTTGAATTGTCTTTGCCGACGATGACGAAAAATGCGTTCGCGTTATTTTTCGCGATTTCGCTTGCCGCAAGCACGAAATCGCGTTGCCCTTTGAGTTCTTTCAATTCGCCGATTGTGCCGACGACCTGCGCGTCAAACGGAATATTGTGCAGAAAGCGAAATTCTTCGCGCCGCGTTTTACGGTCTTCTTCGGTCAGAGTTTCAATATTGACGCCGTTCGGGATTATCTCGATTTTTCGCGGCGGAAAAATCGAGCGCAGGTTTACGCTGACGGCGGATGAGACGGCAATCGCGCGCGCGAGGTTTGTCAGCGCAAGGCGATAAAACGGCTTCATCGGGAAAAGGACGTGACGCGTGAGCACGAATTTCGAATTCTTCGTCAGGCGGCAGACGAGACTTGCCGGAATATAATCGCGGGCGGCGTGGGCGTGGATGATTTCGATGTTTTTTTCGGAGGCAAAGCGGGCAATCCGCTGCGCGCTGAAAATGCCGAACGAATTGCGAATCGAGGAGTGAAAGATGTTTTCGGGCGGCAGAAAATCGAGCCGCTCCTGCCATTGATTGGTCGGACGCAGCGCGACGTAAATCTCGTGCCCGCGCTCGCTCAAGCCGCGCGTCAAATCAACCAGATGACGTTCGCCGCCGCCGAAGTTTCTGACCGATGAAATATGCAAAATACGCATCGGTTAAATCTTTTCACGGGTCGGATGAAATTAGCAAATGAAAAAAAGGCACGCTTTACTAAAGAAAGCGTGCCGCGTGGAGGTTTTTCCCTTTCGGGGAAAAACTAGAACTGGAAACGTGTCGAGAACTGAATTTGTCTCTCACGATACAGAGTAATGAATTAACCGACAAGCTGTAGAAGATGACCCATTTGCAGCTTTTTCGTCGTCAGATATTTGAGCGTATTTTCCGATGGCTTAAACTCGATCGGCACGCGTTCCGTGACTTCCAGCCCGCCGTCACGCATCGCCTGAATTTTCTCCGGATTATTCGACAAAGCCTTAACCCTTTTCAACCCCAAATCCCGCAGGATTTCGACGCATTGATTATATTCGCGCAAATCGACGCCAAGCCCGAGCCGCTCGTTCGCCTCGATGGTGTCCGCGCCTTCGTCCTGCAAAGCATAGGCGCGAATTTTGTTGATAATGCCGATGCCGCGCCCTTCCTGCTGCTGGTAAATAATCGCGCCGCGTCCTTCTTTTTCAATCAGTTCCATTGCGCGGCGCAGCTGCGCTCCGCAATCGCATTTCGTCGAACCGAACACGTCGCCCGTCAGACATTGCGAATGGACGCGGACGAGCGTCGGAATTTCAGCGTCAAATTCGCCTTTATATAAAACGACGAATTCCTCATCGCTGACTAAGGAGCGGTAGCCCGCAATGCGAAATTCGCCGATTTCGGTCGGCAGACGCGCGTCTGTAACTTTTTCAACACTCTTTACGTCTTTAAAGAACAATGCACCCGTGACCGTTTGATTTTTGAAATTTTCGACTAACATAATCGCTTTTAAAATTCCGCTTACGGATTAAAAAATCCTATCTGTGCGGTTTATGCGATTTATTTAATCACCCACAAACGCTAACTGTCAAGTTTTGAGAAAATAACAGTTAGCCTTGATTAATTTGGAATGTTTTAGGAAAACTGAGTTTGAGCGGTTTGAGCGGTTTTTGTATACTTGACTTTTTTGTAAATATCGTTTAGATTTAACGCGCAATTAATTCAATGGCATTGTATTAAAGGCAACATATAGGGAAAACGAAAAAGGGGGAAATTAGACTATGTCATATTTAGACCATAATACATCAACAAATAAATCGCCATTTAATCAGCGGATTATGGCAAATTTGTCGGTGCAGGCAAGTTGGGTCGATTCGGTCAGCGGAGAAACGGTTCAGGTCAACGGCGTGACGGAAAATGTCGGGGAAACCAGCACTTTGGTGAATCTCGAAATTTTACCGCCGGTCGGCAGCGAAGTTCAATTGCGGATATTTGAAGAGGACGAACAGATTATTGAAGTTCCGACTCATGTTATTCGCGTTGAGCGTGACCCGAGCCAACCGTTAGCCGCGCTTTCTATTTCGGATAATTTGAAGAAATGGAAGCAAATCGTTCTGACTGCCGCTCAGAATTGGGTAACCCGGCACTGGCAGCTTAATTACGAAGAAGAATGGGTTAATTAATACATTCGGCTTTATTTTACTTGGGCGAAGCGGAGAAATTTTCGACATGGGAAATTTCTCCGCTTTTGATTTTTGGACGGGCAAACTTGGACTTCGGGAAAAGCATCTTTATAAGGCAGATGAAAAGAATTCTTTCCGTTATTTTATTTTTAATTTTATCGAATTTCGCTTTTGCGCAAAACGCGGCGGCTCAGCCCAAACCCTTAACGCAAGCCGAATACGTGAAGCTGCTTTACGATTTGCAGGGCAGTCAAAAAAAAGCCGATGAGCTGATTCAAACAATCCGCGCGCGCGGCATCGGGTTTGATATAACGGACGGTTTGCGAAGCCTGACAACTTCGAAAAGCCGCAGCAACGCGGAATTGAAACGCACGCTCGAAGAAGCGGCGCGCCGCCGCGCCAACCCGGAAGCGGCAAAGCTGCCGGGCGAAAAAGAAGTCGGTGAAATTCTCACAAAAGCGCGCGAAGCAAACTTGGCAGCGGTCGAAGAAATGCCCGATTTTGTCGTCAAACAGCTTATTCAGCGCTCCGCCGCTTATGCCGGAACGAATAATTTTCGCAATCTCGACCGCCTGGTCGTCGCTGTCAGCTATCGCGCCGAGGGAAAAGAGGAATACAAAGTTTTATCAATCAACGGAATCATCCAAAATAACTCGCAAAATAAAAGCTCTTACGAGGAAACCGGCGGCACCAGCTCGACGGGCGAGTTCGTCACCGTTCTATCAAAAATCTTTAAATCCGAAAGCGAGACGAAATTCGACGTTGCCGATACGGATATGATTCGCGGGCGCAAGGCGGTCGTTTTTTATTATTCGATTGAGCGCGACAAAGCCAAGCAGATGCTGGTTGCGTCGGGCACTTTCGACGATTCGACCATTACGGGCATGAAAGGCAAAATCTGGATTGACCGCGAAAATTTTCGGGTTTTGAAAATCGAAACCGAAGCGACCGAGATTCCCGAAAGCTTCCCGATTCGTTCGGCGCGGCGCGTGATTGATTACGATTGGGTAACGATTGATAAGGAAAATTATTTATTGCCGTCGCTCTCGGACGTTCGCCTGACGTTTCGCGAAAGCAGAAATATTTTCGAAACGCGAAACGTGATTCGTTTTAAGGAATATCAGAAATACGGCTCGGAAGTTAAAATTCTGGACGGCGACGAAGAGGAAGTCAAAGACGAAGTAAAACCGAATCAATAAATCGATTTTAGATTCTAAATTCCACATCGAATTGCAATTAACTAAAGATAAATTTAGTTTGCGATTTAATGTCGAAGGCAGAATGTAAAATGAATTAATTGATCGAAAAATAGGTAATCAGCGCGGGAATTATCAACCAGAGCAAGCCTTTAATCAAAAAGAATAAAAAACCCGCCACGCCGAAGCGCCTAACCCAGTGCGCGGCGCGGCTGTTTTTTTTGTCAGCTTCTTCGTTCATGTTTAAATTTAAAGTTAAACTCTTTTAAGTAACTTTTCAACTTTTTCGATTTAACCCGTACGAAAATGAAAAAACTTTACAACGGATTTACGCTCGCCGCGATTTGTTTTATTCTTTTTATTCAAGCGTTTGCTCAAAACAAACCGCTGCCGGAACCAAACAAACGTGAGGCTGATTTGCTCGAACTCGTCAAACTCGATAAAACCATCAAACTAGATATTCGATACGCCCGCACCGACAATTTCGTCGGCAAAGTCGTCTACCCGGAAGCGCGCGCTTTTCTTCAGCGTCCGGCGGCGGAAGCGGTTGTGCGCGTTCATCGTGAATTAAAAAAACAAGGCTTGGGAATCGTCATTTTCGATGGTTATCGCCCGTGGTCAATCACCAAACTTTTCTGGGAAGTAACGCCCGACGATAAACGAAAATTCGTCGCCAATCCGAAAACCGGCTCGCGTCATAATCGCGGCTGCGCAATCGATTTGAGCATCTACGATTTAAAGACCCGGCGGCTCGTGCCGATGCCTTCGGATTTTGACGAATTTACCGAGCGCGCTTCGCCCGATTACAAAGGCGGAACGGCGGAAGAAACAGCCAACCGCGAGCTGCTTCGGAAATTAATGGAGTCGGAAGGCTTTACCGTCAACGCCAACGAATGGTGGCATTTCGATTACCGGGATTGGCAGACTTACGCGATTTACGATATTCCGTTTTCGGAAGCCGGCAAGCTCGATAAAAAACCGAAAGCGCCAAAAATCGAAGAGCGAAAGGAATTAAAGAAGTTTTTCGATGAGGCAGGCGTGGCGGGCGGAATCTATATCTATGATTTGAACAAAAACCGGTACACGATTTTTGACCGCAAACGGATGGACGCGCCGTTCGTGCCGGCTTCGACCTCGAAAATCATTCATTCGCTGATTTTCCTCGATTCGGGCGCGGTTTCTGACGAAAACGAAACCTTAAAATGGGACGGCACGCGGCGTTCGGTCGAAGCGTGGAATCAAGACCAGAATCTGCGCTCGGCGCTCAAAGTTTCCGCCGTCTGGTTTTTCGTTGAAGTTTCAAAACGCGTCGGTCGGGAGCGAATGCAGAAATATTACGATTCCGCTCGTTACGGCAACCGGAACACGAACGGCTTCGGCGCCGATTACTGGAACAACGGGGAGCTGCGCATCACGCCGCGCGAGCAGATCGAGTTTCTCGTCAAATTTTATCAAAACCGCCTGCCGTTTTCGCCGCAGGTAATTTCGACCGTCAAAGACATCCTAACGGAAGAAAAGACCGTTAAATACACGCTGCGCGCTAAAACCGGCTGGTCTGACGCGTATGAGCCGCAGGTCGGCTGGTGGGTCGGCTACGTCGAGCGCGACGGCGAAGTTTATTTTTTCGCCACGGAAATTGATATTAAAAAAGACGAAGACGCCGCCAAGCGCAAGGAAATCACACGCAATATTTTGAAAAGTTTGAAGATTATTGAATAAAAATTATTTTCGACTTTTGAAAAACGGTTCACGCGTCTTGCTTGAACGCGCGCACGCGCAGAAAATCAGCCGATTTCATAACCGCAAAATTCGTGAATTTAAGAAAATCACAAAAGAAATCTTGCGCGAATTGAAAATTATAGAGTAGTATTTTCAACGGATATTCTTAAACTCTAACAAAAACATAAAAAGGAGAAACTAACCTATGAGTTTCCAATCTGTAACGCCCGAAAATGAAACTCCGGCGGCGGAAATCGACAACCGCAAATTTGAACAATTGCTAAATGAAATCAAGTCCCGGCAGAGCCTTCCGATGGCAATCTTAGGCGGATTAATCGCATCGCTCGTCGGCGCGCTGCTCTGGGCGATTATTACTTACGCGACCAAATATCAAATCGGATTTATGGCGGTCGGCATCGGTTTTCTGGTCGGTTATGCCGTCAAGTATTTCGGCAAAGGCATCACGTCCGCGTTCGGCGTGGTCGGCGCGGTATTTTCGCTTTTCGGCTGTATTTTCGGAAATATTCTGACCTCGATTATCGCCGCGTCATTACAGGAAGGAATTCCGTTTCTGTCAATCGTGACGGCTTTTCTCACGAATCCGACGCTTATTCCCCAGCTTCTGAAAGAGACATTCAGCCCGATAGATTTGCTTTTCTACGGGATTGCGGTTTACGAAGGCTATAGATTTTCTTTCCGCCAGATAACTCAGGAGGAAATTGCCAGCCTCCAAAAACCGCAAAATCATCCTCCTGCTCCGAACGAAGTTTAGTAACCTCGGTAAAAACCTTTATTCATTCTTTTTCGCCGTAAAAATTCGCGAGCCGAATTCAAACGGGCGGCGAATATTAAAGCGCGGCGCGTTGACGTTATCGGTGATTTCGACGCTGTTTGCCGTGAGCGTCGTGCCGATGACGCGCTGGAACGTGGAAATCGCCTTGTTCAAATCGGTCTGCGCCTGTAGCTCGATGGCGCGCGCCGAAATGAGCGTCGTCTGGCGCTGAAAGACGAGATAAACCGTCGAAGTTCCGGCGCGGAATTGGCGCTGTTCGCTCTCGTAAAGCTGCTCGGCTGAGGCGCGGGTCGCGGCGGCGGCTTGCAGGCGGGCTTCAGCGGAACGAAGCGTCTGAAGCCCGTTACGCACGTCGGCTTCGATGGTTTGTTCGGTCTGCGCGCGCGTGTTTTCAATCTGCGTTCCTTCGGCAAGCGTTCTGCCGAGATTTGCTTTCGCCGTCGTGTTGCCGAACGGGAAAGAAATTTGCACACCGACATTGTAGGTCGGATAAGCGGCTGTAAACAGGTTAGTCAACGACTTGAAAACGCCGCCGTTGAGCCGCGGCGGAACGGTTGTCGTGTTCGACACCGTCGTAAGCGGCGGAAGTCCTTCGAGCGCCGAAAGTTCGTTGACGCGCGCGGTCAGCGCAGAGGTCGTAACCGTTCGGGGGTCTGCCGGAATCCCGGCTAAACCGTTGCCCGTGTAAGTGGCAACAAGGTCGATCTGCGGCTTTGTCTGGTCGCGGTAAAATTTTTCGTTGATTTTGTTGATTTCGGTATTCGTTTGTAACTGCGCGATTTCCTGCCGGTTCGTCAAGGCGGCGCTGATTGCCTGTTCGAGCGGGATTTTCGGCACTTCGAGTTCGACGGGCGAAACCGGCACCAGGGCGCGCGTCCAGATTTCGTTCGAGCGGTCAGGAAGCATTAAGGTTTTCAAGGTATTTTCAGACTGCGTAACGCTTTGCTGCGCGGTGTAAACATTCTGCTCGAAAGAGGTAATTTGCGCGTTGGCGGCGGTAATCTCAATCGGTGCGAGAACGCCTTTGGAAACCAATCGCTGATTGCTTTCAAGCTGCAGCCGCGCCTGTTTGACAGCATCAATCTGCACCTGAAGATTTCTTAAAGCGTACGCCAAATCCCAGTACGCCTGTTCAACCTGCGCGATGACTTCAATCGCCCGCTGGCGAAACTGCGCATCGCTTAAACTCAGATTTTTTTTCGCAATCTCGATAGTTCGGCGATTATTGTCAATCCTTCTTCCGCGAAAGAGCGGCTGCGTGAAGGTCGCCGTGAGCACGGTCGGATACTGCGCCCGGAGTGTCGCGTTGAGATTCGTCGTGTCGGTGCGCGACGATGAAAAATCGACGTTGTAAGAACCGCCGCCGACCCGCGAAAAACCATTCACGCCGGCAGCCCCGAAGAACCCGCGCTGCGTAACCGAATCGCCCGACGCGCCGCCGATGGTCGAAGCGGTCGGCGTCGTGCGGCTTTCATAATAACCGTTAAATGTAAAATTCGGGTCGTACACGCCCTGCGCCGCGCGAAGATTGAATTCGGCAATCGTCACGCCGATTCTCGACGAATCGATGTCGTTATTGTTCTGCAAAGCGAGCGTTATCGCATCCTGCAGGGAAATCGGCAGTTGATTTGCGACATCCACGCCGACGCGCTCGGCAGACGGAAGCGGTCGCACCGGCGCTTCAAAGTTCGGCGCAATCGGCGGCACGTCGTCCGGCAATTGGGCGGGCGCAACGCCGCTCGAATTGCCAACCGTCTGACCGGGCGTTAAAACGGGCGTTGCCGGAACGGTTTGCGACGGACTGGTCTGCGACGGATTGGTCTGCGACGGCTGCTGTTGCTGCTGCGCCGGTGCCGGAACGGTTTGCGTCGGGCTGGTCGGATTCGACGTTACCGGCTGCTGCGTTTCGGTATTATTTCGCTGTTGCTGCTGCGTCTGCGGGTTCTGCTGTGGATTCTGCTGCTGGGGCTGCTGCGTCGGCGGCGTTGTCGTCGTCGGATTTTGCGCCCACGCAAAAACAGACGCGCAAAAAACAAATATAATGCTAAAAATCAAATTCTTCATGTCTATAAAACCCCTTGAGTTATGAAATACATATAAAACTTATTCGGTCGTTCGCGGATTGCGAAAACCGTCTTCGACTTCTTCGTCCGAATCCACTTTCGACTTCTTTTTATTGCGCGTGAAAAGCGATGCGGCGTCGGCTAATTTGTCCGTGACGGGACGAAACCAGCCGCCGATGAAGGCAAACCGCTGGCTCACACCCCGGAAAACGTGCGATTCCTGCGCGTCGTCAAAGAGCGAGTAGAAAACCGGAACCGCCAGCAAGGTTAAAAGCAAACAAAGCGACTGTCCGCCGACGACCAGGATGCCGATTGAACGATTTGTCGCCGCGCCCGCGCCGCTGCCCAGAACCAGCGGAATCATCCCGGCGACGAGCGCCAGCGTCGTCATCAAAATCGGTCTGAGACGGTCGCGGTTTGCCTGAATAATCGCGTCGTAACGATTCATCCCGCGGCTCCGGAGCGTGTTCGTATGGTCAATCTGGAGAATCGCGTTTTTCTTGACGATGCCGAACAGCAATAAAATTCCGAGCGCCGAAAAAATATTTAAGGTTTGCCCGGCAATGAGCGTCGAAATAAGCGCGAACGGAATCGACAGCGGCAATGTCAGAAGAATCGTAATCGGATGGATAAACGATTCAAACTGCGCCGCCAAAATCAGGTACATAAAGACGAACGACAGCAGAAACGCGTACAAAAACGACTGGTAAGCGCGCTGCAATTCTTTGGATTGTCCGGTCACGCCCGACGTGTATTCGGTCGGCAGATTGAGTTCTTTAACGTATTGTTCGAGCTTCGCCCCGGCATCGGATTCCGAAGCGTTCGGCGGCAGACTCGCGCTGACCGTAATCTGTCGCTGGCGATTCAAGCGGCTGATTGACGACGGGGCGCGACCTTCTTCGATTTTGACGAGCTTTTCCAGACCGACCGTGCCGGTGGTTGTCGAAGCAACCGTAAAATACTGCAAATTGTTGCGGTCGCGGCGATATTGTTCGTCCGCCTGCAAAACAACGTCGTACTGCTTATTATTCTGGCTGAACGTCGTCACGCGCTGACCGGCGGCGAAAGTATTGAGCGCGGTTGCGACATCGCCCGCTTTAACGCCTAAATCCGCTGCTTTATCGCGGTCAATCGTCACCTGAATTTCGGGCGTTCCGGCATCGAACGAGCTGTCCGGGTCGCGGAAAGTCTGATCCTGCTTCATTTTTTCGACCAGTTGGTCGGCATATTTCTGAAGCATGTCCATATCGGGACCGGCGATGTAATAGCCGACGCCCGAACCGCCGCGTCCCAAGCCCAAACTGCCGGAAATCGAAGACGACGCCGAAGCGTTGATGCGGTAATCCTTCGATTGATATTTTTTCAGGATGCCGCGCGTCCGGTTAATCAATTCGGCTTGCGAAAACTGGCGCTGGTCTACCGGGACGAGACTGACGTTGACATTGCCGGAGTTGCTCGAACCGCCGCCGCCGCCGCCGCCGAAACCGCCTGCCTGAACCAGTGTGTTTTTCACGCCCGGAAGCTGTTCACGAATGTCGCGCGCGATGCGGTCGAGAATTGACTGCGTTGCCGAGAGCGAAGTCCCCTGCGGTCCGCGCAGCGAGATTTGAAACGCCGATTCGTCTTCGTCCGGAAGAAACGCCATCCCGACGACTTTGAAAAGCGGGTAAATCGAAGCGACGACGAGAATACAAATCAGCACGACCGCCCAGCGAAAACGCATCGAAAGTTTTAGAAGCCAGGTGTAGGTCGCGTCGATTCGGCTGTAAAACCAACTGTCTTTACTGTCTTTTTCGCTTCCCCGCGCGTCGTTTTGATTGGTTTTCGGCTCTTCGTAATGCGCTTCGACGCCCGCGTCGCCCTTGACTCTGCCGGCTTCGCCTTCACCGACCGCGCTGACGTTTTCGATTTCCTCGTTGAGGTCGTCTTCTTTTTCTTTATGCGGTTTAATCCAGCGCGCCGCGAGCATCGGCGTCAAGGTAAATGAAACAATCAAAGAGACGGCAATCGCCGCCGCGCTCGTTAAGCCGAAAGACGACATAAAGCGTCCGACGATGCCGGTCATAAAACCGACCGGGATAAACACCGCCAGCAGCGAAAGCGTCGTCGCCAAAACCGCCAGACCGATTTCGCGCGTGCCTTCAATCGCCGCCTGAAACGGGTCCATGCCCTTTTCTTCGACGTAGCGATAAATGTTCTCAAGCACGACAATCGCGTCGTCGATAACGATGCCGACCATCAAAGTGAGCGCGAGCATCGTCATCTGATTGAGCGAATAGCCGAGCGCCGCGATAATAGCGAAAGCCGCGATAATCGAAGTCGGAATCGCGAGCGCCGAAATCAGCGTCGAGCGGAAATTCCACAGGAAGAAGAAAACGATAATTGCCGCAAACAAGCCGCCTAAAACAAGGTGTTCTTCGATGGCGTGCAAGCTGTTTTCGATAAATTCCGACTGGTCGCGCGTAACGACGACCTTCATCTCCTTGGGCAGCGTCGGGATAATCTGGTTCATACGCTCCTTGACGCCGTTAATCAGCGCAATCGTATTCGAGCCGGATTGTTTGCGAATCGCGAGATAGAGCGACTGCGTGCCGTCGAGCGAAGCCGCCGAGCTCGCGTCGGCGCCGCCGTCCTCGACGCGCGCGATGTCCTTGATTTTTATCGGAAAACCGTTGCGCGACGTGATGACGACGTCGCTAAACTGGCTGACTTCCGTGAGTTTGCTAATCGTGCGGAGCCCCGACGTGCGCGCGCCTTCAATCAAACTTCCGCCCGGAAGCTCAACGTTCTGATTGCGAATGGCGTTCGAGACTTCCGTAATCGAAAGGTTAAAAGCGCGCAGCCGGACGGGGTCGACGTAAATTTTGATTTGCCGCTCGCGCCCGCCGAAAATAATGACTTCGCCGATGCCGTCAACCGATTGAATACGCTCCTGAATGTTGGTTTCGACGAAATCGTTGAGTTCGACCAAATTCATGTTGCGCGGCGCGCTGATGGCATAAATCAAAACCGGCTGCGAATCGGGGTCGGATTTACGCACGACCGGGGGGTCGGCGGTTTCCGGCAGGCGATTGACGACCGTCGAAATCTTCTGCTGAA
The DNA here is from genome assembly GCA_036403375.1 of Pyrinomonadaceae bacterium. Taxonomy (GTDB): domain Bacteria; phylum Acidobacteriota; class Blastocatellia; order Pyrinomonadales; family Pyrinomonadaceae; genus JAFDVJ01. The sequence goes on from DASWRC010000298.1 coordinate 29,070, forward strand.
TTTCCTGATACGCCTGGTCGGGGTCTTTTTCGAGATTGAACGTCAGGGTCACGTTCGAGCTGCCGCGCGACGAGGATGAAGTCATCTGGTCGATGCCCGGAACGGTATTGACTGCCCCCTCGATAATGTCGGTCACTTCGGTTTCGATTTCCGCCGGCGCAGCGCCCGTGTTCGAGGTCGAAATCGAAATCGTCGGCAAATCGATTTTCGGAAAGCGGTCGACGCCGAGCGTGAAGAAACTAAACCCGCCGACGACCGTTAAAAACATCACAATCACGGTCGCGAAAACCGGACGATGAACACAAATTTCAGCTAACCATTGCATAAATTTCAGTAGTCGGTGGTCGGCGGTCGGCGGTCAGTGAAATCAGATTT